>JBILAR010000131.1:0-8041 GCA_044354115.1 Pseudomonas sp. | reverse complement strand
CGCTCGGCGGCCAGTTTGGTGAGAAGTTTGCCAAGGACGCTTTGATTCGGGCGATCAAACTGGCCGAGATTGGCATCATGCTGGTCGGTGCCGCTGGTTTCCTGCTGAATAACTTACCGATGATGTTAATCGCGCTGTTTGCCATGGGCACTCATTCGGCGATTTTTGGCCCGGTTAAATACTCGATTTTGCCGCAAGCGCTGCGTGAAGAAGAGTTGGTCGGCGGCAATGGGCTGGTCGAGATGGGCACCTTTTTGGCCATTCTGGCCGGCACCATCGGCGCGGGCATCATGCTCTCGAGCAGCCATTATGCTAACTGGGTGGCGGTGATGATCGTGCTGGTGGCCTGCCTCGGATATCTGGCCAGCCGTGGTATTCCGCGCGCCCATGCGGCGTTGCCGGAGTTAAAGCTGGACTGGAATATCTTTCGCGAGTCGTTGGCCATTATGCGTCTGGGCTTGCAGCAGCAAGTGCCATCGGTGTCGCGCTCGTTGGTGGGCAACTCGTGGTTTTGGTTTTTGGGCGCGGTGTACCTGACTCAGATTCCGGCGTTCGCCAAGGATTTTTTACATGGCGACGAGGGTGTAGTCACGCTGATTTTGGCGGTGTTCTCGGTAGGTATCGCCACGGGCTCGATGCTCTGTGAGCGGCTGTCGGGTGGCAAGGTCGAGATAGGTTTGGTGCCTTTTGGCTCGCTCGGCCTAACCGTGTTTGGCATGTTGCTCTGGTGGCATTCCGACGGCTTCATTCAGGGTGTCGAGCCCCATAGCTGGCTGGCGGTGCTGGCCGAACCCCAGGCCTGGCTGATTCTCGGCGATATCTTTGGCATTGGCTTGTTTGGCGGCTTTTATATAGTGCCGCTGTATGCGCTGATTCAGGCGCGCACCGCCGAGCATGAGCGGGCGCGCGTAATAGCCGCGAATAACATCCTCAACGCAGTCTTCATGGTGGTATCGGCCATCGTCTCTATCCTGTTCCTCAGTGTTGCCGGCTTCTCGATCCCCGAGCTATTTTTGGTGGTGTCGCTGATGAACATCGCGGTCAATAGCTACATCTTTAAGATCGTCCCCGAGTTCAGCATGCGCTTTATGATTTGGCTGCTCAGCCATTCTATGTATCGCGTCGAGCACCGTGGGTTGGCGCAGATTCCCGATACGGGCGCGGCGCTGCTGGTGTGTAACCATGTGTCCTTTGTCGATGCCTTGCTGATCGGCGGTGCGGTGCGTCGGCCGATTCGCTTTGTGATGTATTACAAAATCTACAACCTGCCGGTGCTGAACTTTATCTTTCGCACCGCCGGCACCGTGCCGATCGCCGGGCGCAGCGAAGACCTGCTGATTTATGACGCCGCCTTTAAGAAGATTGCCGAATACCTGCGGGCCGGCGAGTTGGTCTGCCTGTTTCCCGAGGGCAAATTGACCACCGATGGCGAGCTGAATGAGTTTAAGTCTGGGGTTGAAAAGGTTTTGGCCGAGAACCCGGTGCCGGTGATTCCCATGGCGCTGCAAGGCCTGTGGGGCAGCTTTTTTAGCCGTGATCCAAGCAAGGGACTGTTTCGCCGGTTGTGGTCGCGAGTCAGCTTGGTGGCGGGCGCGCCATTGGCCGCGAGCACCGACCGCTTGGCATTGCAGGCGGCGGTGAGCGCGTTGCGCGGTACTATTCGTTAATCAACGGTTTCTACATTGGCCTGTAGAATCGCAGGCCAATGTAGCAACGTGCTCAGTGGCTGAGCTTTAAGCCGACTAAACCACAGACAATCAGCGCAACGCTGAGCAGGCGGGTCAGTGCCATGGATTCGCCAAATAGCCAGATTCCAGCGATCACCGTGCCCACTGCGCCAATCCCAGTCCAGATCGCGTAAGCGGTGCCCAGCGGTAACGCCTTCATCGCTAAGCTCAGTAAGCCTAGGCTGAGCAGTATTGCCGCGACCGTCAGGACGGAAGGTAACGGACGGCTAAAGCCTTCGGTGTATTTCAAACCGACGGCAAAGCAAATTTCAAACAGACCAGCGAACAACAGAATAATCCAAGCCATGATGACCTCCAGAGCAGCTTTAGGGCTGGGGTCGTCCCCGGATGGTGAGCATGTGAGGGGCAAGGTCGTCCTTGCTCTGTGCGTTATTTTGCACATGTGCAGGCGCAGGGCAAGCTGCGCGGGTGAATACGCAGTTTTGCATTGTGTCGGGGTTTTTCAGTGGCTCGGTATATATGCCGACGCTGCCTAGCAGGCAGCGTCGGGGATAGGGATTAAATCCCTTGGGGGATTTCTTCGCCGCCGAGGGCTTCAAACAGCTGCGGCAAGAACTCGCCGAAGGTCAGCATCATCAAGGTGAAACTGGCGTCCTGCTGGCCCAGCGCGTCGTCGCCGCCATCTTGCTCGGCTTGGTCTTGCAGCAGGTCTTCGAAGCGCAGGCGCTTGATGATGGTTTTGTCGTCGAGCACAAACGACAGCTTGTCTTGCCAAGCCAGCGACAATTGCGTCACTTGTTTGCCGGCGCTCAGGTGCAACTGAATCTCTTCGCTGGTCAGGTCTTGGCGCTTGCAACGAATAATGCCGCCGTCTTCTTGAGTGTCACGCAGTTCGCATTCGTCGAGCACGCTGAAGTGCTCGGCCGCTTGCTGGGTTTTGACCCACTCAGTCAGGGTCGCGGTCGGTGCGACCTTAACGGTTAGCGGGCGCACCGGCAGCGAGCCGATGGCTTCGCGCAAGGTCGAGAGCAAGTCTTCGGCGCGTTTCGGGCTGGCGGCGTTAACCAGAATCAGGCCCAGTTTCGGTGCGATCGCGGCGAAGGTGGCGGAGCGGCGAATAAAGGCACGGGGCAAGAACGCCTGAATGATCTCATCCTTAATCTGGTCGCGTTCCTTCTTATAGACCTTGCGCATTTGCTCGGCTTCGATCTCCTCGACTTTCTCCTTTAAGGCATCGCGCACTACGCTGCCCGGCAGGATGCGGTCTTCTTTGCGTGCGGCAATCAGCATGAAGTCTTGGCTGACATGCACCAGCGGGGCATCTTCGCCTTTGCCGAACGGCGCGATAAAACCGTAAGTGCTCAGTTCTTGGCTGGCGCAGGGGCGCGCAGGTTTGGCGGCCAGTGCGGTTTCCAGTGCTTGCGCATCGAACGGCAGATCTTGGGTGAGGCGATAGACGAGCAGGTTACGAAACCACATAAAGGGTGCATCTCCATTTGGGCAAAACGCTCAGCGCGGGGGCCAATAGTGTAAGGCGAGCATTATTGTCCGCCACGACGCAGTTGGCTAATAGTGCGCTAAGTCTTTGCTAAATCGATTAATTTTTAAATTAAAGCTTGCCAAGGTCGGATATCGCGCCTAGAATTCTCCCACTTCGAGAGTGAAGGGTGATTAGCTCAGCTGGGAGAGCAGCTGCCTTACAAGCAGCGGGTCGGCGGTTCGATCCCGTCATCACCCACCATATCTTTTGGAGTTACGCGCAGCGGTAGTTCAGTCGGTTAGAATACCGGCCTGTCACGCCGGGGGTCGCGGGTTCGAGTCCCGTCCGCTGCGCCATTTTTTACATCGCTTCAAATCGCTACAGTGTTTTAAATCCTCGCTTCATCGCCACATTCGCAACAAATAAAATCCGCAAAAAAACTTAAAAAATTCCTAAGTCTCTGAACTATTCGGCATTTATTCGCTCTGATCGCCGGTAGCCAGTGATAAAGGTCGCCTGTTAAGCTCGCACCTTCAATTTGCTTTGCCCATTTCGCGTATGAACAAGGAATCAGCATGAAACAATTAGCGACGGTAGCTCTGTTAGGTCTAGTTCTCGCAGGCTGCGACTCGCAGACTAAAGTTGAGCTCACCACTCCAGCGCAGAAAGCCTCTTACGGCATCGGCCTGAACATGGGCAAGAGCCTGGCTCAGGAAGGCATGGATGATTTGGATTCGAAAGCCGTAGCACAGGGCATCGAAGACGCCATCGGCAAGAAAGAGCAAAAATTAAAAGACGAAGAGCTGGTTGAAGCCTTCGCCGCACTGCAAAAGCGTGCCGAAGCGCGTGTAGTGGCCATGACTGAAGAAGCCAGCAAAGCCGGCAAGAAGTTTCTTGAAGAAAATGCCAAACGTGCTGGTGTAATTACCACTAAGTCGGGCCTGCAATACGAAGTTATTACTAAGGCTGAAGGCGCACAGCCAAAAGCCACTGACGTAGTAAGTGTTCACTACGAAGGTACTTTGACCGACGGTAAGGTATTCGACAGCTCGATCAAGCGTGGCAGCCCGATTGATTTGCCTGTTAGCGGTGTGATCCCGGGTTGGGTTGAAGCGCTGCAACTGATGCACGTTGGCGAAAAAGTTAAGCTGTTCATTCCAAGCGAGCTGGCTTACGGCGCGCAAAGCCCAAGCCCTGAGATTCCAGCAAACTCGGTATTGGTGTTTGATCTGGAGCTGCTTTCGATCAAAGATCCAGCGGCACAAGCGTCTAAGTAAGTTAGTCGCGCTACAGAAAACGCCCCGCCTTTGCGGGGCGTTTTGCATTCTGCGTTTTAGTGATTTTTTAGCCTTGACAGTGCAGGCTTTGCCCCACCCTAAAAGTTGCAGTGTTACTGTTATGCACAATTACTTGAGGCTGTTGTGGGGTTTCTGGCAGATTCTCTTTTACGTTTGTTTGGTTTTTTAACTTATTGATTTTATTCATTTTTTTGTATTGTTTAAAAAGTGTTCGATTTGCTCTGAGGCCTTGCGCGCTGGGCTTTTGTTGGTTGTTTGAGATAAACATCCACAGACTTATCCACAGGTTTTGTGGGTAAGCCGATTTGCCTCAATGTGGCCGCGGGTTTTCCGTCGATGCTTGAGTTTGGCTGGTTTCCTCGTGTGTTACCGAGGGTTGTTGCTTGGTTTTTCTGGTGCAATAGAGGGCGTTGTTCGCGGCGCTGTTACGCGCCAATAGTGCAGTGCTCCTGTTAAGATAAGCGCTGACAAGGAGGGTGCTGACGCAGTTAGCGCTGCTTTCCACGGAGTCTTAAAATGAATGTGCAAGTAATCAATCGTGACGGCGAGCCGGAGTATGCGGTGCTGCCTTGGGCGCAGTATCAGGCCTTGTTAAAAGCCGCCGGGATTAACCCGCAGGGCGCGGTCGAAAACTCGGCGGCCAAACCCGCATTACTTAGTGCGCCGCTCAGTGAGATGCGCGCATTGCGCGAGGGTTTAAATCTGTCGTTAGACGTCTTAGCCCGCACTGTGGGGATTAGCCCGCATTACCTTGAGCAAATTGAAAACGGCGAGCGTGAGGCGGGTGAGCCGATTTTGCGTCCGCTGGCGCGGGCGTTGGGGATTGCCGGCTGGAGCAGTCCCGAGTGAGCGTCAGTATTAGCCGCCAGCATTGGCAGGCATTGTTGCTGGAGTTGGCCGGGGCGCAGCGTCAGCAGCACTTGCTGACCTACCGTGCGCTAATTGAGCGTTTGCAGTTACCAACCCCAGCAATGCAAACCTTGGCTGCCGCCCTTGAGCATTTGGCTGGCTTGGATGCGCGCGCGGAACGGCCACTGCGTAGCGCCTTGGTGATTAGCCAAGGTGCCAGTCGTTTGCCACGCACCGGTTTTTTTGAGTGTGCCAGCCAGCTTGAACGCTTTAACGGCCCAGCAGATGGCGTTGCGGCTGCTGCTTGGCATGCCGCCGAAGTGGCGCGCGTGTTTGAGTTCAGCTATCCCGAGGAGCTGTAAATGTTCTGGGCCTTGCGTGCGCGTCTGGGGTATCTGTTAGCACGTCGTGTGTTTCATTGGTCGTGGCTGGTTAAGCAGCCGCGCGCGTGGAGCTGGATGCAAGGTCAATTTGCCCGCATGGCGGCACTTGGTGATGTGCAGGTGCAAAGTTTCTATGGGCATTTACTGCTGTTTCGCGGCCAAGGCTTGGCTGCCCGGCAAGAAGGCCTGCGCTTGTTGCAATTAGCCGCAGTGGCCGGTGATGGCAAGGCTGCTTACCAATTGGGCGTAGTCAGTTTGGCCGGCGATGTGCAACGGGCTGCTGATGGGCAAAACGCGGCACAGTGGTGGGTAAAGGCGGCGAGCGCGGGCCATCCGTTGGCGGCGCGGCGGTTGGTGGGTTTGTATCAACAAGGCGGCCCTGGCTTGGCCGCGAACCCTGAGCTAGCAGCCCGTTATGAGGCGCGTGCGACTGAGCTGGGGCTCTGAGCGGGCAGCGTTAGCGTGTCCATAATGTGCAAGCTATAGCCCGGCACCGCTTTGGCGTGATGCTTGGCTTGGGAGGCTAGGTCCGCTAGTTGGTTGGCATCCAACTGCGCACAGGCCTCTGGACGCAGATGCACGACCCCCAGCGATAACGACAGCAATGGAAACTCTTGATGCTGACCCTGGCGATTGTGGCTGCTAAAGCTACCGGCTTGCAGGTGTTCTGGCCGGTAAAAGCGTCGGCATTGGCTTTGAAAGTCTTCCTGCAGGTTGTGCAGGCGTTGACGCCAGTCGCTTGAACCGAGCACCAGTAAAAAGTCATCGCCGCCAATATGACCGACAAAGTCACAGCTAGGGTCAACGCGCGCGCTCAGGCATTGGCCTAAACAGAGCAAGACTTCATCGCCTTTGGCGTAGCCATAGATATCGTTGAAGGGTTTGAAATTGTCGATATCGACATAACAAATCATGGCCTCGCGGGCTTGCTGTAAGAGCCGAGTGAGGCATTGTTGGATGGGCACATTTCCGGGCAGCAGGGTGAGCGGATTGGCGTGCCGGGCTTGCTGGATTTTCAGCTCGGTGATCAGCTTAAGCACATCTATTACCCGCCCCAGTCCAAGGTATAAACCCTGTTCGGTGATGATGAAGTCTTCTTCGATACGCTGCCGAGCGCGACTGGTTAGCAGCCGGCTGACGTGCTGCAACGAGTGGCTTTGCTCAACCACCAAGAAGTCATCGCTCATCAGTCGGCTAATCGGTTTGCGCGCAAATAGGTCGGTGGCAAAGGGTTTTAATAGCGCGCTGGCCAGTGAATTACGATGGACGATGCCAATCGGTTGCTGCAGCTCGTTAAGCACCGCCAATGAATTTAGGTTCGCTTGCGCGCGAAAGGCTTCAAGCACTTCGGCAATCGGCGCTTGTGCGCCAACTGAGGCTTGTCGATTAAGCAGCGCGCTGAGATCGCTACTGTCTTCGGCCAACGGTGTGCTGCTGCAGTCGAGCTTTGGCAGCAGTGTATGAATGTCGCTGCTAGGTTGATCTTGCGGGCGGCTGAACAGATAGCCTTGCAGTAAATCCACGCCCATATCGGCCAATACGGCCAACTCTTCGGGCAGCTCGATGCCTTCGGCTATTACCTGGGCGCGAGAGGCACGGGCCATTTTCAGGATTGAGCCAACAAATTCGCGTTTGACCGCATCGAGGTGAATACCGTCGATAAAGTGCCGGTCGATTTTAACGTAGTCGGGGCGTAGCTCCGACCACAAGCGCAAGCTTGAATAGCCAGCACCGAGGTCGTCCAAGGCAATCGAAAAGCCCATGGAGCGATAGTGGTGGAGCGCCGTGTGCAGCAAGGCAAAGTCATCGATAGGCGCTTGCTCGGTCAGCTCAATCACTACCTGACTGGGTGCGATACCGTAAGTCTCTAACAGTTGCAGAGTGCGCCCCGGTTGATGCTCGGGCTCCAACAAGGTTTCTGGAGAGATATTTAAAAACAGCAGGCCGGGCAGTTGCTGCTCGCTAAAACGGCGGCAGGCGCTTTGCCGGCTGAGCACCTCCAGTTCGCTGAGGCGCGCGCTTTGCCGGGCCACGGCGAATAGTGGGATAGGCGAGTGCAGCGGGCTGTTAGAGGGGCCGCGCGTCAGGGCTTCGTAGCCCAAAATACGTCGTTCAGACAGCGAGATAATCGGTTGGAACAAGGTACTTAAACTGCGCTGGGCAAGAATCTGTGTGAGTGCGCTCAGCTGTTCGATGGTGGTCATGAGAGTCTCGAGTCTAGAAATGCAAAAGGCCGATATTTCTACCGGCCTTTGCATTTCACGACAGTTGCGTGACGATCTGATGACGCCCTATTGCTGAACAGCCACCGCTGGGCGCAAACCTAAGTAGTCGAGCAGAATC
>JBILAR010000135.1:0-7778 GCA_044354115.1 Pseudomonas sp. | reverse complement strand
GCCTGCGTACAGCGCGAGGAGCAACGCCAGCCAGAGATCGGCAGCGTCTATCAGTTGGTCAATGGCGGGGTTTCGCAATACGTGCGCCTCACCGGTGTAGATCCGCGCATCGAGCAGTTCGTTTACGACTATGGCAATGGCAACTTCATAACCTTCACCCGCCGCCGTCTCGACCTGTCGATCAGCGCGCCACTAAGCAGCACCTTCCCCGGCGGCCAAGTGACTCCGGCAGGTACTACAGCTACCTCCTTGGGCGGTCTGGCTAAGTCTCAGGTGCTGGGCACCCAAGTGGCCGACGCCGCGCACTATTACGGCATCAGTAAGTTGGCCGAGGCAGTGGCGCAGGGTTCACTTAATCTGCGGGTCAGCAGCGTCTATTCGCAACTGGTGCCGAGCACCACCCGCGAAAACGCGCTGATCGATCAGTTGGCCGGTTACCAGCGGCGCATGATTCTCGTCGCCGGCCCATCGCGCAGCGTCACCCTTACCGTGGCCTTGGTCACTGGCGGGCAGTCGCGCACCTTTCTCGGTACCGGCTGCGCGCCGGGCACTTTGAGCCTGAGCGTTAACGGTGGCGTGTTCGCCGATGACAGCAAGGGCGGCCTGCGTTTCGTCTCGGGCAGCAACTGGATCACCGCCGGCAGCATCGATTACGAAACTGGCGAGATTAACCTCACCCGCGCCGGCGGTGCTTTTACCGGCAGTGCCACGGGCAGCTATCAACCGGGCGCGGCGGCCACTGGCGAAACCGTTTCGGGTGAAATTCCGATCAGCCTGGGCAATCGCGGCTTTGTTTATGCCCTTAGTTTAGCCGAGGCCTTGCCGCGCCCCGGCACCTTGGTGGTCAGCTACTTGGCGTTGGGCAAGTGGCAGGAAATCCGCGACCCCGGTAACGGCGACATGCTCGGCGAGGGTGCTGGCACCATTGCCTTCGGTACCGGTTCGGTAGCACTGACTCTGAATGCGCTGCCAGATGTTGGCAGCTCGATCATCTATGCCTATGTTGGCCAAAATGACTCGGCGGTTACCCAGCGCACGGGTGGCAGCATCGCTGCCAAGGCGCGGGCTGATCGCACCTTGCCGCACCAAGGCTTGCTGCCGGGTTCTTATTCGGCCACCTACATCGTAGCGGGCGTAACTAAAACCCTGACCGATAGCGG
This sequence comes from Pseudomonas sp., assembly GCA_044354115.1. Lineage (GTDB taxonomy): Bacteria > Pseudomonadota > Gammaproteobacteria > Pseudomonadales > Pseudomonadaceae > Aquipseudomonas. Next base: position 6,618 of record JBILAR010000135.1, on the reverse strand, counting down.
CAACGGCACCTTGAGCGGTACTGGCGGTACGGGGGTGATCAACTACGCCGCCGGCACCGTGAGCATGGAATTGCTCGCCACGCCGGATGCGGGCAGCGGCATCACCCACAATTACCAGCAAGGTTCATTCACCGACACGCCGTTGTCCGTTACCTCGGATGGCGGCGGGGTTGCCTCGGGCACTATTCCGGGCGCGCCACTTAAACCGGGCTCGGTGCAAATCGGCTGGGCTACTCGCCGGCGACAGCCCGTGCCTGCCATTGGCTACCGCCTGCAAAACCAGCTGCCCGTTTATGAGTCTGAAATTACCGTCGATAACACCGTCACAGATAATGGTGCAGGTGGCTGGGTTGGGCGTGTGGGCAGCATCAACTACTCAACAGGGGCCTTTACGCTCAGGGTGTGCAACGCCTATGTGTACCCGGAATACGTGTACTCGACCAAGCAGGTGGGGTTAAGCGACCCGAAGCCGGTGCTGGTCTCGACCAATACCTCGCTGACGGAAACCTTCGGCGGCACCCTGGCCGTGCGCGCGCAGGCCAACTCACAGAGCTATGGCGCGCAAGTGGATGCGCAACCCGTGGCACCGGTGACGCTGGATCTATTGCCGGGTATCGCCGAGCCGATTGTGCCCGGCTCGCTGATGTTCACCTGGGGCGGCGAGACCTACGTTGACCGCTCCGGGGTGCTGTACAAAAACATCGCCAGCAACACCAATGCTGGCATCGCGGTCGGCTCCGTAGACTATGCCGGGCGCAAAGCCACGCTCAACAGCTACAACGCAGGCAGCTCGGCGGCGATCACGCTGCTGGCCTGCCTGACCACCAACTCGGGCTTTTCGATTAACGCCATGTGCTTTCGCACGCCCGGCGCGCCCTTGCGTTCGGGCAGCGTGCAGGTAACGGCGGTGCGTGTGGATACCGCGCAGGTGGTCACCGCCACGGCCGATGCCAATGGGGTGTTCAGCCATGCGGTTATCAAAGGCACCGTGGACATCGACACCGGCATTGTGCGGTTGCGCTTTACCAGCAACCTTGCGGACTTGACGGGTGCCAGTGACATTCCGGTAATCCCGCTGCTGCTGCGTTACAACGGCGTGATCATCACGGCGCTGCCGCTCGATGCCAGCCTGATCGGCCTCGATCCGGTACGGCTGCCCTCGGATGGCCGCGTGCCGATCTACCGTGAGGGCGACGTGATGGTCATCCACCACACCGCCGAAACCTCGGTGCCAAGCCCGGCCGCCGGGCAAACCCTGCAACTGGCGCGCACGCTGCAGGCGGCCATTGATGTGGTGGATGTCAACGGTCTGGTGTTGCGGGCGGAGAGCTTCACGGCCAACCGTGATCTAGGCCGTGTAACTTGGGCTAACCCACTGGTGTTGCAGGATGCCGCCGGTAACCCGCTGACCCTGCCACTGGTGGTGCGTGATCGGGTCGAGCACATGACGCTGTGCACCGAGGTGCAGATCAGCGGCACCTTGGGGCTAAGCGCACCGTTGCCGTGGGATCTGCCCGCCAACACGACGAAGGTCTCCAGCGCTGTTTCTTGGGGCGATTTGCAGTCGCGAGTGCATCACTGGTTCACCCAGCAAACGTGGAACACCGCCGCGCCGAACTGGACAGACGCACCGCTGGGCGGCTCGACCACCTCCAATTACAACCAGCTCAGCTATCCGGCATTGATCACCAATCGTGGCGCCGTCGATGGCAAGTGGGCGTTGGTATTTACCAGTAGCACCCAGTTCAACGTAGTCGAGGAAAAGCTGGGGGTTATCGGCGCTGGCGTGATTACCAGTGACTGTACGCCGATCAATCCGCAAACCAGCGAGCCCTATTTTCTAATCAAGAAAGAGGGCTGGGGGTCTGGCTGGTCGGCCGCTAATGCGGTGCGCTTCAACACCGACAGCTGCCTAGGCCCGCTGTGGATTGTGCGCACCGTGCTGAGCGGGCAGGGCACGGTGGATGACGATCAATTTAAGTTGCAAATCAGAGGAGATGCAGACTGATGGCGCAAGTCTATAGCTCGAAGGACGCCGGAGTGCCGGTGCTCTACGCCAGCAACACCGCGTCACTGGCCAGGTTCACTAATTACAAGCTGATTCTGAAGGCGTGCCTAGTGACTGGCTACGGTGCCCGCCCGCCCGCCGGGTGGGAACTGATAGATGAAGGTGACATGTACCTTGTGCTGCGTAATGCCGATGGTAATTACGTTTCGATCACCAGCGGTTACTACGTTAACTCGTCTAACTTGGCATTTCATGGGGTGTTCAAGGTATGGCTGCATGCCAGCTACACAGGGATGTCAGCCGGTGGCGTGCCTCAGGGGGTTGGAGCTATAACAGGGAAGGCCGCCGGGAATTCCATTCCGCACTGGTTTGGGACTGATCTTTTTTCGTGGTCAGCGACCGGGACGCGCTGGACTGTAGTCGCCGACGCCAGAACCGCCATCTTCACGATTCAGGGGTACACTTCGGCTGCCAGCGGCGTGACAGGCGCTGGCATCGAAGCAGGGCCGGTCGGCACGCTGTATCTAGGGGCCGACCTTGGCGGCAATTTGATTGCGGCCGGTGGTCAGGCCATTGCCGTCAGCGGCACCCAACCGTCACTGTATTTCCAAGCCCCCGAGATCACCACCCTACGCAATCCTAGAACCGGATTGCTTGTTGATGCCGCAGGCATCCCCAACACCACGCTCGCCGGAGCGGCAAGCCGAACGCAGGGCTCAGACACCGTCTCAGAAAGCCTGCAAGCCGGGGTCAATCTTGCGACTATCGTAGCGATACCCGCTCTGGAAATGTCTCAGGTGCGGTGGGTTGCGGATGGTCAGGCTCAAGCTGGATTGAGGGGCATACGAAAGGACATCCTGCTAACCCGTATCTCTGCGCCGCAGTTGAGAAACAGCCTAGAGGGTAACACCACCTCTTATACGGGGGACACGATCCACAACCTCGCTCCGCTGGCTGACGGTTACCACTACCTACCGTTACTGGCCGCAGTCGGCGGTCGCAGCTCGCTGATTATTACTGACAACCCGGACTATTGGTAATGGCCTTCTCGCAGTCTGTTCCGCCTTTCTTAGTGCGCGCCGCACCGCATCGGGAGTTGATTCGCTTCCGGGTATTGCGCGACGGAGTCGTCACCTCGGGGCACAAGCTGGTAAGAGTGTCGCGCACTCTTGTAGCGGCAGGGCAGGCGGATATCGGTCTGGAGTCGCGCGCCGGCGAGTTCACCCCTTGGGTTGATGTGCTGCAACAGGAGCTCGCGGATCAGTCGGGCTGGGTGGTGATTGTTGAAGACGCCACAGCACCCGCGAAAGTGCATGCGCAGGCGCTAGCCATAGCGGCCGGCGGCACTTACACAATCAACATACTGACTGGCTCAAACAATGAGGTGACCGAGCCGGGCAGCGTCGATGCGCAGGTGCGTGTTTCTGGCGTTCCGTCGGCGCGGGAGGTGCTGATTGTAGAGCGTAAGCTAGACGGCGGGTGGCGGGTGGCGGGCAATGGCGCAACTGCCAGCGATGGCCGCCTGGCAGTTGGCGTAACCGTGGTTGACGGAGCTGTATACGCCTTGGGCTTGGATGATTTCGGCATTGCGTTCTCGGCTGGGCTGTTGGTGCCAGTCGGCCGTCGCGTGCGGCCGTCGGTGTTTGCCGGTGTTCTGTATGAAATTACCGAGGCCGGCGCTTTGCCAGCCAACGAGCCAGTCTGGTGGCCCATCACCACAGACGGCTCGCGCGAGCTAGGAACGGCGCGAGCCGTGGCTGTGCGTTACTTTCAGCCCATCGGTCATGGCCCTATCCCTGTAGAGATCCTCTAATGCTGATACTCGAAACGGTGGCGGGCTGGAATAAGGCTCGCCGCCCCGGTGACCCTGCGCCTGCGGTTAGCTGGGGTGATGTGCCAGACAAAGGCATCAGCCGGAGCGCGGCGTGGGGCCGTGGTACGGACGTGGACCTGCATGGGCGGGCGGCTTGGAATGACGTGCCCGCCATCGACGCGCGGCACGCGCTGCTTTGGGAGGCTGCGGCGGCGCAGGATGCCGCTGGCTTAAGCCGCTGGAACGATGTGCCGCCGCGCGACAGTACGGTGTGGGGGCGCTGGGATCGCAGCATTCGCGTGCAGGACATACACCTGCGGTTGATCTACGACCCCATGCCGGACAAAAAAGACAGCGGCAATGGTCAAGTCTGGCAGCGCAGCGACGAATACGGCCCGCGCTACAACGTCGAACAAGCCCGGCTGGCCAGCCTGTATATCCCAGGTCCCGGCCCGGTGACGTTTGACTTCGGAGGCGTGCGCTACTCGCCCAGCACCACGCCGCTGGCGTTTTTCGACTTTCACTACACGCCAGCCGCTCGCGCCATTCAGCCGGTGGACAGTGGTACGACCCTGTGCTTCAACCCTGCACAGATTCTCAACCTGATGCGTACGTGTCCGTGGGGCTGGGGCACGCCCGCTGACCCGGTTCCGACCGGCATTAGCTACCCCGACTACGACGGCCCGGTGATCATCATCGACCCGGCCGTTGACCCCGATATTCTGGAGACTTACATGATCGCCAACACGGTAACGCTGGTGGTGCTGCCCGAGCGCACGCCCATCGACGCCAGCAACATCCGGGTCGGTTTGGATATCGACGCCTACAGCTGGTCGTTCAGTGCGGATTTGACCGGCCAGACCTCACTCAATCTGGTGCGTCCGGATGCCGATGGGCAGAAGACTGTCGAGCTGGATATCAATGGCTGGAAGTGGCTGTTGCTGATCGAGCGCTACAGCCGCCAGCAGAAGTTTCCGGCCGAGCGCTACAGCATCACCGGCGCTACGCGCAGCCAGCTGCTGGCCGCGCCCTATGCACCGGCGCGTAGCGCGGTGAATGCGGCGGGCATCACGGCGAGGCAGGCTGCCGAGGATCAGCTGCAGTACACCGGCTTTACCTTGAGCTGGGACTCGCTCAACAACAACCCGCCAGACTGGACGCTGCCGGCCGGTGCGCTGAGTTATCAGGGCCAGACGGCCATGCAGGTGGTCGCTCGCATCGCCGAGGCGGTGGGCGGCGTGGTGCGCCCGTCGCGCGACAGCGATGCGCTCACCGTGCTGCCGCGCTATCGCGAACCGGTGTGGGATTGGCCGGCGGCGATCATGGATCGGATCATCCCGGCCGACATCGTCACCAGCCTTGGCGGCGAATGGTCACCTATGCCTGCCTGGAACAGCTGCTATGTGTCCGGCACCAACTACGGCGTGGCCGTGGACGTGCGCCGCGCCGGTACTGCCGGCGACAACCCGGCGCCGGATGTGTATGACGACCTGCTGACCGACACCACGGCCAACCGCTTTCGCGGCATGTGTGAGCTGAGCAAGGGCGGCAATCAAGAGATTGTCAGCAAGATCATTCCGCTATTCCCGCCCAGCGACAGTGGCAACCCTGGCCTAGTCGAGCCGGCGATGCTCTGCGAAGTGCGCGGCGATGGCGATACCTGGCGCGGCCTGTGCCTCTCGACCGAGATCAGCGCCGAAGGCATTGGCGCGGCGCGTGTGCAGCAGACCCTGCGCTTCGAGCGCCACACCGGCGGAGGCTACTGATGGCAACGGTCAATCCATGGAAGCGCTTCATTGGCCTGCTGCCCGGCGGCAGTCGGGCGGTGGGCGAGGTGATCAGTATCAGTACCGCCAGCGCCACCAGCATCTTGCAGCTGCGCAACGGCGTGCAGATCCAAGCCAGCGGCGTCAGCGTGCCGGTCGGCCAGAACGCCTTCATCATCGACGGTGCGATCACCGGCCCCGCACCAAGCCTGCCGCAGTACGACGTTGAGGTTTAATCGGTTGGTTTGGCGCGCCTTGCCCCGTTAGGATTGCGCATCAGATGGCTATTCAGGGTTGGGCGAGTAATGAAAGTTAGTGAGTTGCGTGTAGGTCTGCGAGTCATGGTACCGCAGGATAAATTGACTGACGGTCGCCCGTGGCAGGAGCCCTACGGCAAGGTGATTGAAATTGAGCGCTTCCTCGACACAACACCATTGGTCCTTGTGCTGCTGGATGGTGATTCTGGCCGTGTCGTTTCCTGTGAGCCGCACGAAGTCGACTATGAGTAACTTCGCAAAATCTTGGAGCCCGCCACTGAGCGGGCTTTTTTTCGTCTGGAGAAAAATATGCAACTGACCCAAGCCCAGCTGCTTGCCATCATGCCCAACGCCCGCCGCCAAGCGGGCGTTTTTGTATCCGTGCTGAATGCGGCGATGCAGCGTCATCAGATCAACACTCCGAAGCGCATCGCTGCTTTCTTGGCGCAGATCGGCCATGAGTCTTGCCAGCTGCAGTACGTGCGTGAGCTGGGCGGCGGTGCCTACCTTGCCAAGTACGACACCGGCAAGCTGGCTGAGCAGCTGGGGAACACCTCCGAGGCTGATGGTGATGGCCAGTTCTACCGAGGGCGCGGCCTGATCCAGATCACCGGCCGCCTCAATTACCTCAAGTGCAGCTGCGCGTTGTTTCAGGATGACCGGCTGCTGAGAACCCCCGAGCTGCTTGAGCAACCCGAGTGGGCGGCTGAGTCGGCGGCGTGGTTCTGGTGGGTCAAGGAACTGAACACCCTGGCGGATCAGGATCGCTTTACG
>JBILAR010000019.1:0-37276 GCA_044354115.1 Pseudomonas sp. | reverse complement strand
CGGGCTCAATGGCCTAGCTGAGCGTCGGGCACTGTGGGCCAAGGCGCGGGAGGTGTTGGTGTGAGCAGCTTTACCGCATTCACCGCGCCGCTCGATGTGCGCTATGACGCCGAGGCGAGTGCGGCGCTGGGTGCCGATCACTGGCGGGTGACCCAGCCCTTCCGCTTCTATGTGGGCAGCGCGGTCAGTGGCGAGTGGGTCAATGTGCCTGCCGGCTACCTCACCGACGGCGCTTCGGTACCGCAAGTGCTCTGGTCGCTGATTCCGCCCTGGGGTGCATACGGCCAAGCGGCCGTGGTGCACGACATGCTCTGTGAATACCTGGCTACCACCAAGGATGGCGTGCCGCAAAAGATCAGCCGCGCCCGCTGCGACGAGATTCTGCTGGAGGCCATGGTGGCCTTGGATGTGCCGGTGGTGAAGCGCTGCACGATTTATCGGGCGGTTGCCCTACATCGGCGGCTCTCAGGCGTGGATGCGCCGACGAACACCGCGCACAAACGAAAGCTTGAGGCCGCCTGGCCGCAGTCCTGACACCTTCGCAAAACGAAAAAAGGAAGCGACCGACCCGGTGCGTCAACACCGGGTCGGCCACTCAACCCGCAGACCCATCCTGCAAGCCAAGCCAAGACTTCCACTCCGTGCACGAAGCGGGCGGGAGTCTAGCGCCTGTTTATCCATACAGTAAAGGTTTGCAATTCTATGAGTAATCCAATCATCCCGTGGATGGGTGGCAAGCGCCGCCTGGCCGATCGCCTTATCCCGTTATTCCCGCCCCATGAATGCTACGTCGAGGTGTTCGCCGGCGGCGCGGCGCTGTTCTTCCTGCGCCCGCAGCCGGCGCCCGTCGAAGTGCTGAACGATATCAATGGTGACCTGGTGTGCCTGTACCGGGTGGTGCAAAACCATATCGAGGAGTTTGTGCGCCAGTTCAAATGGGCGTTGTCCAGTCGGCAGATCTTCGAGTGGCAAAAGATCACCCGCCCCGAAACCCTGACCGATATCCAGCGCGCCGCGCGGTTCTTCTACCTGCAGCACCATGCCTTCGGTGGCAAGGTCAGCGGGCAAACCTTCGGTACCGCCACGACTGGCCCTGCCATCAACCTGATGCGCATCGAGGAGAATCTATCGGCAGCATGGCAGCGCCTGGCCGGTGCCTATGTCGAGAACCTGCCGTGGCTAGATTGCGCCGAGCGCTACGACCGCGCCCATACCTTCCACTACATGGACCCGCCTTACTGGCAGACGGCGGGTTATGGCGTGGATTTCCCGTTTGAAAACTATGAGCGCATGGCCGACTTCATGCGCCGCTGCAAGGGCAAGGTGATGGTCAGCATTAACGACCATCCGGACATCCGTCGTGTCTTTGCGGGCTTCCACTTCGAGCAGCTGGATATCCGCTACAGCTGCACCAATCAACGGCAAGGCATGGCCGAAACCACGGGCGAGCTGGTGATCATGAATTGGGTGCCAGCGGCGTTGGGAGGGTTATTTGATGGTTGTTGATGCCGTTGCGATGGACTGATGGCTCGCGGATGAACGCTGTTACGGGTCTTGGTGACTGGTTCTTGGCAATCAGCGATCAAGATCTGCAACACTCCGCGTCCAGAAAAACCGGGGGATTGTAGTACGTCGCGCTTACGCAGCACTGCGAGCGACAGTCCTGCGCTTTAGCTACTGGATGGGTAACCAACGCATCAGCTGATACACTCCGCGCCCTCAGTGGCTCAAGTGAGTCCGCGCTCGTGTTCGGTCTGCGACTCAGTCAGACCAGCACGGCCCTATAAGCCAAGGACGGAATTGAAGATGTTTGTTAATTTATTAAATCGTCTTACCAAAACCATTAAAAATAAATCCGTTCAGTTTTTGCTTGATAAAATTCGGGCAGTAATAGGTCGTGGAGCGCTAATCATTGCCAGTAAGAAATGGTTGTCTCTTGTTGTTTTGTTTGCCTCATTTATATTGCAGGACCAAACATATGCAAATGAAGCTGCTTGGAATGTCACTTCCATAAAAGGTCGCCCGTCTTTCCCTACGGCTGAACTTTCTTGCCGAGATGCTTTTGAATATCATAAATCTTTGTATGGGCATCTCGTCGCGTATAGATTCGACCGTCTTGAAGTGTACCGCGGGCTGAATTATGGCTGCTATTTTAGCGTCTTTAACGGGCGCTGGTTAAGCGACCGCTTCAGAGGATATGGTCGGTGCGCGAAGGGGGATAATTACGACAATCAAAGCGACAGCTGTGTTGGCCCTGATCCAATCTCAAGTTCGAAAGGCTCCCCACCCGATAACCAAAGCTGCCCTGCCAGTACATCCGGGAGTCGCATCAACTTCGCTACTGGCAATAATTTTCAGCAAGAGCCTGATTACAGAACTAACAGTCCATCTCCACTAGAATTTATTCGCGCCTATAATAGTATCGATGGCGTTTGGCGCCATAAATACTCAACTTATCTGCGCTTTACTGGCACGAGTTACCTTTCGTTGGTCATGGCCGATGGCCGCGAATCATTCTTTACCATCAGCGGCAGCACAGTGGCCGCCTCGCCAACCGAGCTAGGCCACCTGACAAAAGCTGCCGACACCTGGCTCTATACCGCCAAGAACAACGACACTTACAACTTCGATGCCACGGGCCGTCTAACCCGTTGGACCAATACCGCAGGCGCCGAGCATCTACTGACCTATGTAAATGGCACGATCACAGTTACCGATAACCTCGGGCAGAGCTTGAGCTTCACCGAGGATGCCCAGCATCAACCATTAACACTGAGCACCGCTGGGCTAGCGATCCAATACGACTACACCAATCAGCGCTTAAGCAAGCTCACTCGCACTCGTGGCGGCCAGACTGAGCAGCGTTTGTTTCATTACGATCCAAACAATAAAAACTTGCTCACTGGCATCACCGACGAGCGCGGCGTGCGCTTCACCACCTGGACCTTCGACGACCAGGGCCGCGCCACCTCCAGCGAACATGCCGGCAAGGTCGAGCACACCGACGTGACCTATAACGCGGACGGCTCCAGCACCGTCACCAACGAGTTTGGCAAGAAGTCGATCTACCGCTTCGTCACCATCGATGGCGTAAAGCGGGTTAGCGCCATCGAGGGCGAAGCTTTAGGCAGTTGCCCGATGAGCAACTCGACCTTCACCTACGACACTCGTGGCCTGCTCAAGACCAAGACCGACAATAAAGGATTCGTCACCACCTACGACTACAACACCCGTGGCCTGGAAACCAGCCGCACCGAAGCTACCGGCACGCCGCAAGCACGCACTACCACCACCACCTGGCACGTCACCTTAAACCTGCCGTTAACGGTCACCGAACCCGGTCGCGTCATCACTTACACCTACGATACGCAAGGTCGGCAACTCAGCCAAACCAGCGCTAGTACAGCCCCTTAAACCAAGGACGAGAATTGAAGATGGTTGTAGATTTATTAAATCGCCTAACCAGTGGTCCGGAAAACAAACTTACTCACGTCAATGACATGACAAGACTGTTAAACCGTCATGGTTTTTTGAGTTCTATATTTTTACTTGGGCTGGCAGCGTTCTCACCGCAATCAGTGTTGGCAACTGAATACTATTGGTCAACTCGAGCTGTGGGATCCGTTACCAATGCGCTCGAGAGTCGGTCTGGCGATACGCCTTGGCTGGCTTGTCAGAAATTTTTTGATAGTAATGAAAATATTAATGAGCCAGGGCGCAATGCTCATGTGGTTCGTATCAAGTATTACAGTCAAAACATGTACAAGTGCTGGATGAATTTTTATTGGTATGATACTCGCGTAGGGATGTGGTTTTTAGCTCGGGAGATGGAAGCAAATAACTATGAAATACGGCGCAGTGGTACCTATTGCTCTGCAGGTAAAGTAACCAATCCTACAACAGGAGAGTGCGCCAAGGATGAGCAGAAGGGTACTCCAGCTGAGAGTTCGTGCGCGGCAAGTTCCGTTAAAGTTGGTGCTGCCACCGGTAATTTGTTCAAAGTTGAGTCAGATTACCAAAGCATAAGTAATACAATACTGAATTTTACCCGCTCGTATAACAGTGTTGATGGCGTTTGGCGCCACCATTACTCGACTTACTTACGCTTCGCGGGCACGACTTACCTCTCGCTGGTCATGGCAGATGGTCGCGAATCTTTCTTTACCGTCAGTGGCACTACGGTCACGGCCTCGCCAACCGAGTTAGGCAAACTGGTCAAACTCGCCGACGGCTGGCAATACACAGCCAAGAACAATGAGCGTTTCAGCTTCGATGCCGCGGGACGCTTGACGCGCTGGATCAATGCCGCGGGGCTGGAGCAGCAACTCAGCTATTCCGGTAGCACCATCACGGTGACGGACACTCTTGGTCACAGCCTGAGTTTCACTGAAGATGCCAATCACCAGCCCTTGAGCCTAACGGTCAATGGGCTGCAAATCAGCTACAGCTACAACGCCAATAAGCGTTTGACCCAACTTACACGCACCCAGGCAGGGCAAACCGAGCAGCGCAGCTTTCACTATGAGGACAGTCGCAATCCCAACTGGCTCACCGGTATTACCGACGAGCGCGGTGTGCGCTATGCCACCTGGACCTACGATGATAAAGGTCGCGCGATCTCTAGCGAACATGCAGGTGGCGTAGAACATGCTGACGTGACTTACAACGCCGACGGCTCCAGCACGGTCACCAATGAGCTGGGCAAGAAGGCCACCTATCGCTTCCTGTCTATCGGTGGGATCAAGCGCGTCAGCGCCATCGAAGGCGAGCCTTCGGCCAACTGCGCAATGAGCAACTCCACCTTCACCTACGACGCCCGTGGCCTGCTGAAAACCAAGACCGACAACAAAGGCTTTGTCACCACTTACGACTACAACGAGCGTGGTCTAGAAACTACTCGCACCGAAGCCACCGGCACGCCGCAAGCACGCACCACGACCACCATCTGGCACGCGACCCTAAACCTGCCGTTGACGGTCACCGAGCCCGGTAGCGTCACCACTTATACCTATGACACGCAGGGCCGGCAGTTAAGCCAGACCCGCACAGCCCTTTAAGCCAAGGACGGACTCACTATGAATAAACATCTGTACCGCGCGAGCCTGCTGTCGATCGCGCTGAGCAGCACCCTTGGCGCCTCGCTCGTCCACGCCGCTGAGCGCAGTTGGACCTACACCTATACAGCCCTTGGGCTGATCGAAACCGCTGACGGCCCGCGCACCGATGTATCGGACATCACCCGCTACGCCTATGACGCTCAGGGCCATCTGACTACCGTCACCAATGCCCTCGGCCATGTGACGACCCTGAGCAACTTCGATGAACTGGGTCATCCGCAAACGGTGGTCGATGTCAACAGCGTCAGCAGCAGCCTGACCTACGCGCCGCAAGGCTGGCTGGCCTCGATCAGCACCGCCGGCAGCGTCACCAGCTTTGCGCACAACGCGGTCGGCGACATCACCAAGGTCACCCGTGGCGACGGCAGCTCACTGACCTATACTTGGGACGATGCGCGCCGCTTGACCGCCATCAGCAACAACCTCGGCGAGACGGTTGAATACAGCCTCGACGCCATGGGTAATCGCACTGCACAGCGCCTCAAAGACGCCAGCAACAACCTGACCAAACAAAACACTTGGGTGTATGACGAACTCGGCCGCTTGCTGAAAAGCGTGGGGGCTGGCAATCAAACCCACCAGCAGGCCTACGACCTCAACGACAATCCGACGCTGAGCACCGACCCGCTCAACCACAACAACAGCCAAGCCTACGACGCCCTCAATCGCTTGGTGCAAAACACCGATCCGCTGAGCGGCATCACCCGTTACGAGTATGACGGCCAAGACAACCTCACTCAGGTTAAAGACCCGCGCAACGTCACCACCAACTACCAATACGACGGCCTCGGCAACCTCACCCAACTGAGCAGCCCCGACAGCGGCGTCAGTACCTATGTGCACGACGCCGCCGGTAACGTGACGCAGAAGATCGATGCCCGTGGCGTGGTCACCAACTACCAGTACGACGCCCTCAACCGCCTGACCAAGCGCACCTATCCGGCTAACGCGGCGCTGAACGTCATCTACGCCTATGACATGACCACTGGAGGCAACTTCGGTATCGGCCGGCTCACCGCCCTGCAAGACTCCGGCGGGCTGATCGGTTACACCTACGACGCCCGTGGCAACTTGCAGCAACAGGCCCGCTCGCTGACGGTGGCCACGCTGCCCAAGGACGAGGTGCTCAATTACGCTTACGACAATGCCAACCAACTGACCGGCATCGGCTACCCCGGCGGTTTTAGCGTCACTTACCCGCGCAACAGCGCCGGCCAAGTAACGGGCGTGAACCTGACCATGGATACACAACCGGCCAGCAGCATTGCCGGCGGCATCAGCTACCTGCCATTCGGCCCCCTGAAAACCCTGACCTGGGGCAACGGCATTCAGCTCAACCGCCAATACGACCAAGACTATCAACTGGCCGGGCAAACCATCGGTTCTTGGCAGAGCACTTACAGCTTCGACGCCAACGGCAACATCAAAGGCCGCGAGCACAGCCTGTTTGGCAACCTTAACTACAGCTACGACGCCCTTGATCGGCTAACCGAAGAGAAGGCCGCCGCCACCCGCAAAACCTACAGCTACGACGCCACCGGCAACCGTCAAACCCGCAGCAGCTACACCAGCACCGACGGTGTTGAAAACGCCGGCACCACCCAAACCTTGATTACCGCTAGCAACAGCAACCGCCTACTGAAATACAGCGGCGTTGATGTGCAATTGGATGCCGCCGGTAACACCCTGAAGCAGAGCCAAGACCTGCGCTACAGCTACAACGAGCAAGGCCGCCTGCAGCAGGTGTTTTTCGCCGACGACCTCTATGCGGACTACAGCTACAACGCCCTTGGCCAGCGCACCCTGAAGCGGGCGTACAGCGGCGCCATCCTCGAATCCACCACCAGCTACCTGTATGGCGCGGACGGCCAGTTGCTCGGCCAAGTGCAGTACGACGCCGCCGGCCTCAAGACCCAAGCGCAATACTGGATCTGGCTCGACGGCCTGCCACTGGCAGGGATTGAACAGAAGTTCGCCAGCAACGGCACCACTGTCGCCAGCAGTAACACCTACTACCTGCACAGCGACCACCTCAACACCCCACGGCTGGCCACCAACCAAAGCCAAGCCCTGCTGTGGAGCTGGAATAGCGACGCCTTTGGTGTTGGCACCCCGAACGGCGATGTGGATGGAGACGGCATCGTCCTCGACATGCCACTACGCTTTCCTGGGCAGCAGTACGATGCTCACAGCTTGCTGAGCTACAACTACTTCAGGGATTACGATCCGCAGACTGGCCGCTACGTGGAGAGTGATCCGATTGGGTTAAAGGGGGGGCTAAATAGCTACGGGTATGTGCTGAGCAATCCGCTAGCGCTATCTGATCCGGATGGGCTGTCGCCAAGGTCCCCTACGCTATGGTGCTTTTGGTGTGGTGCACCACACGGGGGAGTAACCGGGGTTTATTGCCCGGACTGTAATACAAAATCTGAAGACCCTAATGGTGGAATTCCTCCAAATCCCTCCACACCTGACAATGAAGGCGAGAGTCCACCAGAAAATTGCCCAAACGGTAATTGCGAGCAAAAGCTTGAACTTAAAGTGGATCCGGTAACTGGAGCACTGTTATTTTTATTGATTTCGGTCTGTGCAACAGTTGCAGGCTAATCGAGCATGCTGAACGCATGCCAACATGGCGACGAATGTAAATGACTGAAAAAAATAAATTTATTATTGAGGCGGTATGCAGTGAAACCCACTGCGTTGCTGCCGACACAACAATAGAGACAGACAACCTATCCAGGTTAGTGGACATTATCTCCCCACCACACGGCAGACTTCACCCTGCGGCAAGATACGATCTTAGCCCGGAGGATGTGGAGCAATTAGAAGAGGCGTTCAATCTTGAACTCCCTCACGGGGATTTTTTCTACAGATTGCGCTGCTGGCATCGCCTTGACAACCTACCTTACAAGCCACACACAAATCGAGAGTTGAAGATGATGCTGGAGGGCGTAAAGCCTTTTGCAGCCTTTTCAGAGACCCATCCTTCAGATGTTGATTTTGAAGTCATACCAGAAAGCTTGTTTTCAAAATACGTCGAGGAAGGGCTTATTGTTAAGCGAGACTATGTGAGCAATCTAAGCTCCCCCACTAAAACTCGATTTGTTCTTTACGCAAGAAAGTCAGAAGAATGGCGTATTGATGCATACATTCTTCTTAAATCGGTTTCCGAGGTAAGCGGCTGGAACCAAGGATTTGAAAGAATGGAAGGAACGCTTTTAGGATACGAAGAGTGGCAGAATGAAGCTTACATAAAAATGATTTATGGGTAATTCTTCGGAATAATCACGCTACGGCTTATCCAAAGCCGCAGCCATGTAGGGCGGGTGAAACCCGCAGCACCTAATAATCGGGCCGATTAACTTCCCTCCCGCCCAAGATGTCCTAAGCCCAGCCATGCGCTGGGCTTTTTTCACCCGCGATTTAGCCGATTACCTGGCCTCGTAGCGCTCGTAGGTGATTTTTTGCCGGTCTTTTCTAGCCTCGCCAAGCCCTGCAGGCCGGCACAGGGCAATTACAGGGCAAACGCAGGACAAATGCAGGGGTATCCCGCCGCCACAGGTGCTCGCTGCCATTTGACGCAAAAAAGCTCGGTAGGGCGGGTGAAGCCCGCAGCACTTAACAACCAAGCCGATTAATTTTCCGCCCGCCCAAGAAGCCCTAAGCCCAGCCATGGGCTGGGCTTCTTTTCGCCCGTGATTTAGCCGGTTGCCTTGCATCTCGCAGTGCTCGCTTGCGGGTTTTCTAGCCTCGTCAAACCCTGCTGGGCAGCACAGGGAAATGCAGGGCAAACACAGGGCGCGGGGTTTCGGGCAGTGGCTAAGAGGGGGGCAGTGAGTCTAGCCGCCAGGGCGATGCATTGATGCTCTAAAACAACGCTTCAGAGATATGCACTAATACATAGTTAAGCGGTGTTTGCTTGAATTAATTGCTACTTGAGTTTGCTGTAAATGCTTTCGAAATTGGCAATATTAAAGCCGTTTATTCTGGTGTGTCCAATTAGAATGACTGGAATGCCTTGGCCGCCAATCGAATCGTAAATCTTTCTTGCTTGCTCATTTTTCTCGATGTCGTATTCGGTGTAGCTTATATAATTTTCAATAAAATATTTCCTGGCTTTTGCGCAGTAACCACACCAGCTAGCGGCATACATCGTCACGTGTTTTGAATTTGATTCTTTGTAATATTCAATATTTTCGTATGTCACATGCTCGTAAGAATTTACCTTCACGTTGACCTTCTCGGCTTTGTGGGGCTTAAGTGAGCGATCACCAAAATTGACCCGGCCAGATTCATCTGTCCATTTATAAATTTCCGCTGATCCGGTTTGCGAAATAAAAATCAACATGAGCAGTAAATATTTCATTTTAATTCTAGCCAAGTAGAGTGGGTGAAGCCCGCAGTACTTAATCATCGGGCAGATCAATTTCCCGCCCGCCCAATATATCTTAAGCCCAGTCATGCGCTGGTTTTTGCTGACACTTTTTGGCTCGCCAAACGCGGAAGGGTGGTACGTGACAAAGGTAGGCCGAACATGGGGCAAATTTGGGGCATTCCCAGCGCCTAAACATGCCATTCAATGCCAAATACTAAAGGTTGGGCACTCCTGTGGATCGGCCTCTAGGCTTTGCTGTCGCTGGCTTGCAGTGATTTTGGAAGGGCTACCGTTGCACAATGGGAGTGTGTGCGGAGAGATCAGTCAGACTCATTGCCGGGCCTTGCGCGCAAAAGGCGCTAGTGTACGGTATCGCGATTGTTGCTTTAACCCCGGAGAGTCGCATGGACCAATTGACCCAGCTTGCCAACCGCTTGGGCGAGCAGTTACAGGCCCTAAATGCTCAAGTGAGCACTGCTGAATCGTGCACTGGCGGTGGTATAGCCGAAGCCATCACGCGGATTGCCGGCAGTTCCGCTTGGTTCGAGGCGGGTTTTGTCACCTATTCCAATCGGCAAAAAAGCCGGCAATTAGGCGTGCCGGCCGAGTTATTTGAACAGGTGGGCGCGGTCAGTGCTGAGGTAGTCAGCGCCATGGCGCACGGCGCGCAAGCGGCCAGCGGCGCACGTTTTGCGGTGGCCGTGAGCGGCGTGGCCGGGCCGGGGGGCGGTTCTGTGCAAAAGCCGGTGGGCACGGTGTGGTTGGCGTGGGCTGATGGCACGCAACTGCATTGTCAGTGCCGTTTGTTTAGCGGTGACCGGCAAGCGGTGCGTGAGCAAACCGTAGTGGCAGCGCTGCGTGGGCTGATTCGACTGACGGCAGGAGAAAATCCGCAAGAGGGCTAGGCGGGCGAGTTTCTCTGTGGAATAATACTGGCTACATATACAGTTGTTTGTGGCCGAGTGGCCCTCTTGATCACGTGAGGATGGTAATGGACGAGAATAAGAAGCGCGCCTTGGCTGCAGCACTGGGCCAGATCGAAAAGCAATTTGGTAAGGGCGCGGTGATGCGCATGGGCGACCATGAGCGTCAGGCCATCCCGGCCATTTCCACCGGCTCGCTAGGTTTGGATATTGCCCTCGGGATTGGCGGTTTGCCGCGTGGCCGGATCGTCGAAATTTACGGCCCTGAGTCCTCGGGTAAAACTACCCTAACCTTATCGGTAATTGCCGAGGCGCAAAAGCTTGGCTGCACCTGCGCGTTCGTCGATGCCGAGCACGCCCTCGACCCTGAATACGCCGGCAAGTTAGGCGTGAATGTTGATGATTTATTAGTCTCGCAGCCAGACACCGGTGAGCAAGCGCTGGAAATCACCGACATGCTGGTGCGCTCGAATGCCGTCGATGTGATCGTGATCGACTCGGTTGCGGCTTTGGTCCCTAAGGCAGAAATCGAAGGCGAGATGGGTGATGTTCACGTGGGTCTGCAGGCACGCTTGATGTCGCAAGCCCTGCGTAAAATCACCGGCAACATCAAAAACGCTAATTGCTTGGTGATCTTCATCAACCAGATCCGCATGAAAATTGGTGTGATGTTTGGTAGCCCAGAAACCACCACCGGTGGTAACGCCCTGAAGTTCTACGCTTCGGTGCGTTTGGACATTCGCCGCACTGGCGCGGTGAAAGAAGGCGATGAAGTAGTCGGCAGTGAGACTCGCGTCAAAGTGGTGAAGAACAAGGTAGCGCCGCCATTTCGCCAAGCCGAGTTCCAGATTCTTTACGGTAAGGGTATCTACCGTAACGGCGAAATTATTGATCTCGGTGTACTGCATGGCTTCTTGGAAAAATCCGGTGCTTGGTACAGCTACCAGGGCAGCAAGATTGGCCAGGGTAAAGCCAACTCGGCGAAGTACTTGGAAGATAACCCAGAGATTGGCCGTACCGTTGAGCAGTTGATCCGCGACAAATTGTTGGCTATTGCTGCAGCGGGTAAAGCCACCAACTCGGTGGAAGACCTGGCTAACGCCGACAGCTGATAGGCGATGGCAGCGATACTGGATACCCCCGTCGCGGTGCGGCGGGTGGCTATGGATCTACTCGCTAGGCGCGAGCACAGTCGAGTTGAGTTGGAGCGCAAGCTGCGTTTGCGCGGAGTCTCGGCTGAGCTGATGGCGCCGGCGTTGGACCGCTTGGCGGAACAAGGTTTGCTTTGTGATGCGCGGTTTTTGCAGTGCTTTGTCGCCAGTCGCGCCCGCGGTGGACATGGCCCGGTGCGCATTCGTGAAGACCTCGCCCAACGCGGCCTGCCGCGTGCGGATATAGAGCAAGCGCTGCGTGCAGCAGAAGTCGATTGGGGCGAGCAACTGCACGAGGTTTGGCAACGCAAGTTTGCCGGCCAGCTGCCCGTTGATGCGCGCGAGCGCGCCAAGCAAGGCCGCTTCTTAGCCTATCGTGGTTATCCGCTGGACTTGATCAGTCGCTTGCTGCGCGGTTTCGACGATTAACAGGCCGTTGAGCAACTTCCAGCGCTACCAATACGGCGTTAGAAATGGCTTTGTTTCGTTATGAGTTGGAGCGCGATTTTGTGGGCTGGGCTTCAGCCCACCGCCGCTCGGTGAACTGTTTGGTGGGCTTAAGGCCACCCTAGGTTTTGCGGCCAGCAGTTAACTGATAAGTAGCCTTAAAAGTGGCCATGTCCCAATTACCTGTTGCGTGCCAGCGCTCGGCTATAAACTGGCTAATGATTGCTATGCCCTTTGTAGTAGCGGCCTTTGCCGCGAGGCGCTGTGTGCTGCGCGCAAGGCTTGGGGTTCTACTGCGTCGGTGGCCCAGTCGCGGCCAAGGCGCACCTACGAAACACCGTTCTATGGCACATCTCAGGGGCTAAACGGCTATGCCCCCGTTACGTGTTGCAGATGTGCTCAGCCCTTTGTGGGAACCAGCTTGTTGGCGATCAGGTTTACGCAAATGCAGCATCAAGCTGCCGCGCCCTGAGGTAAAAAACTAACGGCAAAAACATCGCGAGACAGCAGCCGTTCTTTACGGCTTGCTGCATTTGCCTCATCCATGTGGGTTGCAAGCGCGCCTACAGGTAAAGCCAGCATTTCGCGCAGGCGGCCTTGGTCGCGGGCGTTGAAGTTAAACGCCAGACGAATCAAATGGCAAAACTCAGGTTCATCACTTTCCAGCACGCTAACTGACTGTTGCTTGAATCTATCGGTTAAACACAAGTCACTGAATTCTTTGCCCTGGGGGCTAGGGTCGCCGCGGCATGCAGTGGCTGATTCACACAGACAAAGGCGTTGTCTATCGCGACTGGTTGGCATGGCACCCCCACATAGATCTGCGACGGGCTTAGGCGCAGTGCGTTAGCGGCTGCGATTGGTCAGTTTGGCGTAGGGCCGTAAGGTTGAGCAGTTGGATTTCGCGACCTTGGCAGCTTATCAAGCCCTCATCGCGAAAGCGGCTTAATAGTCGGCTGATGGTTTCGCCGGTTAAGCCCAGATAGTTGGCGATATCGGCACGGCTCATGGGTAGATTGAAATGGGTCGTAGATAAACCGAGTTTGCCGTAACGAGCCGACAAGTTGAGCAGAAATCCGGCCAAGCTGTGTTCCGCGCTTTGCCGGAAGTTGTTCAGATGTTGATGGTCGTAATGGATCTGCCGACTTAAAGCGTTTAACAAACGATGGCGGATACGCGGAATCAGGCCAGCCAGTTCTTCGAGTTGGCTTATTGGAATGCTGCAGATCGTTGAGGTGTCCAGCGCCATGGCATTGTTGCGAAAGTAATCGGCACCTATCGCATCCAGCCCAACAATCTCGCCGGCTAAGTGGAAATCGCTGATCCGCTCATTACCTTGCGGGTCTAAGTAATAGCTTTTCAGCACGCCGGTGCGAATGGCATACAGATGCTGCATGGAGTCTCCCACGCGGTACAGGTACTCCCCTTTGCGCAGGGGGCGGTGGCGATTGATGATCGCTTCCAGCTGTTCAATCTCGCTGAGGTCCAAGCCCAGAGGTAGGCAGCAACCACGCACTAAACAGCTTCGACAAAAAGTTGACGAACATGGCTTCTCAGCTGATTGGCGCTCGTAACTTGATGAAGACATGACAAAACCCTCAAGCCAAGTTGATGGGGGAAACTGCTTTTTTATAGCTCTAAATATGACGATTGTCAGTTCGCCTGCATTCCGTCTGTCTGGGTTTTCTGGATAGCCGATTAACGGTCTGCTGAGAACTTATGACGCTTGCGCCTATCACTCGTTTGATATGGATCAAAGTGCCGCGCAGGGAAGCGCCGAGGCTAGTGGGATGACGGGGAGGGTTCGCTCAGGGCGCACAGCAAAGCCGAGAGAGTCGGGCGCTGTCATGCAACGCCGTTGGCGTTATCTGACCGAGGAGAGCGTCATGCGCAGATCACTCAGATTACTGGTCGCGGCGCTGCTGGCCAGCAGCGCCTTAACTGTCTCGGTTGCCGGTACCGCGCTGCCCAGTGCTAACCCGCCAACCGTGAACGCAACCGACGCCGCGCCCACCGCGCTGGCGGTTCCGGCCGTTAATGCGCAACTGGAAAAAATGCAGGCCGCTCACGCTAAGCTAGCTGCTGCCAAAACCGCCGCCGAGCGACGGCTGGCCATGCAGGAGGCGATGCAGGTTATGCAGGACTCCATGCACATGATGCGCGGTCAAACCACGGAAAACGGCTGCATGGGTGATATGCGCATGGGGATGGGCCATGCACAGGAGTGGTATGGATATGCTGATAAAAATGCTCGACCAACAATCGAGCATCCTGAAAATGCCTATGGGCCAGTGAGTTAGCTGCGCAGACGGCGCCAAACATGCAACTTTTAGGAGGTGTGCCATGAGTCAATATCAGCGGTTACTACTGATCGCCGATCCCAACATGCTTCACCACCAAGCGCTGCAACGGGCCATGGCATTGGCGCAGGCCAGTGGCGCGGCCTTGCATATTGCCGCCTTCGTTGCGGCCTTGCCGGTGTTTGACGAGAACTTTGAGCAAGTGCCTTGGCAGAGTCTGTTGAACCAACGACGCCAGTGGCTGCAGGAACAAACGGCCGACCTGGCCAGCCAGGGCATAACGGTCACTATCGAGGTGGTGTTTAGCGATGACCCGCTGGAGGAAATTCTTGTGCATGTGGCGCAGATGCAGCCGGACATGCTGATCAAGGACGTGCAACACGTGGCCGCGCTCAAACGAGCCTTTATAACCCCGTTGGATTGTCACTTATTGCGCGAATGTCCAGTGCCCGTGCATCTGGTCAGTTCGGTGGCGCAACCATTGCCCCATCGGGTGGTCGCGGCAGTCGACTTGTCCAGTCCTGAGACCCAGTTGATGGCTATTAACGAGCAGATTATTCGCGCCGCTAACGGCTTAGCGTTGCAATGCAATGCCGAACTGCATTTGCTCCATGTGTATGACCTAGCCCCCATTGTGTTCTGGGACGGTGCGGCGGGCGCCGCTGCGTGGTCGGCGGATTTTATTGCCGATTTACACGCCTCGTTACTCAAGGCGTTTACTCAGCTGGCCGAGCATTTTGGCGTGCCTGCGGAACGCCGGCATTTCGTCCGGGGTACGCCCCTCAGGGCGATCGCTGACTTTGCTCGGCAGCAGCACAGCGATGTCTTAGTCATGGGCACGCGGCATCACCGTGGGCTGAGCAGCCCATTGCTGGGCAGCACCGCCGAATACCTGCTGTATCAAGCACCGTGCAATATCTTGGCGGTTAAACCCGCCGCCGATACAGAATAAAGCGGTCGGATAAAACAGCGCTTAGCGCCCGAACTACAGGGCGCTAAGCGCGCTGCGCAGGCAGGCAGTCAGCTGGCTTTGATTTTGATGCTGCGCTCAGGCTTGATCGCCTCAGGTTTTTTCGGCAGGCTGACGGTCAGCACGCCTTTACTGAAGCGCGCTTCGATGTGCTCGGCGTCAACCCCTTTGGGCAGATTAAAGCGCCGCTCAAAGGTTCCATAACGGCGCTCGGACAGGTAGTAATCCTTCTTCTTCTCTTCTGTCTCTTCTTTCTTCTCGCCGCGAATCAACAAGTTGCCGTTGGACAGTTTGATCTCAATATTTTTCTCGTCCATGCCTGGCAACTCAGCGGTCAACTCGAAGGCTTTTTCTTTCTCGGCGATATCCATCGCCGGCATCCCCAGCCCGGAGAACTCGCGCTGCAGCAGCGGTTCAACATCGAAAAGACTGCTGGCCAAGGGCAGACGTAAGCCAAAGGGGCTGAAGTCATCGAACAGTCGGTTCACCTGCTGGTGCAGGGTCGTCAAGGGTTGCCACGGATCGACCAAGCGTGGGCTCTGCTTGGCACGCTCTTGCTCAATGGCAATGGGTAATTTTTTCTCGACGCTGGCCATGGTAAATCCTCCATCAGAACGTCCGTTAGTGGACTGGAGTGATTTTGCCGGGCGCCGATCAAGGCACTTTGATTTTTATCAAACGGCCATGATTGCTTAGGACCTAGTCTGAGAATGGCTTGCGAAGTGCCGGCCGGCACGACGTAACAGTGGCCTGCGCGACTGATGGCGAGGCACGGGCAATTAACTGAGGAGAGGGGGGGGCGCATGTATCCAGCCCGCATCGACAAGTTACCCGCAGACCTGCCGGTAACGCCCAATTGGCCTGACTCTGCGGCGGCTCGGGAGGGTTTTTCTTGGGCGGCGCAGGCGCAAGAACTGACTGGCTCGGCGGAGGTTGGGTTGAACTTGGCGTATGTCGCAGTTGACCGTCATGCGCTCGGCCCCGATGGCCATAAGGTCGCGTTACGCCTGCTTAAACGCAACGGCACGCGTGAGGAGGTCAGCTATGCACAACTCAGCCGCCTGAGTAATAAGTTCGCCAATGTCTTGCAGCAGTTGGGTGTGGTCCGCGAGCAGCGGTTGTTTATTCTCTGCAGTCGCGGTCTGGAACTGTACGTGGCGGTGCTGGGCGGTTTAAAACTCGGCTGTGTGGTCTCACCGTTGTTTTGCGCGTTTGGCCCGCAACCCTTGGAGACCCGTTTGCGCCTCGGTGAGGCGAGTGTTTTGCTGACCACCGCGAGTCTGTATCGGCGCAAGGTGGCTGAGTTGCGCGAGCGGCTGCCGGCGCTCAAGCATGTGTTGCTGATCGCCGAGCAGGACGATCAGCCGCCGCCCGCAGCCATCGAGGCCACCGAGTATTTACCACCGTTACTGGACGCCGCCAGCGACACTTTCACAATTGCCGCCACCCACGCCGACAGTCCGGCGCTGCTGCATTTTACCAGCGGCACCACGGGTACGCCGAAGGGCGCCTTGCATGTGCATGGCGCGGCCGTTACTCACTACGTGACGGGCAAATACGCCCTCGATCTACACCCGGAGGATATCTACTGGTGCAGCGCCGACCCCGGCTGGGTGACTGGCACTTCCTACGGTATTTTTGCCCCGCTGCTGTGTGGGGTGACCAGTGTGGTGGACAGCGCCGAATTCGATGTCGAGCGCTGGTATGGGATTCTTGAGCGGGAGGCCGTCAGCGTTTGGTACACCGCGCCGACGGCTATCCGCATGTTGATGAAGGCCGGCGTGGCGGTCGCCGAGCGGCACCACTTCCCAGCCCTGCGCTTTGTGGCCAGTGTTGGTGAACCGCTCAATCCAGAGGCGGTGTGGTGGGGGCAACAGGTGCTTGGGCGGCCGATCCATGACAACTGGTGGCAGACCGAAACCGGCGGCATCATGCTGGCGAATACTGCGGCTATGGCGATTAAACCCGGCTCCATGGGCAAACCCTTACCCGGCGTGACGGCGGCAATTGCCGAGCGGGACGCGGATGGCAACTTGGTGTTGCTTGGCGATGAGCAACTTGGAGAGTTGGTGTTGCGCCAGCCATGGCCGGCAATGTTTCGCAGTTATCTGGGCCAGCCTGAGCGCTACCAAGGTTGTTTTGTCGGCGACTGGTATCTGAGCGGCGATCTGGCCCGCCGCGATGCCGATGGTTACTACTGGTTTGTCGGCCGCAGCGATGATGTGATCAAGTCGGCCGGACATTTGGTCGGCCCCTTTGAGGTTGAGAGCGTGCTGATGGAGCACCCGGCCGTGGCGGAGGTGGCGGTGATTGGCAAGCCTGATGCGCTGTTGGGTGAGCTGATCAAGGCCTTTGTTTCGCTGAAAGCCGGCAATCCAGCCAGCGACGCCTTGCATGACCAGTTGCTCGGTCACGCGCGTAAGCGCTTGGGCGCCGCCGTGGCCCCGAAAGAGTTGCAGTTTGTCGACAGTTTGCCGCGCACCCGCAGCGGTAAATTGCTCCGGCGCTTGCTCAAAGCCCGCGAGCTGGGCTTGCCCGAGGGCGATCTGTCGACCCTGGAGAGCCCCGCATGAACGCCCCCTCCTGGCCTTATCCGGCGCCGCTGGCGCTGGCCTTGTTACGCGACATGCTGCGGGTTAGACGCCTAGAAGAACGGGCGGCAGAGCTGTACGGCGAGGGCAAAATTCGTGGTTTTTTGCACCTGTATATCGGTGAGGAAGCCGTCGCCGTGGGCGCCTTACACGCGCTGGCGGCGGACGATGCGGTGATTGCCACCTACCGCGAACATGCCCACGCCTTGCTGCATGGCATCCCGATGAGCCGCATCATGGCCGAGATGTTCGGCAAGCAAGAAGGCTGCTCGCGCGGGCGCGGCGGCTCCATGCATCTGTTCGATGCGGCGACGCGCTTCTTCGGTGGTAACGCCATAGTCGCCGGCGGCTTGCCCTTGGCGGTGGGCTTGGCTTTGGCTGAACAGATGCAGGGCGGCACGCGCCTGAGTGTGTGTTTTTTCGGTGAGGGGGCGATGGCCGAGGGGGCTTTTCATGAGGCGCTCAATTTGGCCGCCCTGTGGCAGTTGCCGGTGCTGTTCTGTTGCGAGAACAACCTCTACGCCATGGGCACCGCGTTGCAACGCTCGCAGTCGCAGACCGACCTCTGCGCCAAGGCCAGTGCCTATAAAGTGGCCGTGCAGGCGGTTGATGGCATGGATGTGCAGGCGGTGTATGCCGCTACCTGCGCGGCTGCCGAGCAGGTGCGCAGCGGTCACGGGCCGTACTTTCTGGAGTTTAAGACCTACCGCTTCCGTGCTCATTCGATGTTTGACCCTGAGCTATACCGGGGTAAAGCTGAGGTCTTGCAGTGGCAAGAGCGCGGGCCCATTCACAGTTACAGTGCCAGTTTGAAAGCCCAAGGGCTGCTCGATGAAGCCGCTTTTCAGGCCTTTGAGCAGCAAGTGGCTGCCGAGGTAGAGGCCGCTGTGGCCTTTGCCGAAGCCGGCACGCTGGAGCCGGTGACGGACTTATACCGCGACCTGTACAGCACGCCGGAGGCCCCATGAGTATCCACAGCACTTACCGGGGCGCGCTGCGCGAGGCCTTGCGCGAAGCCTTGCAGCGCGACCCGCGAGTCTTTCTGATGGGCGAAGACGTGGGCCGCTATGGCGGCACCTATGCGGTGTCCAAGGGCTTGCTGGATGAGTTCGGGGCGACGCGCATTCGTGACACGCCGCTGTCGGAGTTGGGTTTTGTGGCCGCCGGCATTGGTGCGGCGTTGGGCGGTATGCGGCCGATAGTCGAGGTAATGACAGTTAACTTCAGCCTGCTGGCCCTAGATCCGCTGATCAATACCGCCGCCTGTTTGCGGCACATGTCCGGTGGTCAGTTTGCGGTGCCGCTGGTGCTGCGCATGGCCACCGGCGCTGGGCGCCAGTTGGCGGCGCAACACTCGCACAGTTTAGAGGGCTGGTATGCACACATTCCCGGCTTGAAAATTCTCGCCCCGGCCACCGTTGCCGATGCCCGCGGCATGCTCTGGCTGGCGCTGCAAGACCCTGACCCGGTACTGATCTTCGAACATGCCCAGTTGTACAACCTAGAAGGTGAACTGGAGTGCGCCGAGCCTATGGACATTAGCTCGGCGCGGGTTCGCCGGGTCGGCACGGACCTGAGTTTGATTACCTACGGTGGCACCCTAGGTAAGAGCTTGGCGGCGGCCGAACAATTAGCCTTGCAGGGGATTGCCGCCGAAGTCATCGACCTGCGGGTGTTGCGGCCATTGGATGAGGCGACTTTGCTCAGTTCAGTGACGAAAACCCGGCGCGTGCTGGTGGTCGATGAAGGCTGGCGCAGTGGCAGTTTGGCTGCCGAGATTATCGCGCGTATCAGCGAGCGGGCTTTTTATGAGCTGGATGCGCCGCCCGCGCGGCTGTGCAGCGCCGAAGTGCCGATGCCTTATGCCAAGCATCTGGAAGAAGCGGCGCTGCCGCAAGTGGCCAGCATAGTGGCCGCCGCTCAAGCATTACTGGCTTAGTCTGCGGCTAAACCCGCAGGTGATGGTGATAGCGGCGTATTGCCGTGGGTTGCCGCGCGCAGAAGGAGTTAGCCCATGCTCGAATTTAAGATGCCCTCGCTGGGCGCGGATATGGATGAGGGCACGCTGCTGGAGTGGCGGGTGCAACCGGGCGAACGGGTGCAGCGCGGCCAAGTGGTGGCCATCGTCGATACGGCTAAGGCGGCGGTGGATGTCGAGTGCTGGCAGGCCGGCGAAGTGCTTGAGTTGCTGATTGCCGTGGGGGCAAAAGTGCCAGTGGGCACGCCGCTGATGACCTTGCTGGAGGCGGGTGAAACGCCTGCGACTGTCGCTGCGGGTAACGCGGCAATGGCGGCGCCGTTAGCGTCATCAGTGTCGGAGAGACCGACAGGCGTTAGCCACACCGAGGTTGCCGCGAGCACTGAGGTCGCGGCCAGTCGCCCACGTATTTCTCCCGCCGCCCGCAAACGCGCCGCTGAGTTGGGCCTTGATCCCAACCGTCTGAGCGGCAGCGGCCCCCACGGAGTGGTGACCTTGGACGACGTTGTGGCGGCGGGCCAAGCGCCCGCCAGCAGCGCCCGCGAGGCGGCCATGCGGCAAGCCATAGGCGCGGCCATGAGCCGTTCCAAGCGGGAGATTCCGCATTATTACCTGAGTGAAAACATCCCGCTGGGCGCCCTGATGAATTGGTTGCAGGCGCATAACGCCGGGCTGTCGCCCGAGCAGCGCTGGTTGCCGGCGGTGCTGTTACTTAAAGCCGTGGCGCTGGCGTTGCGCGATGCGCCGCAGCTCAACGGAATGTGGCAGGACGGCGGCTTTCACGCCTCCAGCAGTGGCCATTTGGGCGTGGCCATCGTCCTGCGCCAAGGCGGGCTGATAGCCCCGGCACTGCACGATGTGGCCGACAAACCCTTGGCCCAGCTAATGGCTGAACTCAGTGACCTAGTGCTGCGCGCGCGCAGTGGTTCATTGCGCAGCTCAGAGCTGAGCGCGGCCAGCCTGACCGTCACGCTATTGGGGGAGCAGGGCGTAGACAGCGTGCTGGGGGTGATCTACCCGCCGCAGGTGGCCTTGGTGGGTTTTGGCCGGATTGGCGAGCGCCCTTGGGTCGAGGCGGGCCAGTTGTGTGTGCGCCCCGTGGTGACGGCCAGTTTGGCCGCCGACCATCGGGCCAGTGACGGTCATTACGGGGCACGTTTTTTAGCCAACCTGAATCGCCTGTTGCAAAGCCCGGAAGGTCTTTGAAAACGGCCAAATTTACCTGTTACGTCCAGGGAGTCAGCGGCCATGAGCCCAGAACAGATTCGCCAACAGGTGCTGCTCGCCCTGCACAGCATTGCCCCCGAAGTGCAAGCCAGTGAACTGCGCACGGATCGGCCGCTGCGCGATGAGGTCGATCTCGATTCGATGGATTGGTTGCGGTTTATCAGCGCCGTGCATCAACGCTTGGGGGTGAATATTCCTGAAGTCGATTACCCGCAAATTGCCAGCCTCGACAGTCTGCTGGCGTATCTGGGGGCGCGCCTACCAGCCTAGGCAAAATGCCCCTGGCATTGCACAACAGCCAGGGGCAGAGCAGGGATCGCCGTTCAACTGGCTTTAATCTGCACCGTCTTTTCCGGTTTGATCGCCTCAGGTTTTTTCGGCAGGCTGATGGTCAGCAGGCCTTTGCTGAAGCGCGCATCAATGTTCTCCGGGTCGATGCCTTTGGGCAGGTTAAAAATCCGTTCGAAGGAGCCGTAGTGACGTTCCGACAGGTAGTAATCCTTCTTCTTCTCTTCGACTTCTTCCTGCTTCTCACCGCGAATAATCAAATTGCCATTGGACAGTTTGATCTCGATGTCTTTCTCGTCCATGCCGGGCAACTCCACCGTGAGTTCGAACGCCTGTTGTTTTTCGCTGATATCTACGGCGGGCAAACCATTGCCGAGCAATTCACGATGCCAGAAGGGTTCGACATCGAAGTTTTTATGGGTGAACGGCAGGTGTAACGAGCGCAGGTGAAAGTCTTCGAACAGCCGATCTACCTGGCGACGTAAGTTCTCTAAGGGGTGGCGAAAATCCACCCGGCTTAACCCCTGTGGTTTTTTTTCGGCACTGCTTTCTGGTGATTTTTTCTCGATATTGGCCATGGCAAATTCCTCCACCGTTGTTGATCCAAAACGGACAGGAGTAATTTTGTCGTAGGCCCTGCGGCTCATTTTGATTTTTATCAAACAGCCGGCAAAGCATCCCGCTTAGCCTGAATGCGGGCTTTGTTGAGGATCGGCTGATGCGCGTGGTACCGAGTATTTGCACATTTTGCGGGGTGGGCTGTGGGATTGGCCTGCGGCTCGACGATGGTCTGGTGCTGGGCGTTGAGCCACAGCCTGG
This sequence comes from Pseudomonas sp., assembly GCA_044354115.1. GTDB lineage: Bacteria > Pseudomonadota > Gammaproteobacteria > Pseudomonadales > Pseudomonadaceae > Aquipseudomonas. The sequence continues at coordinate 15,087 of JBILAR010000019.1, read as the reverse complement.
GCACCCGGTCAGCCAGGGGCAACTGTGCGCTAAGGGCTGGTCCACCAGTTTTGCCATCGATGGGCAAAATCGCCTAAACAAACCCTTGATCAAAGAACGCGGCTGCTTTCGCCGCGCCACTTGGGATGAGGCCCTGGCGCGGGTGGCCAGCGAATTTAGCCACGCACTTAACGATCTTGGCCCGCAAGGCGTGGGGGTCATCAGTTGCGCGCGGGCCACCAACGAAGATAACTACGCGGCGCAAAAATTTGCCCGTGCGGTACTGCACAGCAATAACATCGACCACTGTGCGCGCATTTGTCATAGCCCCTCGGTGGCGGGGTTAAACCGCACCCTAGGCTCGGGTGCGATGACCAACAGCATTGCCGACATCGATCTGGCCCAGGTGATAGTGGTGATAGGCGCAGATGTCACCGAAAACCACGCCATGATTGGTGCTCGGATGCTGCGCGCGCAAGCGCGCGGGGCGCAGATTATTGTCATCGATCCGCGCAAAACGCGCTTGGCACGCCTGGCTGATATCCATCTGCAATTACGCTTGGGCACTAATATCGCCTTGCTCAACGGTCTGTTGCAGATCATTTTTGCCAACGGCTGGGAGAATCAGGCGTTTCTTGCCGCCCGTTGTGAAGACAGCGCGCCCTTACGCCAGCATCTGGCCGACATCAGTATCGAACAGACCAGCGCTATTACGGGTGTTCCAGCGGCCGATTTACTCACCGTGGCGCGCCTGTACAGTCAGGCCGACAGGGCTTTTATCGCCTACGGCATGGGCATTACCCAGTTTCAAAGTGGGACTAACAATGTCATCGCGGTGTCCAATCTGGCCTTGGTCTGCGGTCAGGTGGGTCGTCCCGGCACCGGGATTAATCCGCTGCGTGGGCAGAACAACGTGCAGGGCGCTTGCGACATGGGTTGTTTGCCCAACGTGTTGCCCGGTTATCAGGATGCCGCCGACCTCAGCGTGCAGGCCAAATTTGCTAGCGCTTGGCACACCCCCATGCCGCAACTGCCTGGGCTGACCTCGCTGGGCATGAGCCAGGCCGCGCTGCAGGGCAATCTACGCGCGCTGATGATTATGGGCGAGGACCCGGTGCTCACCGACCCGGATCAGCAGCAGGTGGTGCGGGCGTTGAAGGCGCTGGATTTTTTCTGCGTGGTTGAGTTAACCATGACCGAGACCGCCAAACTGGCCGATGTGGTGTTGCCGGCCGCCGCCTTCAGCGAAAAAAACGGGACTTTCACCAACTGTGAACGGCGTGTGCAGCGTATTCGCCAGGCCTGTAAACCGGTGGGCAGTGCTCGCGCGGACTGGCAGATTCTTGGCGATCTGGCCGCCCGCATGGGCTACTCGCACATGCAGTGGCCGGACGCCGAGGCAGTGTTCAACGAAATGGTTGAGCTAACCCCATTATTTGCCGCCATGAGTTATCCGGCGCTGGATGCCCAGCATGGCCTGCAATGGCCTTGTGATGCCGAGCATCCACTGGGGTCGCCGTTGCTGCATGCCGAGCAGTTTACCCGTGGGCGGGGGCGCTTGTTACCGGTCTCCTATGTGCCGCCGGCGGAGTGCCCGGACGCCGAGTACCCGTTTTTCTTCACCACCCAGCGCCTGCATTTTCACTACGGCTGCGGGTCTATGAGCCGCAAGTCACCGTTGCTCGAACGCGAGACACCGCGCGGTTTGTTGTTTATGCATCCCGCCGATGGCGCTGCAGCGCAGTTGCAGGACGGCCAAGGGGTGCAGGTCAGTTCACGGCGTGGCGTGCTGCAAACCCGGGTGCAGTTCACCGATGACTTGCCCCGCGGCTTGTTGTCGATGCCTTACCATTTTCGCGAGGCACCCTGTAATCGGCTGACCAACAATGCGCAAGACCCCATCAGCAAAATGCCCGAACTGAAAGCCTGCGCCGTCGCGGTGCAGCCCTTACCCGCCGGCACCGCGCCACGCGCGCAGGTCGGGGGGATGACGGAGGTTAGTCATGCAAGCCTATAAGCTGGAGTGCCCCGAGTCCCTGCGCGCCCACCTGGCCCACGGGCGTGAACTCTATGAGCCGCGTGCCGACGGGCAGGGGGGCAAGCACTGGCAATTGGTTGGCAGCCAGGATCTGAGTGAGTTTGACCCCGATGGCGAGCCGCCGATATTTTCCGCCAAGAGTTTTTTCTTCCCCGAGCGCGAATTGTTGTTTCGCTTTAGCGGCGGGATTTTTTATTCGGCAATGCCCAGCGCAACGGCGCAAGTACTGTTTGGCGTACACGCCTGTGACCTGCAGGCGGTGGCTTATCAGGATCAATTTTTCGCCAACGACCCGCACTATCAGGCGCGTCGCCACGCCACTTTATTGGTCGGCATCGACTGTCTGCACAGTTGCGCCGGCGGCTTTTGTCACAGCCTGAACAGCGGGCCGCAGGTGGCCGCGCATACGGCCGATTTGATTCTGTTACCGGCCGCCAATCATCTTGCCGACTGGCTGTTGCTGGTCGCCTCCGAGGCCGGCGATAAGGCCTTGAGCGGGCTGCAATTAGTCCCCGCCAGTGACGACTGGGCGGCGCAGCGGGCGGCCAACAGTGCTTGTGTGGCCCAAGAGCAGGGGGCGCAAAGCGAGGTGGTTGCCGGTATAGGCGCGCTAAATAAGGGGCTTATCAGCAGTGAGACCTGGGAGTCGCTTGGCCTGCGTTGTTTGGGCTGTTCGGGGTGCACCTCGGTGTGCCCGACGTGCTCCTGCTATGCGCCGCTGGATGTGCCCGCTGCTAATGCGGGCGGGGCGCGCGAGCGGGTCTGGGATTCGTGCCTGTACCAGGGCTTTCAGCAGGAGGCCAGCGGCCACAACCCCAGTGCCAGTGTCGGGCAACGGGTGCAGCGGTTCTGGTCGCACAAGTTTGGCGACAGTTATAAACAGCAGTTTGGGCAGTACGGCTGCGTCGGCTGTGGCCGCTGCGATCGGGTCTGTCCTGGCGCTATTGGTGTGCATGGGGTCATGCACAAGGTGGGCACATGCTCGACCTAACCCCGCGCGAACTGCGTCTGCTTGACTACTACCCGGACGGTGAAGACGCCCGCCATTACAGCTTTGCCATTCAGGCGCCGCAGGCCGCTGATCTGTTAGCCATTACCGGGCAATTTTTTATGTTGTGCGTGCCGGGCTACGGGGAGGCGGCCTTTACCTATGTCAGCACCCCAGACAAAAACGGCCACTTCACGGCCTTGGTGCGTCGCGTAGGTAGCCTTAGCCGGGCCTTGTTCGAGTTGCCAGTGGGCGCGGTGTTGGGCTATCGCGGTCCTTTTGGGCACGGTTGGCCGCTGCTGTTTAATACCCCTCGCGTGTTGGTTGTGGCCGGCGGTTGCGGTTTGGCAACAGTGGCCGGGGTGCTGGATGAAGTGTGTGAGCAACCGCTGTCGATGCACATGAGCGTGATTTATGCCGCCCGCAGCACGGCTGCCCAAGTGCTGGCCTGTGAGCGCAAGCGCTGGCGGGAAAAAATGCATTTTATCGAAACCTTTGATCAGCCTGTTGGCGCTCAGCGCGGCGGTTCGGCCCTGACTTATTTTGACGACTTGTTTGCCCGCCAACCCCCGCAGGCGTTGTTCTGCTCTGGCCCCCAAACCTTGATGCTGGCGAGTGCCGAGGCCGCGCTGCAACGCGGGGTGGCGGCCAATAAAATTTGGTTGTCGATTGAGCGGCGCATGCATTGCGGCGTTGGCCTCTGCGGACACTGCTATCTGGGTGACAGCTATGTCTGCATGGATGGCCCAACCTATCGCTATGACCGCTATCTGGCGTTGCAGGGTGGTGGCCAGCAGACGGGCCAGTTGGCTCTGTGCTGAATCGACGAGTCCGCAGTTATCGCGCCGTTTCTGCGCGGGCTCACAGCTACGCTGGCGCAGGTGAAGCTTAGTGGCAAGGGGTAATGTGTATGCCGCAACGCCATTTATTCAGTAGCGCTTACCAGCCGGCGCAAATCGCTCGGCGCGTTGCCCAGATGGGCGTGGCCAAGGCTCGTGCGGATGCCTTGAGCTTGTTGCTGCTGGCTATTCTCGCCGGTGCCTATATTGCCATGGCCGCATTGTTTTACACCGTGGTGAGCACCCACAGCAGCCTCGGCTTTGGCGTCACGCGCCTGCTCGGTGGGCTGAGTTTCAGCCTTGGCTTGGTGCTGGTGGTGATTGGCGGTGCCGAGCTGTTTACCGGCAATAATCTGTTGGCCATGGCTTGGGCGAGCCGACTGATTAGTAGCCGTGAGTTAGTGCGTAATTGGCTGCTGGTCTATCTCGGTAATGTGCTGGGTTGTCTGGGCACTGTGGCGCTGGTGCTGTGGGCCAACATCGCCAGTTTGGATGGCGGTGCGGTCGGCGACACGTCGCGCACTATCGCCGCCGACAAACTCGCTCTGAGCCTTGGCGAGGCTTTTGCCCGTGGCGTGTTGTGCAATGTGCTGGTTTGCCTGGCAGTGTGGTTGGCGATGGGCGGGCGCAGCGTGGCGGATAAGTTTCTCGCGCTGTTGTTACCGGTCAGCGCCTTTGTGACGCTGGGTTTGGAGCACTCAGTGGCAAATTGGTTTTTCCTGCCCTACGGCTTGGCCTTGAGCAAACTCGATGACGGCTTGCTCGGCGCGGCCATGCTCAATCTGGCGGTGGTTAGCGCCGGAAATATAGCCGGTGGCTCCTTGCTGGTGGCTGGGGTGTATTGGCTGGCGTATCTGCGTCACGGCGAGGCCAGCTAATCACCCAGGTTCTCTGCCGTTGCTTAGTCTCTGCGGCTAAGCATTCTGCTGCCAGTTTTGCGGCAGATTAATAAAGTCCAGCAGTTCGCGCAGGCGGCCTTGGTCGCGGGCGTTGAAGTTAAACGCCAGACGAATTAAGTGGCAAAACTCAGGTTCATCACTTTCCGACTCGCATACCGGTTGCTGTTGGAAACCGTCGGTTAAACACAGGTCACTGAACTCTTTGTCCAAGGTGGCTAAGGCGTCGGCGTTCAGTGGGTGATTCATGCGGATTACGAAGGTGTTTTTTAGCCAGCGGCTGGAGTGGTAGTTGCGATAGAAACGGGCAATCTCTTGCACGGCGTCTTCGGGGCTATAGACCAAGCGCATCAGGTGTAAATCGCTGGGCAGGATGTAGTGATGGGCCTGCAGTTGCTCGCGCATAAATTGCAGGGCGCCTTGCCAGAAGTTGCCGCCGGGTTGGTCGAGTAGAACTATCGGCACCAATGGGCTCTTACCGGTTTGAATCAGCGTGAGCACCTCTAGCGCTTCGTCGAGGGTGCCAAAGCCGCCGGGGCAGAGCACCAGTGCATCGGCTTCTTTGACAAAGAACAATTTGCGCAAGAAGAAGAAATGAAAGGTCAGCAGGTTATCGCTGCCCTGCATAGTTGGATTGGCGTCTTGTTCAAAGGGTAGGGCGATGTTGAAACCTAAGCTGTGCTCGCGCCCGGCGCCGGCATGGGCGGCGGCCATAATGCCGCCACCAGCACCGGTGATGACCATCAGTTCATGCCGCGCTAAAGCCGCGCCAAGTTCATGGGCCAAGGCGTACAGCGGGTGTTCGGGTTGAGTGCGGGCCGAGCCAAATACGGTTACTTTGCGCCGCCGTTTAAATTGCTCTAAACGGCTAAAGGCGTACTCCATCTCGCGCAGGGTTTGCAGCATGATCTTGGCGTCCCAGCGGTTACGATCGGCTTGCGCCATGCGCGCCACGGTCATCAACATTTGTTGGTACAGCGGTAGGTTGACACTGCCGGGTGGCACGGCGAGGTTGGTTAGTTCTTCGACCTTGTCTTTGAGATCGACGCCGCTGGCTTGAAAGTGTCGCGACAGGTAGTCGTCGGGTGAATAGGGCATGCACTACTCCAAATGTGTGGGCGCCTGAGTTGGCGCAGAGGAGTCTGTCGGCAACTGGCAGCGCCCGTTGGGCGTAGTCTCAGAGTGCGATCTGTTCTCCGGGTTCAGCGATGTTGGCTATCCAGTTAAATTTTTCACGCAGCACTTGTTGCAGTGCCTGCATTTTCTCCAGCTCGCCATGCACCAAATACAACTCTGGGTGGTGCTCGAAGTGTTTAACCCAGTCTAGTAGTTGTGATTGTCCTGCGTGGGCGGAGAAGCCGCCGAGGGTGTGAATCTGGGCTTTGACTGCAATCGGCTGATGCAGTACTTTGACGCTGCTGGCGCCGTCGACAATATTGCGCCCCAAGGTGCCCTTGGCTTGAAAGCCGGGGAACACTACATGGCATTCTGGCCGCCACAGATTGTGTTTGAAGTGATGGGTAATCCGCCCGCCGGTGCACATGCCACTGCCGGCAATGATGATCGCGCCGCTGGTAATGCGGTTGATCGCCATCGACTCATCGGGACTCTGCGTGCAGCGCAAAATCGGCAGCCAGTCTTCCACCCGCTTGCCGCCTTTAGCGCCCAAACGCGCCCGGTCGCCTCGGTCCAGTTGCTCGCGGTAGTGTGAGTACACGGCATTGGCGCGAATCGCCATGGGACTGTCGAGAAACACCACCTGTTGCGGTAAGCGGCCTTCTTGGTAGAAGCGTCCAAGGTAATAGATCAGGTCCTGGGTGCGGCCGACCGCAAATGAGGGGATCAGTACATTGCCGCCGTCGCGATGGGCCGCTTGCAGGATGGCGGCAAACTCATCGAGGGTCTCTTCAGTACAACGATGATCGCGATCGCCGTAGGTCGATTCCATCATCAGCACATCGGCGCGAGTCAAAATCTGCGGGTCGTGCATCAGCGGCGAGCAGGTGTTGCCCAAGTCGCCGGAGAATACCAAGCGCCGTTGTAAGTGATGGTCTTCGATCAGCAGTTCAACGATCGCCGAGCCCAAAATATGTCCCGCATCGTGGTAGGTCACCCGCACGCCGGCAGCCACTTGCTGCTCGCACGCATAAGCGAGCGGTTGCAGTTGCTTAAGGGTTTGCTCCACGTCGGCCACGGTATACACCGCCGTAATGGCCGGCTGGCCAGTACGGGCGCGCCATTTGTTTTCCCATTCGGCGTCGCGCTCTTGCAGATGCGCGGAGTCGAGCAGCATCAACTCCAGCAGTTCGCAGGTGGCCTCGGTGGCGAAGATGGGGCCGCGATAGCCCGCCGCCACTAAACGTGGCAACAGGCCGCTGTGGTCGAGGTGGGCGTGGGACAGCACCACGGCATTCAGGCTGTTGGGGTCGAAGGCGAAGGGCGCGCGATTGCCTTCCTCGGCTTCGTGATGGCCTTGGCGCATACCGCATTCGAGCAGCACTTTGGCGCCGTCGCGCGTTTCAATCAGGTAGCAAGAACCGGTGACTTGCTGGGTGGCACCGAGAAAACTGAGCAGGGCCATAAATCCTCCGCTAGTAAATGGGTTACCTCAGCCTGCACCGACTGTGCTGGCCAGTCTTGATGCAGGTCAGCATCGAGGGGCATTAGCTGTGACTAAACTGCTCCAATCAGATCATGGAGGCGCCGTTATGCAGCAGCTATTGCCCAGTTTGGCCGAATTAGATCAGCACGCAATAAACCAGCCAGACTTTGCCAGTTGGCGTCGCGGTTACGGTCCCATTGAGCATAGTGGGCAAACGCAGGCGGCGGTGTTTCGTTTAGCTCAGCATTTGGTGCAGAGCGGCCAGCAGCCTAATTTGGCCAGCGTCTATCAGTTCCTGCAGGCGCTCGATCGGTTGAGCGTGACTGGCTTGTGGTTGGTGGCGCACATGACCTATGCCCGGCAAGTGCGTCTCGATGGTGCGCCCTTGCTGGCGGACGACTTTAAGCCAGAGCCACAAGGGCATACCGGTGGCGCGCTAAATATGGTCCCGGCCTATGCTGGCTATTTGGGCCTGAATGGCTTAACCGGCAAGACCCGCGCTTGGCTGATGGGGCAGGGTCACTGCGTGGCGGCCATCGATGCGCTGAACCTGCTGACCGGCAATTTGCACCCCGAGCAAACCGAGCGCTACGCCGACGGCGCGGTGGGGATTAATCATTTGCTCAATGATTTTTATGGCTACGCCCAAGCCGCCGATGGCAGCGCTTCGGCCCCCTTGGGTAGTCATGTGAATGCCCATACCGCCGGTGGTATTGCTGAGGGCGGTTACCTCGGCTTTGCCGAGCTGCAATACGCACACTTGCCGTTGCCGGGGGAAACTTTGGTGGCGTTTTTGTCCGATGGCGCCGCCGAAGAACAGCGTGGTAGCGACTGGGTGCCGCGTTGGTGGCGTGCCGGCGACTGTGGGGTGGCCTTGCCGGTGATGATCGCCAACGGGCGACGGATTGAGCAGCGTACCGAGTTGGGCACCCACGCCGGCATCGAGGGCTTTGCTCGGCACTTGCGGGCTTGTGGCTTTGATCCGCTGATTTTCGATGGTCGCGACCCCGCCGCTTTTGTCTGCACGCTATGGGAGATGGAGCAGCGCTTGGCCCATCGAGTGGGCGAAATGCGCAATGGCATCCTCTGTTACCCCTTGCCAATCCCCTACGCGATTGCCGAAACCGTGAAAGGTTTTGGTTTTTACGGTGCCGGCAGCAATGCCGCGCACAACTTACCGTTGCCGGGTAACCCGCATAACAACGCCGAGGCCCGCGCGCTGTTTAATCAGCATGTGGCGCCCTTGTGGGTGCCGCCCAGCGAGTTAGCGGCGGCGCGTGCGCTGTTTGCCCAGCAGCGCGTCGGCCGGCCGTTGGAACGGGATAACCCGCTGGCCAGCCGGCAGCCACCGATACCGCAGCTGCCGACGCTGCAGTATCGCGAAGATGATTGTTCGCCGATGTTGGCGCTGGATCGCTTCTTTGTCGACTTGGTCGCGGCCAATCCAGACCTGCGACCACGGGTGGGCAATCCCGATGAGCTGGCCAGTAATCGGCTGGCCGGGGTACTCAAGGCCTTGAAACATCGCGTTTGCGCGCCGGAAAGTGCGCTGGAGGCGGTTGATGGCAAAGTCATTACGGCCTTGAATGAAGAGGCGGTGGTGTCGGCCTGTTTGGCCAATCAGGGCGGCTTGAATCTGGTCGCCAGCTACGAAGCCTTTTGCGTGAAGATGCTCGGTGCGGTGCGCCAGACGCTGATCTTCGCCCGTCAGCAAAAACACGCTGGGCGTCCTGCGGGCTGGCTCGGCTGGCCCCTGGTGGCCACCTCGCATACCTGGGAGAACGGCAAGAATCAGCAATCCCATCAGGACACGACCTTTTGTGAGGCCTTGCTCGGCGAGATGAGCGACATGGTCCGGGTGCTATTCCCGGCCGACCACAACTCGGTGCTGGCTTGTCTGCCAAGCATCTATCAGGCCCGTGGGCAGCTGGCGTGCATGGTGATTGCCAAGCGTGAACAGGTGGCCGTGTTCAGCCCGGCGCAAGCCGAACAGTTGGCGCAAGAGGGCGCGATTGTGCTGGCCGAGTTAGCCGGCGAGCAGCCGTTATTGCTGATGGCCACCGGCAGTTATCAGCTGGCCGAGATGCGCCGCGCCGCCGCGCAACTGCACGCGGCCGGGCATGCTTATCGGCTGGTGTATCTGCAAGAACCGGGGCGTTTTCGCGCGCCGCGTGACGCTTGGGAGGCGGCGACCACTGCCAGTGAAGCCTTGCGTGAGAGGTTATTCCCAGTCAGCTATCAGCGGCGAATATTGCTCACTCATATGCGCCCGGAAGTGGCCCGTGGGCATCTCTGGCCGTTGTTGCCGGATGCGCTAAACAGCCAAGTGCTGGGCTATCGCAATCGCGGTGGCACCTTGGATGAGGCCGGAATGTTGTTTGCCAATAGTTCGACTTGGGCGCATATTTTGTTGGCCAGTGCGCGGTTATTGGATGTGCCGCTGGCAGGGCTGTTGTCCGCTGCGCAAATTGCCGCGGTGCAGGGTGTTGGTGATCCACGAATTTTGCGTTAAGCGCTAGCGTGCCGGCTACGCCGCTAGCGCCAACATAATAAAAATAATTAACGCGGTTAGGAGAGTGTGCATGCCAAAGCTCACGCTGGAGCTAGACCTAGACTTGTACCGCTTGCTGCAGCAAGCGGCACGCAACAACGCCACCAGCCTAGAGGAGGAGTGTCAGCGCCGCCTTGAAGGAGGCGAGCGACGCTCGCGGCATATCGAAACCTTGCTGGCCGAGCTCAAGGCCAGCAGCGCCAAAGACCAACAACAAGCCTGAACTTTTAGGCTTGCGCGTTTGCCGCCGGGTTACTTGAGGCCGCAATCGGCCTTGCTGAACCGCTCGGTGGCCACCGCCAAATTGGTTTTATACACCGTGAATTGATACCGCAAAATCGCCCCGCGAGCGAGCAATTGGCGGTAGCCGGTGTTGCTGCACACGCTGATAGTTAACTGCTCGCGCATGCTCTGCGCATTGGCGCGCATCTGCTGGGCATGACCTTCGCGCACGCTGAGGTAGTTAATCAACTCCTTGCCTTCCACGGTATAGCCCTGATCGAGAATGTCTTCATTGATCGCCCGTGGCGTACCGACGCTGCTGTCCTTGGCTACTTGTTCGAGCATCTTGGTCAACTCATAGTCTTTCAACGAGGCGGCTTGGGCGGCGGGTAGCACCGCGCATAGAGCGAACAAGGCGAGTAGGTGGCGCATTTAAAGTCTCCAGAGAAAGGCTGCGTGCTTGGACCGGCCAGCACGGCAGGGGTTCAGCGGGCCGGCATAATACTCCTAACGGTGCGCTTTGCCGGCTGTACTTAGACTGCTCTGCTAAACTGCCGGCCCATTTCGATCAGCCGGGCTTGTTATGTTGTGCGCTTTTATCCGTTTGCCGGTGCCTGTATGAGCCATGCCGTGGCCCGTTTACGCGCCGAGCGTTTAGCCCGCAGCGTTAAGCCGTTTGTCGCGCGCGGCTCGCGAGCTCCGCGTTGCCCCGGTTGCCGGGTGATCTTCAGCCATTGCCTGTGTGCTCTGCGCCCGCACATCGCCACCCGTGCCGGCATGTGCCTGATCATGTACGACGTCGAGCCACTTAAACCGAGCAACACCGGCTGGTTGATTGCCGACGTGGTGAGCGACACCAGCGCCTTTGGCTGGTCGCGCACCGAGGTAGAGCCGGCGTTGCTGGCCTTGCTCGCCGACCCGCAGTGGCAGCCCTACGTGGTGTTCCCCGGTGAGTTTGTCGCGCCTGAACGGGTGGTCACCGAGGTGCTGCCGGTGGCCGGCAAGCGCCCGCTGTTTATCTTGCTGGATGCCACCTGGCCGGAGGCGCGCAAGATGTTTCGCAAGAGTCCGTATCTAAGTCATTTGCCGGTGCTCAGCCTGCAACCGGAGCAACTGTCGCGCTATCAGCTGCGCCGCTCGAAACGCGACGACCATTTGTGTACCAGTGAAGTGGCGGCGCTGTGCTTGGAACTGGCCGGAGAGCAACACGCCAGCGAGGTCTTGGATGCCTATTTAGAGGTGTTCACCACCCACTACCTGAATGCCAAAAACTACCTGCCGTTGGACTTGGACGACGCCGCGCACCAACGTTTACGCGCCCTAAGCGCAGTATTGCGCTAGATCGCCACCCGCCCGATCGCCGAGCCCCAATCGGCTTCACCCATGAGTAAGCAGCAGCCATGAATACAGACGCCATCGCCACCTTGCAGCAGCAATTAGTTGGTGCGCTAAGTTCGCCGCCGAACGAAACCCGCCGGCTGTTTCACGGCCGTGGCCAGCGCTGGCCGGGCATGGAGCATCTAACCGTCGACTGGCTGCAAGGGGTGCTCTTGGTCTGCCTGTTTCGCCAGCCGAGCGAGCCTGAGTTGGCGGCGCTTACCCAGATGTTGTTGGCGCTGACCCAGACGCCAGAATGGCAAAGCAGCGGGGCGCAACATCTGTTGCTGCAACACCGCTATTTACCCGATAGCAGCACCGAGTTTCTGTTCGGCGAGCCGTTGGAGGAATGGCTGATCAGCGAGGGCGGCCTGCGCTATAAATTGGACTTAGGTAAAAAGCAAAACAGCGGTTTGTTTCTCGATATGCGCTACGGCCGCCGTTGGGTGCAAGCTCAGGCCCAAGGCAAGCGGGTGTTGAATCTGTTCGCTTACACCTGTGGTTTTTCCGTGGCGGCGATTGCCGGCGGCGCGACCCATGTGGTCAATCTCGACATGGCCCGTGCGGCGCTCAGCCGCGGCCGCGACAATCACCGGCTCAATCAACATGACCTGAGCCAGGTGAGTTTTCTCGGCCATGAGTTGTTCAAGTCGTGGGGCAAGGTCAAGAGTTGCGGCCCCTATGACTTGATCATCATCGACCCGCCGTCCTTTCAAAAGGGCAGCTTCGCCCTGACCCAGGACTACCAAAAAATCCTCCGCCGTCTGCCGGATTTACTCAGCGAGCAGGGCATGGTGCTGGCCTGCATCAACGATCCGAGCACCGGGCCGGAGTTTTTAATCGAAGGCATGCAGGCACAAGCGCCGAGCTTGGTGTTTGCCCAGCGCCTAGAAAACCCGCCAGAGTTCGCCGACATCAACCCGGACAGTGGCTTGAAGGCCTTGGTGTTTGTGCCGGCGGGGCAAGGTGCTGGGGCTGATTTGGCGGTGGTGGGGGATTGATTTGTTGATGTAGTTACCGACTACAGTTCCGCCTTTAGCGACAGGCTTTAATCGGCCAAAAGCAGCCAGTCGCGACAGTCCACAACTGGCCACAACCAGCTGCCTTTACGACCGGTTAAATCCATGTTGCGTAAGGCTAATAGTCCTCTCAGCCTCGTAAATATTGAGTTGACTCGTATCAACCTTCCTAACCAATGACCGCTCATCCAACCCGAACAACCCGGAATTGAAGGCAATATTTCCCCCCATATTCTGAACACTTACCCGGCCATCGTGAACACAATGTGGACACTCCGCACCTTCGACGTCCAGCCTTGAAGTTAGTAAGATGTCATGCGCCGCTGTCGCGAGTCGACTGGAAGGGTTAACTCTTCTTTAGATATTCCCTTCTGCTTTTCTGTTCGACGGGGCATTATTCGCAAGGGTCGAGATACTGTGCCGGAACGCGGCAAACGATTTTGGCATTTGAATTTTCAAGGAAGTAATATTTTGAACAAAAAAAGCTTGCTAAATGCTATTCGGATTGGCCATCGCGTTGCGGAGGACGAGAAAAATGAATTAGCTAATTATTTCGTCAAAACGTCCCAGTGGACCAAGCTAGCAAATGGTGAAATCGATATCATTTACGGGGCAAAAGGCACAGGAAAAAGTGCGCTTTACTCCTTACTGACAAACAACGCTACAGAATTTAAAGGCCGAAAGATTTTGCTGGTTCCTGCGGAGAACCCGCTAGGGGCATCAGCCTTTCAAGGGCTTATCGACGATAACACCGACAACGAAGCAGACCTTAATTACATTTGGAAGCTTTATATTCTTCAGCTGATATCCGCAGAATTGCGTAAAGCCTCAATTGCAAGTGATGTAGCTGGCAAACTTATTGCAGCATTAGAAGTGGCCGGCTTACTGCCTAAGTCCTTTACGTTAGCTTCTTTGTTCGCACGAGCGAAAAATTATGTTCAGAGTTTCGCGGAGAAGAATCCGACAGATGTTGAGTACAATATCGGATTAGATCCTATTTCCGGCATGCCTACAGCCACTAGAAAAGCCAGCTTTGGACCTACTGATACGAAATCGCGGTTATCTAGTGTCCCAGTAAATGATCTTCTTAGTTTTGCTAACGATGGGCTAGCCGAAATCTCACTGCATGTATGGCTGCTTTTTGATCGACTTGACGTTTCATTTTCTTCTTCGCCCGAACTAGAAAGATCGGCACTGCGCGCCCTCTTTAGGGTCTACGCTGATTTAAAACCACTCGACAACATAAAGGCAAAAATCTTCGTTCGAAAGGATATCTGGGAACGAATCACAGAAGGTGGGTTCCGCGAAGCTAGCCACATCATAAAAACTGACACCATTGAATGGGATCGTGACGGCCTGCTAAATCTTGTTGTTAATCGCCTTTTGAACAATCAGGCACTTATTGATTATTTAAAAGTCGAAAAATCTGAAACCATAAGTAATGCAAGCAAGCAAGAGCAAATTATTAAAAGAATATTTCCTGATAAGGTCGACACGGGGAAAAACCCCGACGCCTTTGACTGGATAATTTCACGAGTACAAGATGGTACTAAAAAAGCCGCACCTCGCGAAATAATTCACATGCTCGAATGCTTGATTTCCAACCAGGTAAAAAAGTTTGAGCAAGGAAAACCTGAGCCGGAAGCAGAAATATTATTTGACCGTGCAGTTTTCAAAGAGTCGCTAGCCACAGTATCTACAGTGAGGTATACACAAACTCTTTGCGCAGAATATCCTGATCTAAAAAAATATACCGAACTACTTAAAAATGAAAAGACCGAACAAAAGGTTGAGACCCTTGCTCGAATCTGGGGAGAGTCACTGGATGCAGCCCAATCATTGGCGGATCAGTTAGTTGTTGCAGGTTTCTTTGAAGCACGTAATGAGAAGAACATTCCAACGTACTGGGTGCCATTCTTATATCGCGACGCACTTTATTTAGTTCAAGGAAAAGCAATCTAGGAATAACCCCCTTCTACGATGCGCACCTAGCGGCCTATTCGCCGCTGGGATGTCGACCGGTTAAATCCATTGCCAAAAGCAGTCCATCAAGTGAGTACAGGAAGCGAGGGGCGATTCATTTTGATGTATTCTTGCGTTAAGTAACGCTGAACCTCATATAGGGAAATTTGTTTTGCAAACTAAAATTGGCCAACTAAAAACCAGCATCGCTGAAAGCTTTTCAAGGATAGGCAATTATCTAACCCTTATCAATGGGCTAGGTTACACTGATTTTAACAGTGACGCTGAGCGTTTTTTCATAACCGTTTTAAATGTTACCTATGGATATGCGCTGCGTGATGTGAACGCAGAAAAGCCCAATTTCCCCGCAATTGATTTGGCTGATGACAGGAAAAAGGTTTGCTTTCAAGTTACCACCTCAGGCACAAATAAAAAATTCACTGAGACCATTCGGGTTTACAAGAAAAACAAATTTGATGAAAAGTATGAAAAATTGATTTTCTTGATACTTAGCACCTCCGATGAAATAACTTCAAAGTCCATTGAGGTGCGTACGCAAGTAATAAACTTAACGAAGCTGCTTCGAGACATTAGCACTCTAGATGATAATGATA
>JBILAR010000126.1:0-8836 GCA_044354115.1 Pseudomonas sp. | reverse complement strand
TTCCTGTGTGAGCGTGATGACTCTGGCCTGGACGTAAAGAAAGGCATAACCTTCACTCTTGGAAATGCTAATTCCTTCATAAAATGGTCGGAAATTGATACGTCTGATGCTAATGATATGCGCAAGGATTTGAAAAGCCTCGCAGAGAAATTGTCTAACCTTACAAACCAGCAAAGGGCCTACGTTCATTTTCTTGTCACTTTCGGTCATGCTCCGAAAGGCGGTCATTATTGGGATAGTTCTGATCATATTTATATCCCTTCAGCTTTGGAGCAGCAACACTATAAGGGTTTGCAAATGTTCAATTCAATTAAAGCTCTTGATCTCGTTCACTTAGATGATGACTATGATCAGCATGGTGACGACAGATATGTTACTGCTTTAGTGCTTTCGTATCGCGGAATTATTGGCGACTTCAATTACATCGCCAAGATAAAGGACTTTATCAACGGTAATGCGGAATCGATCAGAAGGGTTTTCATAAATTGCGATTTCACGTCACTGGATTAATCTTCCAGTAATAATTTATTAATCCCCGTGAGGGGCTTTTTTTTGCGGCTTACTTATACCATTACAATCTGGCTTATCCTTCAGCAGCATGCTCGCTGGGACTTCGTTGTCTTGACAGGCTGGCTTGGATAAGCCGCTGATTTAGTGGCTCGGCAGGACGATCTCCTCGCCTTATATTGCTGGTTGCGACTGTTTTCGCACAAGCCCCTCAATGACTGCTTGGGGGCGTTATGTATAGGTGCACATAGCGACCCCTATGCACAGTTTGAAACTATGTGCAGTGACCTCAGAAGTCGCAGCGCCGGCGAGCGGGAGGCGCGGCGCTGGTGCACATAGTTATAGCGGCTGAAGAAAGCGCATGAGCGAGGGTCTGCCAGATACTGCTTGTAGGTATCAACGTATGGCGCGAGTGGCTCAGCGGCAAGCCAGTAGATGCGGGGCGATGTTCGTTTGTTTCCCATAGCGGTGGTCTCATCATGTGGAGCCACCACTGCACTCTCGCCCAAAAACTATGTCCAGAACTACATCACGCTACTTCGCCGAATTCCTCACCAACACTGCCTCACGAGCCCGCCGCGAACGCCAACTGCACATAGTTTCAAACTGTGCATAGGGGTCGATAGCCGTCCTTCGTTGTAGGGCAATAACGACAAGCAGGGCTGCTTGCCGCTAATTGACCCGCATCTGCCATGCCTTTAGCCGATTCGACCGACACAGTAATTCCTGCATCAGGCGCTCGTCACCTCAGCCTTCTTCGGCCACAACTGCGCGATCAGCATGCCGATAAACATCAGGGCGCAGCCGATATAGCCGCGCAGTTGCAGGGTTTCGTCGAGGAACAGGCTGCCGGCCAAGGCGGCGAACACCGCTTCCAAGGAGAAAATGATCGCGGCATGGGAGGCGATGGCGTGCTTTTGTGCCACCACCTGCAAGGTATAGCCGATGCCGCCGGCGATGGCGCCGCCGTAGATAATCGCAGGACCCGCTTGGATAATGGCCGCCAGTACTATGGGTTCAAACACTAGGGCCAAGGCCAGACTAATAACCGCGCACACGGCAAATTGCAGGAAGGCCAAACGTAGCGGGTCGTGGCGTTTAGCGAACACTCCGACCACCAGTACATGGGTGGCCCAGACAAAGGCCCCGGCCAGTTGCAGCCAGTCGCCGGACGCCACCTGAAAATTCTCGCCCACGCACAACAAGAACATCCCGAGCACCGCCATGCTCGCGCCAAACCAGATGCCGAGCCCGGCTTTATGGCCGAGAAACAGGCCAATCAGCGGTACGATAATCACGTACAAACCGGTGATGAAGCCGGCGTTGGTCACGCTGGTAAAGAGCAAGCCGACTTGCTGCAGGTTGATGCCTAATGCCAGCACCAAACCCATCGTTGCACCGCCCATCAGCAAGCCGCGATACAGTAGCGGTTCGCCGGGTAATTGTTTGCCCGGCGGGCGACGCAAGACGAAGGGCAATAACACTAAGGCGGCTAAGCTAAAGCGCAGCCCGGTATACAAAAATGGGCCGATGTGGTCCATGCCCAAGCGTTGCGCAATAAACGCCGAGCCCCAGATGAGCGCGGTCAGCAACATTAATAGGTCGGCACGCAGGGCTTGGTTAGGCATGGCAGAACTCGGCAGGCAAAGACTGGCACTGTGCCGTAAAGTTACATACTTGACCACCCAGACAGCGCTCGGCATGCTGGCCGGCGATTTCGCCGCACAACAATAATAGGAATTCCCGTGGCTGCTTATGAAATTTTGATCGTTGACGATCACCCGTTGTTTCGCAGTGCTCTGCAGCAAGCGCTGAGCCTGGGTTTAGGTCCGGATGTGCGCTTGGTTGAGGCGGCCAGCATCGCCGAGTTAGAGGTGTGTTTGGCGCAGAAGAGCGATTGGGATTTGGTCTTGCTCGACCTGAATATGCCCGGCGCTTATGGTTTTTCTGGTTTGGTGTTGCTGCGCGGGCAGTACCCGCAGATTCCGGTGCTGATGGTCTCGGCGCAGGAGGAGGCCGCGGTGGTGGCGCGTGCGCGTGAGTTCGGCGCGGCTGGGTTTATTCCAAAATCCAGTAGCTTGGCGAGCATCCAGCAGGGCGTAAATGCAGTGTTGGCGGGTGACAGTTGGTGGCCCGCGCAAAGCCAAATCGCGGCCAGTTTGTCGGCGGAGGCCAAGGCCGCCAGCGCCGGTTTGGCCAGTTTGACTCCGCAGCAGTTTCGGGTGCTGAGCATGGTCTGTGATGGTTTGCTGAATAAACAGATCGCTTATCAGCTGAATGTCTCCGAGGCGACCATTAAAGCCCATGTGACGGCGATGTTTCGTAAGCTAGGTGTGCGTACCCGCACGCAGGCGGCGTTGTTACTGCAACAATTGGAAGCTATTCCGAGTGCTGTCGAGGCGCTTTAGTCGCGCGGCTTTCACGTTTTTTTGATCGGTTTTCCGGTAGTCTGCCGGCCTCTCAATTTTTGGTTATTTTTCCTATGTCACCATTTAAAGGTCAGACCGGCCTGAAGCGAATTCTCAATGCCGGTGGTTATTCGATGGCCGGTTTAAGCGCGGCCTTCAGCGGCGAAGCGGCGTTTCGCCAGTTGGTGCTGCTGAATGCAGTGCTGATTCCCTTGAGCTTTTTCTTCTCGGTCAGCCGTGTCGAGCGAGCGCTGATGATTGCCGTGTGCCTGCTGGCGCTGATTGTCGAGTTGCTTAACTCGGCGATTGAGGCCGCGATTGATCGCATCTCGCTGGACTTACATCCGCTGTCGAAAAACGCCAAAGACATGGGCAGCGCCGCGCAGTTTGTCACCCTCAGCCTGATCACCAGTGTCTGGGCGGTGATTCTGCTGCCCTAGCAGGCCGCTGAAAAACTACTGCGCTCGGCTATGCGGCGTTGAAATCAGCCTCACAGCCGTAGGCTGAACGCGCTTTAGCGCGGCCCCGAAGGGGTGAGCGAAGCGAATCAAATGCTCATGTACAGCTCGTACACGCGGCTTTGGCGTCCTGCGTCGCCCTACCTCCTGCATCCATGCAGTCGTGCGCTTTTGACTCGCTTCGCTCGCCCTGCGGGCCAGCCTTTGGCTGTTACTGCGCTTCGCTTCGTTGCGGCTGATTCGCCTTGTGACCCACATGGATGTGGGAAATGTAGCTGGCCCGCAGGAGCGGGCGTCGCACTAGCCGTCGCTCGCTACATTTTTCAACAGCCTGCTAACAGCTCGCTAAACGATCGAAGCCAACACAATTTCATCGCTGCGGCTGACCCCAGCCGTTAGTGCTTGGCATTGGCTGACAAACTCGCGCATTGCCGTGCTTTGGTATTTTTGTTTATGCCAGATAAAGTAAAACTGCCGGGTCAGGTCTAGCTCTGGGGTTTCCAGCGCCACCAGGCTGCCACGGCGAAAGGCATCTTGCAGGGCTAAGCGCGAGATACAGCCGATGCCTAGGCCAGACTCGACGGCGCGTTTAATCGCCTCGGTGTGCTCAAGCTCTAAACGAATATTCAGCGGTTGCGGGTGATGGCGCATGGCTTGATCGAAGGTCAGGCGGGTGCCCGAGCCACGTTCGCGCATGATCCACGCCTCTTGCGCCAACTGGGCGATGCTGGCTTGACCGGATTTAGCCAGCGCATGCTGCGGTGCGCAAAACACCACCAGTTGATCCTCCACCCACGGTTCTACGCAGATGTCCGGGTGCTGGCATTCGCCCTCGATTAGACCCAGATCAATTTCGTAGTGCGCCACCTGCTGCACTATATGCTGGGTGTTTTGCACATGCAGGGTTACCCGGCATTCCGGGTGGCGCTGCATAAAACTGCCGATCAACAGGGTGGCTAGGTAGTTGCCCACCGTCAGGGTGGCGCCCACGGCCAGCGAGCCGAAGCCACTCTTGCCGTTGAGCAAGTCTTCCACCGCCTTGGCTTGATCGAGCAGCGCCACTGCTTGCGGCAACAGTTGGTGGCCGAGCGAATTGAGGGTCAGACGCTTGCCGGCGCGATCGAACAATTGGCAGCCCGATTGGCGCTCCAACTCGCTGAGCGAGCTACTGGCCGCCGATTGCGACAGCGCCAACGATTCAGCCGCGCGGCTAACGCTTTGCTGCTGGGCCGCTGCTACAAATACTTGCAGTTGTCGTAGAGTAAAATGCATATCTATATAACCGATAATCCATATCTTGATAATTCATTTAACAGATATTGTCGTTGCTCGTAGAATAGCGCGCAATAGTGTCTGTGCTGGCACAAGTAATTGATTGAGGAGAGCTGCATGAGCAACCTGAACGTCGAGCGTGTACTCAGTGTGCACCACTGGAATGACACCCTGTTCAGCTTCAAAACCACCCGTGACCCAGGCCTGCGCTTTGAGAACGGTCAGTTTGTAATGATCGGCCTGCAGCAGGAAAGCGGCCGGCCGCTGATGCGTGCTTACTCGATAGCCAGCCCGAACTACGAAGAGCATTTGGAGTTCTTCAGCATCAAGGTGCAGAACGGCCCGCTGACCTCGCAGTTGCAGCACTTAAAGCCCGGCGATGAAGTGATGGTTAGCCGCAAGCCGACCGGCACCCTGGTGCTCGACGATTTGCTGCCGGGTAAACACCTGTACCTGCTCAGCACCGGTACTGGCTTGGCGCCTTTTATGAGCGTGATCCAAGACCCAGAAACCTACGAGCGTTTCGAAAAAGTCATCTTGATTCACGGCGTCCGCTACGTGAACGAAGTGGCCTACCGCGAGTTCATCACTGAACACTTGCCGAAGAACGAGTTCTTTGGCGACGCGCTGAAAGAAAAGCTGATCTATTACCCAACCGTGACCCGTGAAGATTTCGAAAACATGGGCCGCCTGACCGATTTGATGCGCAGCGGCAAGCTGTTCACCGACATCGGCCTGCCACCGATCAACCCGCAGGACGACCGCGCGATGATCTGCGGCAGCCCAAGCATGCTGGATGAGACTAGCGAAGTGCTCGACGCCTTCGGCCTGAAAATCTCGGCCCGCATGGGCGATCCAGGCGACTACCTAATCGAGCGCGCCTTCGTTGAGAAGTAAGCTGTTTGCATAAACAACAAACCCGCCTACTTGGCGGGTTTGTTGTTTATGGGCGTTGGTATTGCTGGCGGGCTGTTCGCTGCGCTCCTGAGGCCGCTCTACGTCCGCCCCGTGTCTGTCCAACCGCCGTCTTACGCCAGCACCACTTCCAGTACGCAGATGCGTGTGGGTTCTGGGTAATGCCAGCGCACCTGCAAATCCCATAGGCGGGTGCCGTAGCGACGCTCTGGGCTGGGCTGTTGATAGGCCGGGCGCGGGTCTTGCGCGAGGCACTGCTCAATCAACTCGACCAGCGGCTCCTGCAGGCGCAAACCGTGACTGTGGGCATCGCTTAAGGCGGCATCGCTCCAGTGCACCTCGATCAACGCTGGCGGCTCTGTGGCGATCTGATTGACGGCGTTCGGCAAGCAGTCGGCGTAGGGCACATACGGCTTGATGTCCAGCACCGGGGTGCCGTCGAGTAAATCAATCCCAGACAAATACAAGCGTCCCGGCTCGACCCTATCCAGCTTGACTACCGATTGACCGATGCCATTCGGTCTGTGGGTGGAGCGGGTGGCAAATACCCCGAGCGATTGATTGCCGCCCAGCCGTGGCGGCCGCACCTTGAGGCGTGGCTGGGTTTCCAGCGCCTGATGAAAAACAAACAGCAACCACACATGGCTGACTTGCTCTAGGCCTTCAATGGCTTGCGGCTGATCGAAGGGCGCAACCAACTCCAACACCCCACGCGCTGCGGGGGCCAATTGTGGCTGGCGCGGGATGGCGAATTTCTCTTTAAAACAACTGCGGACAAAACCGACCGGCGCAACGGCGTAAGACATGAGGGGGCCCAAACAAAGTAGACCCCGCCATGCTAACCGATTGCCAGCGTAGCGGCGGCTAATCAGCTGCCTTAGCGCCAGCTCAGAATCGGCCAGCCGGCTTGTTCGGCATGGGCTTTCAGGGCTGCATCCGGGTTGACCACCCGTGGCTGGTCAACCTGCGACAGCAGCGGCAGGTCGTTGCGCGAGTCTGAGTAGAAGTAGGCCCCATCAAGGTTTTCATCTTGCTCGGTAAGCCAAGCCTGCAGGCGTTTTACCTTGCCGTCGCGATAGGTGAGGATGCCGCGGGTATTGCCGCTGTAGCAGCCGTGTTGCTCTTCAAGCTCGATGGCCAGCACTTCGCTGATGCCCAAGCGTTCGGCAATAGGTGCGACCAAGTGCACGCCGGAGGCCGAGATCACCAGCAGGCGGTCACCGGCGGCGCGGTGCTTGGCTAGGCACTGGCAGGCATCGCTGTAAATCAGTGGCTCGATGATGTCTTCGACGAAGGGCTCGACCACATGGGCGACTTCTTCGGCACTGCGGCCCACCAGTGGCGACAGGCTAAAGCTCATGTAGTCTTCCATGGCCAGTAAACCTTGGCTGTACAGCGCCATCAGTTCGCTGTCGCGCTTGAGGAACGACTCGCCATCGACCCAGCCGAGCTTGGCCATATAGGCGCTCCATAGGCTGGCGCAGTCGCCGTCGATCAGGGTTTCATCTAGGTCAAAAATTGCCAGGGCCATTAGGCCACCTCGCGGATTGCGTGAGCGTCGATGGTCAGTGCTATGGACTGGCCAGGGGCATATAGATCGGCAGACGAACGATTTAGTACGTCTACCAGTAATTCGACGCCACGGGCTTGCACTCGGTAGCGAATCACGTTGCCGAGCAAGCTGTGGCTGCAGATCTGCGCCTCAATGGCACCGCTGTGGCCGAGTTGGATGGCTTCCGGGCGAATCGCTACGCGGCTGTTGATTGGCCGCAGCAACAAGCGGCTGGCGACGTCTGCGTCGAGCAGGTTGTAGTTGCCGATAAAGCCGGCGGCGAAGGCATCGATGGGTGCGGTGTAGAGGGTTTCGGCGTCGCCGCTCTGGACGATTTTGCCGGCGTTCATCAGGAAGATGCGGTCGGACATCACCAGCGCTTCTTCTTGGTCGTGGGTGACGAAAATAGTGGTCAGACCCAATTCCTGCTGAATGCTGCGGATCTGTTCGCGCAGGTGTTTGCGAATACGTGCGTCCAGCGCCGATAGAGGCTCATCTAGCAGCAACAAGCGCGGCCGGGTAATCAGCGAGCGGGCTAGGGCCACCCGCTGGCATTGACCTCCAGACAATTGGTGCGGGTAGCGGCTGGCAAAATCCTGCAGTTCGACCATGCGCAGAGCGTCGTCCACCCGCTGGGCGGTTTCGTCCTTGGCAATTTTTTGCATGCGCAAACCAAAGGCCACGTTCTGCGCCACCGTCATATTGGGGAACAGCGCGTAACTCTGAAACACCATGCCAATGCCGCGCTGCTGCGGACTGAGTGGGACTAGGTCTTGGCCGTTGAGGATGATTTGCCCGCCGCTGACCTCGGTTAAGCCGGCGATGCAACGCAGTAGGGTGGACTTGCCGCAGCCCGAGGGGCCGAGCAAGGTGACAAATTCGCCTTGGGCGATCTCGCAGTTGATGTCGGCGAAGATCGGCGTCGCGGCGTATTGCTTGTGCAGGCCGCGAATGCTCAGAAAACTCATGCGTTGTCCTTGTTTAAACGGTTGGCTGCCCAGGTGAACAGCAGCACGAAAAAGAAGTAAGAAATCACCAGCGCGCTGTTGAAGTGGCCGCTGCTGTTACGCATGTTGTTCAGGTACACCTGCAGGGTTTCGTAGCGGGTGCCGACTAGCAGGTTGGCGAACACGAACTCGCCAAACAGGAAGCTGAACGACAGAAACAGCGAGACCATCAGACCCTTGCGCAGATTCGGCAGCACCACCAGCCAGGCCGCTTGCCAGGTGCTGGCACCGAGCAAGTGGGCGGCGTCCATCAGGTCGGGCAGATTAATCGCCTGCAAGTTATTGCTGATCGCCCGGTACATAAAGGGCAGCGCCACGGTGAAGTAGCAGCCGATTAGAATCCACGGCGTACCGACCATCGCCAGCGGCCCCGAGCCATACACCTGCAACAGCCCCACCGAAGACACCACCGGCGGCACCGCGAACGGCAGTAAGATCAGCACGTTCATCAGTCGGTCGAGTTTCGGGAAGTAGTAATGCACCACAAACAGCAGCGGCAGAATCAGCAGCACCGCCAGCAACAGGGCGGCGCAGCAGATCAGCAGCGAGCGGGCGAAGGCGGCGAGAAAGCGCTCGTCGCTCCACAGCGCCAGATACCATTTGAAGGTCAGGCCGTCCGGTAAAATCGTCGCCGACCAGCTGGTCGACAGCGAATACAGCAGAGTGCCGGCCAGCGGCAGCAGCAGGATTAAAAACAGCAGCCAGACCACGCTACGG
>JBILAR010000144.1:0-6469 GCA_044354115.1 Pseudomonas sp. | reverse complement strand
GGCCGGCTTGCTATCAACAGGCCGTTGATAAATGTTGCGAGCGACGGCTAGGCAAGGCGAAATCAGCCGAAGAAGCGCAGTGTACGGGCGGTACATGAGCATTCTGAGGCTGATTTCAACGCCGCATAGCCGAGCGCAGTAATTTTTCAGCGGTCTGTTAGCGCGCGACATGGTAGCTCCTCTTTAATAGCCACTGTTGGGCAGCGGTGACCAGCAGCATCAGGCCGACCAGCACCATGGCTAGGGCGCTGCCCATGTTCGGGTCGAGGGTGATGTCGCCGGCGACCATGGCTGCGATCCGAATTGGCAACATATTGAAGTTGCCGGTGGTCAGGGCGTACACGGTGGCGTAAGCGCCTAGGGCGTTGGCTAGTAAAATCACGAAGGTACCGAGCAGAGCCGGTGCCAGCACCGGTAAACCGATATACCGCCAAAACTGCCACGCACTGGCACCCAGCAAAGAGGCTGACTCACGCCAGTCGGCGCGCAGGGCGTCGAAAGCTGGGTAGAGCAGCAGCACGCCCAGCGGTATCTGAAAGTAGCTGTAGAGCACAATCAGGCCGGTTTTTGAGTAGAGATTGAAGTCGCTGATCACCCCGGACTGTTTCAGCAGCAGGGTCAGTGCGCCGTTAAAACCGAGCAAGATGATAAAGGCGAAAGCCAGCGGCACGCCGGCAAAGTTGCTGGTCATGTTGGAGAAGGCCATGACGAAGTCGCGCAGTTTTGAGTCCACTTGCTGCAACGAATAGCTGCCAAGAATGGCCAGCGTCATGCCGATCAAACTCGACCAGAAGGCGATTTGCAGGCTGTGCTGAATGGCCTGCAGGTAAAAACGCGAGGCGAAGATTTTGCTGAAATTAGCCAAGCTCCAGCTCTCGCCGTTAATCAGGCTGTGAGTGGCGACCCATAGCAGCGGTGCTATCTGGAAGGTGACAAAAAACAGCGCAAAGGGCAGCAGGCACAATAAAGCTAGGCAGCGTCCACGTTGGCGCGCAGGGGCTTGCGTACTCACTTAAGCAGCTCCCGGCACAGAGGTTTGTCGTGGGCCACCCCAAGCAATGCGCAGAGCGTGCCGCACAGTTCGGTTTGCTGGGGTTGGGCGCAGGCGTTGTGACTAAAGGCATCGCCGAGCACGAACAGCGGCACTTCGCGTTCCTCGGGCAACAGGCCATTGTGCGAGCGGTCGTTGTTCATGCCGTGGTCGGCAGTCACCAACACTTGATAGCCGGCATCCAGCCAGCGCTGCAGGTACTCGGCCAGGATCAGGTCGGCTTTGCGTGCGCTGTTGCGGTATTGCGGCGAGTCGAGGCCATGCTTGTGCCCTGCGTCGTCGATATTCATCGGATGCACCAACAGAAAATTCGGGCTATGGCGCAGGCGCAAGCTTTCGGCATCGGCAAACAGGTGGGAATCCGGGTAGTGGTCTTCGTAATAGAAGTGAGCCTGCTGGATCGGCAGTTCGGGCGTGTCGCTATGCCGGTCGCGCGCAGCGATAAAGGGCGCGCGGTTATACAGCTCGCTGATCCAGTGATAGGCCGCCGCCGCCGTGGTCAAACCGCCGTTGCGGGCGTAATGGAAGACGCTTTGCTGGTTGGACAGGCGCATCACTTGGTTGTGCACAATGCCGCTGTCGATTGGCGGCACACCGGTGAGGATGCACTCGTACAGCGGCCGCGACAGCGACGGCAACTCACATTGCAGTTGGTACAAACTGGCCCGGCCTGCCGCGCAGTACGCTTGCAGGTGGCCCAAGGTATGGCGGGCGACCTGAAAATTCAGGCCATCCAGAATCACGAGAATGACGTTGTGCGACATAAAAGCTAACCCTCAGTAACGATGCGGCCGGCCAAGCGAATATTTCGCTTGGCCGGCCGCCGGACAACTTACTGCATATTGATAATGACGTGCTCTTGCCACAACTGCGGCAGCGCCTTAGCGGTGGCTTCCCAGACTTTGGCATCCTTGATCGGCTGCACCTTGGCGTACTGCGCATTAGGCAGCAGCTTGGCCTGCACCTCGGCCGGCAGAGTCAGGTGCTCGGCGCGGATCGGGCGGGCATTGCCCTTGGCCAGATTGATCTGGCCGGCGTCGCTCAAGATATATTCGCGCGCCAGTTTGGCGGCGTTGGGGTGCTTGGCGTATTTGTTAATGACGGTGGTGTAGCCGGAAATTACCGAACCGTCAGACGGGATCAGCACCTCGAAGCGGCTCGGGTCGATCTGGTCGCGGTAGCTCAGGCCGTTGAAGTCCCAGACGATACCGACTTCCACTTCGCCTTTTTCCAAGGTTTGGATGGTTGGGTTGGACAGCCCTAGGCGGCCTTGCTCAGCCAGCTCGGCAAATAGATCGAGGCCCGGTTGAATGTTGCTTTCATCGCCGCCGTTGGCAATCGCGGCCGCCAGTACGCCGTTAACCGCTTGCGCCGCCGCGCTCACGTCGCCGATAGCTACTTTGTATTTGCCTTTGCGCAGGTCGGCCCAGGAGTGCGGCACGTCTTTGACCAGTTGCTTGTTGACGATAAAGGCGATGGAGCCGGTGTAGGCGAGCATCCAGTTGCCGTCGGCATCTTTAGCCCACGCCGGGATTTGCTCCCAAGTGCTGGGTTTGAACGGTTGAGTGACGCCCTGTTGCACGGCAATCGCGCCGAACGCCGCGCCCACATCACCGATATCGGCACTGGCGTTGTCTTTTTCGGCGGCGAACTTGGCAATTTCCTGCGCCGAGCTCATGTCGGTGTCCATGTGCTTGAGGCCGTAGATTTTTTCCAGATCGGCCCAGGTGTCCTTCCAATTAGCCCAGCTGTCCGGCATGCCGACACTGTTAACCGCGCCTTCGGCGCGAGCGGCTTGTTCGAGACTCTTGATATCCACATCATTAGCCATTGCCTGAGTTGCCAGGCTAATAGCGGTTCCCATCAGTGACGCCAGCACTAAGCGTTTCATGTGAAGCTCCTTTGCGGTTGGTTTGGTCTAGATCAGCAAAACTTGAGCCAATGTAAGGGAGTCATATGACATTTTTATTTCGGAGTAGCACTATTTAAGTCGTTTGCAGCGACTTAAATACCACTGAAGCCAGTAATCGTTGTGCGCGCTGTGGTTTTTTGCAATTGTGCGATGAGTCGTGGTTATGACTGATTTATGTCATTTTTCAGTCATCTACACTGCATAAGATGGCTGCTGTGCTGGCATAAAGGCTAAATATTGGTGCTGGTCTATTCCAGTTTGGGGCGACAGTAATGACTGAAGATACACCACGTACCGTGACGGCAATTTGTCGGGCGCTGCAGGAGCAAATCGCCCACGGCCTGCTACCGGCCGGCGGCAAGTTGCCGGCGGAGCGTAGCCTTAGCGAGTTGTTTGCTACCACCCGTATCACCTTGCGTGAGGCGTTGGGGCAACTGGAAGCGCAAGGGCTTATTTATCGCGAGGAGCGCCGTGGCTGGTTCGTCTCGCCGCCACGGATCAGCTACAACCCGCTGGTGCGAAGCCATTTTCATGCGATGGTGGCCGAGCAGGGCCGCTTACCGGCAACCGAGGTGCTGAGTGCGCGCTTGTTACCGGCCTCGGTGGAAATTTGTGCGTTGTTGGAGTTGCCTGCGCTGAGTCGGGTGTATCAGATCCGCCGGGCACGGCGCATCGATGGGCGCTTGGTGCTGTATGTCGAGCACTACCTGAACCCGCAGTATTTTCCTGGGATTCTCGACTTTGACCTGACCCTATCGCTGACCGATTTGTACGCCAGTGAATACGCCATTCACTACGGGCGAGTGCGCTTTGACATTCTGCCGACCGCCTTGCAAGCCGAGGCCGCCAGCACCTTGAAGCTGGCGGTCGGTAGTCCGGCGCTGCGCATCACCCGCGTCAATCGTGACCAGCACGGGCGCATCATCGACTGCGACCTAGAGTTTTGGCGTCACGATGCTATTCATGTCAGCGTTGAAGTACCGCAGTGATGCCGCGCATTAGGCCTGCGGCTTAAATTGCTCATACTCGGGGATGCTGTCGGCGCTTAGCCAAGCGCGGTCATGGCTGGTCCAGATATGTTCGGCAGGTCTGGCCTGCGGATCATCGTCGAGACTGGCAACGCGCACTATCACATGGGCTTGAGCCGGCCGCTCGGCGATTAAATGTGTGCCGCAGAGCGAGCAGAAATGCCGCAACTTACCGGGCGAAGATTCAAATCTAGCCAGCTTGGCTTCGCCACGGGTCCAGCGAAAATGCTCGCGCAGCACCCCTGCGGTGCTGACAAAAACAGCGGCATCAGGCCGTGTGAAAACGTAGCGAGCGAAGGTTAGGCAAGGCAAAAACAGGCGAGGACGCGGAGTTTACGAGTTGTAAATGAGCAGTACTCGTTGCTCTCGCCCTTCGGGCCGCGCTGAAGCGCGTTAGCCGCAAGCGGCTTCCGAGCCTGTTTTTAACGCGACATAACCGAGCGCAGTAGTTTTCACACAGTCTGGGCGTGAGCTTTCTGGCAGGTCAGGCAATGGCAGTGGACTATCGGCATATCGAGGCCGTCTAGCTCATAAGCGACAGCCCCGCACAGGCAACTGCCCTTGATCACTGCGACTTTAGTCATCACGGCAATTCAGGGCTGGCGTAAAAGGCGCTGAGTACTTTGACTAGGTGGGCGAGGTCGTGGCTGCCGGCCAGCTCGCGGATCGAGTGCATGGCAAAGGTTGGCAGGCCGATATCGACGGTCGGCACGCCCAAGCGGCTGGCGGTGATCGGGCCAATGGTCGAGCCGCAGCCCATGTCGCTACGGGTGACGAAACTCTGTACCGGCACTTCGTTTTCCAGGCACAGGTGGCGGAAGAAACCAGCGGTTTCGCTGTTGGTGGCGTAACGCTGGTTGCTGTTGATTTTGATCACCGGGCCGGCATTTAGCTTGGGGCCGTGGTTGCCGTCGTGTTTGTCGGCGTAGTTGGGGTGCACGGCATGGGCATTGTCGGCCGAAACCAACAAAGACTTTTGCATGCAGCGGGCAAAGCCATCGCCGGCCGGCAATAAGCGTTGCAGCACTTGTTCGAGCATCGGCCCGTCGGCACCACAGGCGGAGCTGGAGCCGACTTCTTCGTGGTCGGTACAGACCAATACGCAAGTTTGCTCGCTGCCAGCATTCAGCAGTGCTTGCAGGCCGGCGTAGCACGACAGCAGGTTGTCGAGGCGGGCGCCGGCGATAAAGTCGTCATTCAGGCCGATCACTGCCGCGCTCTGGGTGTCGTAGAAACTCAGTTCGTAATCCAGTACCGCATCGGCATTGAGGTCGTGCTCAAGGCTCAGTTGTTCGGCCAGCAAGGCGCGAAAGTCGCCACCGTCTTCGCTGGCCATCTGCGCCAAAATCGGCGGTAGTTCGGTTTGCGGATTAATCGCCCAGCCTTGATTGGCCTCGCGATTGAGGTGGATGGCGAGGTTGGGGATGCAGGCGATGGCTTTGCGAAAATCAATCAGCTGGCTCTCGACCTTGCCGTCACGGCGAAAGGTCACCCGCCCGGCCAGCGATAAATCGCGGTCAAACCAAGGTGCCAACAATGCGCCGCCATACACCTCAACGCCGAGCTGCCAAAAGCCTTGTTTGTGTAGCTCGGGGTTGGGTTTAACCCGCAAGCACGGGCTGTCGGTATGCGCGCCCACCAGCCGCAGGCCGGCCTCTAGCGGCGACTGTTGGCCCAGTTGAATGGCAATAATGGAGGAGTCGTTGCGGGTCACGTAATAGCGCCCGCCGGCCTCGACTTCCCAGCTTAGACGCTCGTCTAAACGCTCAAAACCGGCGGCTTGCAAACGTTGCGCAAGGCTGGCCGTGGCATGAAAGGGGGTCGGTGCAGCCTTGAGAAAATCAATCAGGCCTTGGTTCAGCTCATCGCGCATAGAGGGCTCCGGACGGTTATGGGCGGAGTTTAACGTAATTGACTGGAATTCTTGCGAGGCGGTGAGGCTTTGTTGGTGGTGGGGCTGCTGGCATCTTGTTAGGGATGCCAGTAGTGGTGGGGTAGATGCTTATGTATAGGCAGTAAAATCACTGCCGGTTAGCGCAGTAACCCCTATAAGTTGGATATCGAAAGCGGCCGTGTGACCACCATCCATGCTGCCATGGAGCACGCCGTGATCCAGATAGATCTGATTCGTCGGTGCACCATCGGTAATGACCGCCGCGCCTTCTGCCATGAAGGTGAAGTTGGCAATAGCCGTGAGATTGATTTTGTCACCTGCAGCGTGGCTAAAATCAACAATGCTGCCCAGCAACTCTTTGCCCAGGTTGCCGATCAAATTAAAGCTGAAGGTGTCGGCCCCCGTGCCGCCCGTTAGTATGTCCAGGCCGCCCATGCCGGACAGGGTGTCATTGCCGGCGCCGCCGTTAATGACGTTGGCGCCGACATTACCCGTCAGGACATTGTTGCTGACGTTGCCGGAGAGGTTGAGCTTGGTCAAGCCGGTGGCGCTGGCGTCGAGGTTTTCCAGCGTTTCGGCCAGGG
>JBILAR010000143.1:0-6518 GCA_044354115.1 Pseudomonas sp. | reverse complement strand
ATCTCACACGAGGCTTACTCGCTGGTTAAAGACGTAATCATGTGCCGCGACAAGGGCCAAATCACCGTCAAAGGTTTCACCCGGCCGGTGCAGATTTACCAAGTGGTGGACTTTCGCCGCGACCTGGGCGCCACCTCCAGCTACTTGGAGCACGAGGTGCCCGGCTTCTCCATGTACCTCGATACTAACGGCGTACAAAACTACGACAAAGAGCGGGTCATTTTGGCCCTGAATCTCGCCGCCGAAAAACTGCGCGACAAGATTATTGTTTAAACCGCGCCAGCGGTTTCTCCCACGGCTGTCAGAGCATCCGGCAGCACGCATTGCTGTCCATCAAGCAAACACTGTTGAGCCAAAAACTCCTCTGCCGAAGCGCGCCAAGACTGCCGACTGGCCTGCTCGGCGCAGCCATCACGATCAAGCTCCAGCGCGGCTAGGCAAGCTGCTTGCAAGTCCGCCGCCATTACCCCGGTGAGCCCCGCCTGCAGCACATCCAAAGGCCCCGCGACCGGAAAAGCTGCCACTGGCGTGCCACACGCCAACGCTTCGAGCATCACCAAACCGTAGGTATCGGTCAGCGATGGAAACACCAACACGCTGGCCGCGCTGTAAGCCTGCGCCAACGCCTGGCCATGTAAATAACCGAGAAAATGCGCCTGCGGATACGCCGCCTCAAGTGCTTGGCGCAGCGGACCATCACCGACAATGCGCTTTTCACCCGGTAACTCTAAGGCAAGAAACGCCTGAATGTTTTTCTCCGACGACAAGCGTCCGACATACAGAAACACTGGCTGCGCCGGCGGCTCACGTAACGGCCGCGGGTAAAACACCCGAGTGTCGACGCCCTTGCGCCACAGGTGCAAGTTACTAAAGCCCCAACCGGCAAACTCGCTACGCATTCGCGGCGTACTGACCAACACTGCCTGACTCGGCCGGTGAAACGCACGCAGCCATGCATAGCCCCATGACAACGGCAACCACGGCCAACGACCACTGACATACTCAGGAAAACGGGTATGGATCGCAGTAGTAAACGCCAACTGCCGTTTTTGCAGCCAACGCCTAGCGGTCCAGCCTAGAGGGCCTTCGGTGGCCAAATGAACCATATCCGGGGCAAAGTCACGAATCGCCCGCCCCACCTGCCAGACATTCCACACCAGTGAAATCTCTGGATAGGTCGGACAGGCAATACTGCGGAAATTCTCCGGTGAGAGCAGTTTGACCTGATGCCCGAGCCCGCGCAGCTCGCCGATCAAGGCTTGCAAGCTGGTGACCACGCCGTTGACTTGCGGCGTCCACGCATCGCTGACAATTAACACCCTCATACCCGCTCACCAGCAGTCGCTCGCACAGCAGCAGCGGCGGCGAACTCTCGGGCCGCCGTTTCGGCCATTGCTGCGGCGGCCGTTTCGGCAACCGCAGCGGCGGCCAGTTGAGCCAAGCGAGCCTGATCGTCGGCCAAACGGTACAGCTCAATAGTGCCGTCCAAGTGTTCGATTAAAGCCGTACAGGACTCGACCCAATCGCCGCAGTTCATATATTCGACATCGCCCACCTGACGGATCTCGGCATGGTGGATGTGCCCACAAATAACCCCTTGCAAGCCGCGCTTTTGGCACTCGTGAGCGATCGCCTGCTCAAAGTCACTGATAAAATTAACCGCCGACTTGACCTTGTGCTTCAGATACCCCGACAGCGACCAATAGCCGTAGCCATAGCGCCGCCGCCAAAGGTTCAGCCAGCGATTCAAGGTCAGGGTGAACTCGTAGGCCGAATCGCCAAGAAACGCCAACCAGCGGTGGTAGCGAGTGATTACATCAAACTGATCGCCGTGAATGACCAGCAAACGCCGACCGTCGGCGGTGACATGCTCTATTTCATCGACCAGCCGAATGTTGCCGAGGATGAGCTTTGAGTAGCCGCGCAGAAACTCATCGTGGTTGCCGGTGACGTAAATCACCTCGGTACCGCGCTTGCTCATGGTCAGCAAGCGGCGCAGCACATTGGTGTGCGCCTGCGGCCAGTAGATGCCGCTGCGTAGCCGCCAGCCATCGATAATGTCGCCGACTAAGTAGACCTTGTCGGCGTGGTAACGCTTGAGAAAGGCGGCCAAGTGCTCGGCCTGACAATCACGCGTACCAAGATGAACATCCGACAACCAAAGGGTGCGAACACGTTGCTTACGGGTCGGACGGGCAAACTGGGCACTGCTCATGGGCGGACTCCGGCAGGGTTTTCCCGAGCTTGCGCAGTCCTGATGACGCAGCCATGACAGTTACACAGCAATTTACTGACAGTCGCCCACCGGCGTCCGCCGGCTAATATGCAACACGACAGCCGTTTTAAACGCTGTGCGTTGGCTCGTTATGGCCGAGATCACGGCTTGGATCGATCAAATCCCGGACCCGTTGTTTGAGCACCTTGGCCTCGGGAAAACCGCCATCCGCTTTGCGCTCCCAAATTTGCACGCCGGCGCAGGTAATTCGAAACACCCCGCCGCTGGCCGGCTGCAAGCTAACCCGGGCTAAATCGTCACTAAAACTGCTGAGTAACTCTTGCGCCAGCCAAGCGGCCCGCAGCAGCCACTGACATTGAGTGCAATAGGTAATCACCACCTCGGCTTTTTCTTGCTGCATTGTTGTGCCTCCGATTGTTGGGCTGCGGATACTAGCAGCCTGTCGGACCTAGGCGCGCAAAGGCTGTATTCGCTAAAGCAGAAACAACAACGCCGCAGCTATTTAGGCTACGGCGTTGAGGGGCTGTTTTGCGTTTTGTGTAAACGATTAGCTAGGCAATTTTCGCCAACAATTCGCGCGCTTCTTGCTGTTGCTGTGCATCACCGTCGCTGATCACCTCGTTAAGAATGCTACAGGCACTGGGCAGATTACCTTGGGCGATATAGGCCAGCGCTTTGTTTAACTTGACCAGATTTTCTCTGTTAGTGGCCAAGTGTTCTAGGCTAGCCAAGGCCGGCTTGCTCACAGCTTTTAAAGATTCCCCCGCAAAGGCATCGACAAATTCCTCGTCTATGAGCTGTTCTGGCGCCGCCGGTGTTGGTGTCCAATCAGCAAACGGACTCGACGCATTTTGCTCTAGCTGCACCTCACTCACCTCGGGTAAGTGCTGTAGGTCTGAGCGAAACGCCGGATCATTGGCCACCGCAGCCAAGACAGACGTTTTGCTGCGGGTGCTGGTGGCCGTTTTGAATGGACTGACCAGATCCCAATCAGCATCCAAGGACAAATCCTCTAGGTTCAACTGGAAATCATCTTGCAGCAGCGGACTTGGTTCAGGCTCAGGCGCAAGTAAGGGTTGCTCGTCGAGCAGCACGGCGCTGTCATCCAAGAAAACTTCAGGCTCGGCCACCAGCAGATGGGCAAAACGCGCCCAAAGCTGATCCAACTGCGTCGAGTCCGCGCCCTGCTGACGTAAAATGGCCTCCTCTTGAGCAAAACCGGCACCGTCACCCAACTCGCCCAGTACCTCGAGCATCCGTAGGCGTAACTCCAGCCGCTGCGGCTCGGCTTGCAGGCCTTTGCGCAGCACGCCCAAGGCCTCACTAAAGCGCCCGTAGGCAATATAAATATTCGCCCCTTCCAGCGCATCGGCGTTGGCGCTGGTGTTGCGCGGCGCCACCACTGCAGGACTGCTGGTGGCCTGCACAATTGGCCGAACGGGAGCAGGCTCAGCGATCGCGGGTGCGCGCAGCACTGCCGCAGGTTCAACGGCCAGCGGCAAGGGACTGTGCTTAATCAGCACGTCGGCGGTTACTGGCGGCCTGTCGAGCTGTTTTTCAGGCTCTTGCGTGGGTCGCCCACGTCCCCACCAAAAGAATGTGGCGAGGCTACCTAGGAAGACACTGCTAGCGCCCAGCAACCACAACAGCAGAGAGCCTTGACCTTCTATGGGCGCAACTGCAGCAGGTGACGCGGTGGCCAACGGCACCACTGAACTGGCGCTCAACGCCTGCTCTCGGTTCAACGCAAGATCGGCGCGAACTAACTCCAGTTGTTGATCTTTGGCCTGCATCTGCTCTTGTAGCGAGCTCAACTGTGCTTGCAACGCTTGCATTGAGGTCTGCAGTTGGCGGTTTTCCTCGGCACGGGCGGCCAACTCAACATCCAGCCGATTTTGCACCAAGGCAAGCTCGGCGTTGCTGCCCGCAGTGCTCGGACTCGCCTCGCTGCCACTCACCGGCGACGTAACATTGACCGGCAACTCGCCGGGCAATTCTTTTAGCGACGCTGCGGGTACAGCCTCTGGCGTAGGCATAGCGGCTGACGGGCTGGCCCCAGCAACCGGTAGCGCAGCGCGGTCCGGCAACACTAAAGTAACCCCGGCGCGCAAGCGGCTACTGTCGCCGCCTATAAATGCCTGCGGATTAAGCGCCAAAATGTCATCCATCAGCGCCTGTTGCGAGCGCTGTGGATGGCTGGCCATAAGCCGCTTGGCGATCAGCCATAAATTATCGCCGGGCAGTACCTGGTAACTATTGCCCTGAATTACCACCGGCACTGTCGTCACACGCTTAGGCGGACGCGCCTTAACCGCTTGCGGCTGCGCATAGCTGGGTAACTCGGCCACGCTGCGATAGGCCGAGGAACTCGGCGGGTCGATTAACAGGGTGTATTCACGCAGGATTTTTCCGCCGGGCCTCGCCAACTCGATAACAAAGTTCAGATACGGCTCACGGATGGTTTTACTGGAGGTCACTCGAATAACGCTGCGGTTGCCCTTAAACAACGGGGTAAAGCGTAAATCGTTGAGAAAAAATATTCGTTCAACACCACTGCGAGCAAAATCGGCTTCCGAGGCCAACCGCACGCGCACGTCATCGGCGCTTAAACCGCCAGCCTCAAGCAGTTGAATTTCGGCCTCCAACGGCTGATTAAGGGCGGAATGCAAGGTGATGCCGCCCAGCCCCAAAGCGGACACGACGCCTGAATACAGCGCCGAACTTGAAGCCAGCGTTAGTAGTAATTTATGCACGCGAGCCATATGACCTCCGTGGTTTTACCCGCTCGAACCCCGCACCCATGCCCCAGCAAAACGCACCAGCTAGCTGTCGATAAGTGCGGCGTTAACCGCATGCCTTGTGCAGTCGAAACCCACAACACCGCGAGTGACCGACAAGTCATACTGCATACAGACTAGTCACAGGTTTGCCAACTTGCACACACCCAGACGCACTGATCACAGCTAAAACCACCAAAAAATAGCCGCCGCAGCCTCTAACTCGAGCATTAGCCGCGACTGGCGGGAGAGCCAGCCGTGGCCCTGCCGACCGATGGCAACAGTGCTCGGGCTATCCGCTCGGCGCTAACGCATGATTGCCAGCCACTACCACTTCACATATTGGTCTTCGACAAAGCCCCAAAGATTGTCGATGCGAACCTGCGGGCGGCCATGTGGGCGCAATACCCCGGTAAAACGGCCAAATATCTGCTTAAAGTTACTGGCCATGATGCCCAGATTCATCCGTTCTTCATGTAAACCGGCGGATTCAAAACGCAGTTCAACCTGGCCATCGGCCGAAGCAATAGTCCAAGGTTCAAGTGGTTGCTGGCGGTTAAAGTCAAAACGCACGCTATCGACCTTAATCAGCTCGCCATCCAGCCAATAGCAGTTCTCGGTGAAGCTGGTTTCATTGACTCCGCACGACAGGTTCAAACCCACCCGTAGCCCTCCCGCCTGCCCCGACAAGCACGCCCAGTTCCAGTGGGTTTCCGGGCGCATATAACCGGCCGACCAGTCGTGATGGGCAAAGGCCTCGATGGCTTGCAGGTCGAAATCACCCAAGGTGCTGTGCACCGACCCTTGGCAGCGCACGCCGGCGACCTTTTGCGCATACACCCAGCCATTCACCGCGGTGGGGGTACAAATATGCATGGCCTGGAACGCTGGCTCGCGCTCAGAAAAGCTCGCTTCAATGCGCGTACCGTCATCCAGTTCAACCAGCAAATGCTTTTGCCCAGTGGCCGCGCAATTCTGCAGCCGCAGCAAATTACGCCCATGGCACAGTTCGCAGATGCCGCTATCTGGGTTTTGCGAAAACTGGCTGCCAAAGCCCAGCGGCAACTTGAATTGCCGCTCGATCATCCGCCCGGAAGCTGGGTGAAACAGATAGACGAAACCGATGCCGGCCAAACTTAAATTGGCCAACGCGCAGCCGCCAATCAGCTGATCGCTAATCAGACCAAAATACTGAAATTGATGAAAGCGCCGCCACTTGGCCAGCGCCCCTAAGGGCCTGCCCATCGGCGATCGAAAATCAAAATCGCGGTAGTTAATCTGCTTGGGCGCAGTTTTGAAGATGCCGTAATGCGGTTGGCCATTGGCCTGAATCAGCTGATCCATGTGCGCGTGCTCTGGACGAATATAGTGGCGATCTAGGGTCTGTTACCGTTTCATTCGTGGCCGCGCCGGAGTCTGTTTTTGCGCGAGGCAAGGCGCGAGGAGCGCGATTTGGTTATTCCAAATAAGCGACGAGAAACGCCGCCTCGCACAAAAACAGACCC
>JBILAR010000061.1:0-20312 GCA_044354115.1 Pseudomonas sp. | reverse complement strand
ACCGCCGCTTTCCGGCGGGTTGTGCGACGGAGTAATCACCACCCCGTCGGCCAAGCCACTGCTACGGCCACGGTTGTAACAGAGGATCGCATGGGAGATGGCCGGGGTCGGCGTGTACTCGTCATCGACGGCCAGCATGACCTCCACCCCGTTGGCGGCAAACACCTCCAGCGCGCTGCAACTGGCTGGGGTCGACAGCGCGTGGGTGTCGATGCCGAGAAACAGCGGGCCAGTGATGCCCTGCATATGCCGGTATTCGCAGATTGCCTGGCTGATGGCCAGTACATGCCATTCGTTAAAGCTCAAATCAAACGAGCAGCCACGATGCCCCGAGGTCCCAAACGCCACCCGCTGCGTGCTAACGGCGGGGTCCGGCTGGCCGGTGTAATAGGCGCTGACCAACAGCGGCAGATTAACCAACATTTCTGGCAGCACCTGCGTGCCGGCCAGTGGATGGGTACCCGGTGCACTACTCATGGGAAAACTCCGTGTAAATACGTATAGATAGGCGTGATGTGTTGATTTAAGCGCGCAGTCTAACCGGATCAACACAACCGACAACTGCGCCTAAGCAATAAATAGGCTATGTCCCCGTTAATTGCTGATGACAAAAACGTAGGGTGGGTTAGTGGCGCAGAGCAGAATCAAAGCATCAACTGCGCAATGTGTGCGCCACGTAACCCACCAGTGATGATCGGCCTGCCACCGCTGGTGGGTTACGGCGCCACAGACTAAGCATCAGCCAGAGGGGCGTGGTCATGCGCCTAACCCACCCTACGAATTATCTTTTGCGACAATGGATCTCGCAGTATCCGTTGGTGCGTTACGCCGCTACGCGGCTAACACACCCTACACATCGGCAAGCGCTAGCCAGTCGGCTGGCAGCCATTGCAGGTCATCGCCGGTGTCGACATCGTGCAGGCGCTCGCCCTCGGCCAAGCTCCAGCCGAGTTCGGCAATCCGTTCGCGGGTGCTGGCGGCCACGCTGGCGGTGCTCCAGTGAATATCGGCAAACACCCGTGGGTTGTCGTGTGTGAGCCCGAGCAAGGCGTAACCGCCGTCATAGGTGGCGTACAGCACGCTGTCGTGGCTGTGTAGCTGGGCGGCGGCACGGCGCAGCAGCTCAGGGGTGAGCTCCGGGCAATCGGTGCCGATCAGCAGCACCGGGCTGCCCTGCGCCAGACCACGACTGGCGGCGCGCGCCAAGCGCTGGCCAAGATCACCCTCGCCCTGCCCGCTCAACTGCACCTCAGCAGGCCAACTAAAACCGTGCCAAGCCGAGTCGTCCGGCGCCGGGGTCAGGCACAGCTCCACCACCCCAACCTGCGCGGCCACGGCGCTGGCCAGCGTTGTATCAAGCATGCGCCGCGCCAATTGAGCCGCGCCCTCAGCACCCAAACCTGGGATTAACCGAGTCTTGGCCAAGCCCGCTTGCGGTGCTTTAGCGAAAATAATGATGCGTACCGCGCTCATCGATAGGCCTCGGCAATTTGTTCTATAGGCACGCCGCGCCAATAGGCCCAGCGCAGTCGCCACATCAACCAAATAGTGCGCCACACCCCGTGTGTCTCCCAGCGTCGGCCGGAGGTGGTTAACCGCTGGCGAATGCAGGCAGGTTTGCTGATGCGGCGTAATTGCGTGCACAACTGAACATCTTCCATCAGCGGCAGCTCGGCAAAGCCACCCAGCGACTCGAAGGTGCTGCGCAAGACAAAAATGCCCTGATCGCCGGTGGCGATACCGCTCAAGCGCGAGCGCCAGTTGATCATCCGCGCCACCACTTTAAGCATCCATGGGCGGCCGCTGATCGCCACATCGAAGCGCCCCCAGCAATGTTGGCCGCTGGCCAAGGCAGCGGCGATCAGTTGGTCGGCATCCGCCGGTAGCTGGCTATCGGCATGCACAAACCACAGCACCTCACCGCTCGCGATGGCCGCACCGGCGTTCATCTGCCGGGCGCGGCCGCGCGGTGCTGGCAGCCATTGGGCAAGCTCGGCGAGCAACTCAGGCGAACCGTCGCGGCTGCCACCGTCGGCGACAATCACCTGCGCCCCGCGTGCCCGCAGCGGTGCCAACTGGGCGAGCAAGCGCGGTAAATTCGCCGCCTCATTCAGCGCCGGAATGATGATGGTTAAGCTTAGGCAGGGGTTCATGGTGTGCGATTCAACTGCCAGTCGTAGTCCAAGAACTCAATGTCGATGTGTTCGTCGAGCAATTGCTGAACCTGATTTGGCGAGAGGTCCAAGGCCTCGGCTTGGCTGGCCAGATAACCCGCGAGGCCTTGCCCATCGTGATCAAAATCATCGCCATACCATTTGAAGATGCTCGACACCTGCAATGTCTGCCCGGTTAAGCGATTGCGGCTGCGGTCGCTGAGAAAATCCCGTTGGGCATCCGCCAGTTGCGCGTCAAGCGTTGCCCCGTTGTAGGCCTCATTGCGCAGTGCCGGGCAGCCAATACTGGCGCAGTTAACGGCAAAGTGAATGCGCGGCTCTTGATAGCCCTGCTCGCCACGGATCAGCCCATGTTCAAGCTCGTCAAGGCTGCGGGTCTCACCCAATAGCGTGATAAAGCGCTGTTTCCAGGGTGAGCGCAGCAGGCTGCCAAGCTCTTTAATCGAGCCGATTTGTGGGTCGCCGCTGAGCACCAAGGCCACAGTGGAGGCGTTATACACATTGATTAAAAAGGCCAGCTGCTCGGCCTTGGACCAAGTGGCAAATTCGACCGGACTGACGGCGGCAGTGGCCGCCAAATAGTCGCGCAGCAGCGCTTGCTCGGCGCGCAGGCCAACGTAATCGACTTGCGTGGCATGGCCGCCGTCGAGCACCTTGACGTGGCGCTGCAACAGGCCATCCCAGGGCGCATTATCCACCCCCGCCGCTGCCGCCATACTGGTCATCGACCACAGCGCAAGCGCGCAACTGATAGAGCGAAAAACACGCATAGAAAAATCTCAATAGTTAGGGGTTTAACCGACCGCTCACCGGCCCGCCTGCTGTAGATAGAGTCCAGTCAGCCGGGCAGATTACAACGTGAGGGTTTAAACCACGTGCATGGCGGCAAAGGCTTGCTGCAAATCGGCGAGCAAATCGGCCGAGTCTTCCAAGCCAATATGCAGGCGCGCCATCACCTTGCCCTGCCAGCGCGCCGCCGTGACGCTGCGCAATTTGCTCGGATTGACCGGAATCATCAGGCTCTCGTAGCCGCCCCAGCTATAGCCGATGCCAAATAAGCGGGTGGCGTCGATCAGCCGGTCGACCTGCGCGTGGCTAATGCCCGGCGCAAACACCAGTCCCATCAGGCCGTTGGCGTACTGCGGTTGGCAATCGCGCTGCCACAGGGCATGCCCCGGCGCGCCGGGCAGCGGCGGGTACAGCACTTGCGCCACTTCGGGCTGCACGCTCAACCAGTGCGCCACTTGCGCAGCGTTGTGCTGATGCACGGTTAAGCGCGCGGCCAAGGTGCGCAAGCCGCGCAAGGCCA
The DNA here is from genome assembly GCA_044354115.1 of Pseudomonas sp. GTDB lineage: Bacteria > Pseudomonadota > Gammaproteobacteria > Pseudomonadales > Pseudomonadaceae > Aquipseudomonas. The sequence goes on along the minus strand of JBILAR010000061.1, from coordinate 16,829 downwards.
AGTAGGCATCATCGCCGCCAATCGACACTCCCAGCTCGTGATGGCCCTGACGCAGCTGTGCGACCAATGGCTGACGGCACAAAATCGCCCCGAGCAGCACATCGGAGTGGCCGACGATGTATTTAGTCGCGGCATGCACCGACACGTCCACCCCCAGCGCAAACACCTGCCAACCCAGTGGCGTGGCCCAGGTGCAATCGGCTACCAGCAGCGCGCCGTGACTGTGGGCCACGGCCGCCAGCGCCGGTAAGTCTTGCATTTCAAAGGTCAGAGAACCGGCGGACTCAGCAAACACCACGCGGGTATTCGCCTGTATCAAAGCGCTAATGCCGGCGTCCAGTAACGGGTCGTAGTAGCTGGTGCTGATGCCCATGCGCGCCAGCAGGCCATCGCAAAAATCACGGGTCGGCTGATAGCAGCTATCGGTCATCAGTAGATGGTCGCCAGCCTTTAACAGGCTTAATAAAGTTGTGGTAATCGCCGCCAGCCCAGACGGCGCGAGCAGGCAGGCGTCAGCACCTTCGAGCGCACACAATGCATCTTCCAGCGCCTGAGTGGTTGACGTGCCATGCCGGCCATAGGTGCGCCGAGTGCCGGCCGCCGCTTTTAGCTCGGCGGTATTGGCAAACAGTAAGGTCGAGGCGCGCACCACCGGCGGGTTAACCGGCCCGTAACAGGATTTGTCGGCGCGCCCACTGTGGGCCAAGCGTGTGGCAGGATGATCGCTGCAGTTATCGCTCATGGTACGTTCACCCAACAGGCAAAAAGCCCACGCTAGAGGAAAACCGCTAATTTGCATAGCCTGCGCCTCGGGGAGCCGGCGATTAGCCTAACTCGTTGTGCTCACGGGCTTTTTTGCCTAAATTTGCGACCGCTCTGTAACGCCACGCCGCGCTTGGCATCCAATAGGCAGATTGCCTGAGAATTATTTATGCTGCCGACTCTGCCACTGCTCAATGCCCTGAACTTCCCGGCCCTGCGTCGCGGGCCGCTTGAGGCGTTACAGGTCAACCTGACCTATAAATGCAACCAACGCTGCCTGCACTGCCATGTGAATGCCGGCCCAACACGCACCGAGGCGATGACCGATGCGAGTTTGGCGCTGCTAATGCAAGTGCTCGACAGCCATTCGGTACAGACCCTGGACTTAACCGGCGGCGCGCCAGAGATGCACCCACGTTTTCGCGAGCTGGTGCTGCATGCGCGTGCTGCGGGGGTGCGGGTGATCGACCGCTGCAACCTGACCATACTCAGCGAGCCTGGTCACGAAGATTTGGCCGAGTTCCTGGCCGCGCAACAGGTCGAAATCAGCGCCTCCATGCCCTGCTATTCGCGTGAGCTGGTCGATCGTCAGCGCGGCGATGGGGTGTTTGAGGCGAGCATTGCCGGGCTGCGCCAGCTGAATGCCTTGGGCTATGGCGCTGAGGGTTCTGGGCTCACGCTCAATTTAGTCTACAACCCGCAAGGGCCGAGCTTGCCGCCGCCGCAAGAGGCACTGGAGGCGGACTTTAAGGCGCATTTGCTGGAAGACTTCGGCATCGTATTTAACCACCTACTGACAGTCACCAATCAGCCGATTGCGCGCTTTGGCAGCACCCTGATCAGCAAGGGCCAATTTCACGATTATATGCAGTTGCTGCGGGCCAGTTACCGGGCCGACAACCTAAAAAGCGTCATGTGCCGCTCCCTAGTCAGCGTCGACTGGCAAGGCTACCTGTACGACTGCGACTTTAATCAGATGCTCGAACTCGACCTCGAATTTGCCGCGCCAACGGTCTTGGCCCGCGACCGTGCGCACCTAAGCGATTTACTCACGCGCGCAGTGGACGGCAACCCGATAGTCACCCGCGACCATTGCTACGCCTGCACCGCCGGTCAAGGCTCCAGCTGCTCCGGCGCCTTGGCGTAACGAAAAACCTAATTCCATCGTTTAAATCAGGATACAGCCCGCCCATGAACCTTCGTAAAAGCCTGCTGCTGGGCCTGATAGTGCTGCTGATTGCCGGCTTTTTTGCCCTTGATCTTGGCCACTACCTGACCCTGGCCAACCTTAAGGCGCAACAAGCAGCCCTGCAGACGCAGGTGGCCGCCGACCCACTATTGGCGGCGGCGGCTTTTTTTGCCGTGTATGTCGGGGTAACGGGGCTGTCCTTGCCCGGTGCAAGTTTGATGACCTTAGTGGCCGGTGCGCTATTCGGCTTATTGGAAGGCTTTATCATCGTCTCGTTCGCCTCAACCTTAGGCGCTTTGCTGTCGATGTTTAGCAGCCGTTTCTTGCTGCAAGATTGGGTGCAAAAGCGCTTCGGCGCGCGGCTCGCCGGGATCGAGGCGGGATTGGCCCGTGACGGCGCGTTTTATCTGTTTGCCTTGCGTCTGGTGCCGGTGTTCCCGTTCTTTTTGATCAACTTGGCCATGGGCCTGACCAAGCTGCCGGGCCGTACCTTCTGGTGGGTCAGCCAACTGGGCATGTTGCCCGGCACCTTGGTGTACGTGAATGCCGGGCGCGAGCTGGGCCAGCTCGACTCGTTAAGCGGGATTTTATCGCCCAGCCTGCTCGGTGCCTTTGTCTTGCTGGGGCTGTTCCCGTTGCTGGCGCGCAAACTGCTGGAGCGCTTACAGGCGCGCCGGGTCTATCAAGGTTGGAGCAAACCAGCCAAGTTCGATCAGAACTTGGTGGTGATCGGTGGTGGCAGCGCCGGTTTGGTCAGTGCTTACATCGCGGCGGCGGTTAAGGCCGAGGTTTGCCTGATTGAAAAACACCAACTCGGTGGCGACTGTTTAAACACCGGTTGCGTGCCGTCCAAAGCGCTGATTCGCTCGGCAAAATTTGCCCATGAGTTAAGCAAAGCCGAGCAGTTGGGTTTTAAACCGGTGCAGGCCCAAGTCGATTTTGCCGCGGTAATGCAACGGGTGCAGCGGGTCATCAGCACTATTGAACCCCACGACTCGGCCGAGCGTTACACCGACTTAGGCGTGCAAGTGATCGCCGGCGCGGCGCAAATCACCTCGCCGTGGACTGTTGAGGTAAACGGCAAAACCCTCAGCAGCCGGGCCATTATTATCGCCAGCGGCGCACGGCCTTTAGTGCCGAACATTCCCGGACTGGAGCTGATTAGCCCGCTGACCTCGGATAACGTCTGGGCTTTGCGCGAGCGCCCCGAGCGTTTACTGGTGCTCGGTGGCGGGCCTATTGGTTGCGAGCTGAGTCAGGCGTTTCAGCGTTTAGGCTGCAAGGTCACCCAAGTGGAAATGGCCGAGCGTTTATTAATCCGCGAAGACCTCGACGCCAGCAACTTGGTGATGGCCAGCCTGCGCGCCGATGGCGTCGATCTGCGCCTAGAGCACCGCGCCCTGCGGGTTGAAGTGGTGGCTGGCGAGCAGCGCTTGATTTGCCTGAACTTGGCCGACAACACTGAAGTCGCTCTGGTCTTTGATCAGCTGTTGCTGGCACTCGGACGGGTGGCCAACACCAGCGGCATGGGCTTGGAAAACCTCGACCTGAAGCTGCGCGCCAACGGCACCGTGGAGACCGACGAGTATTTGGCCACCCGTTTTCCCAACGTGTATGCCTGCGGCGATGTCACCGGACCTTATCAGTTCACCCACGTGGCGGCCCATCAAGCCTGGTACGCGGCGGTGAATGCGCTGTTTGGCGACTTTAAACGCTTTAAGGTCGACTACCGGGTGATTCCTTGGGCCACCTTCACCGACCCAGAAGTGGCGCGGGTCGGTTTAAATGAGCAAGACGCGCAAGCGCAAGGCATCGCCTATGAAGTCACCTGCTATGGCATCGACGACCTCGACCGGGCGATTGCCGATGACGCCGCCCATGGCTTTGTCAAAGTGCTGACCGTACCGGGTAAAGACCAGATTCTTGGCGCCTGCATCGTCGGTGAGCATGCCGCCGATTTACTCGCCGAATATGTGTTGGCGATGAAGCACGGCTTAGGCATGAACAAAATCCTCGGCACCATCCATACCTATCCGACCATGGCCGAGGCGAATAAATACGCCGCCGGTAACTGGAAACGCGCCCATGCCCCGCAAACATTGCTGCGTTGGGTGCGCAAGTTTCATCTGTGGCGGTTAAATTGACTTCCCAACCCATCACTAAGCGCTTCGCGTTGCTGCTGGCCGGTGCCGGTCACGCCCATTTAGGCGTGCTGCGCCAGTGGGCCAGCCAGCCGCAGAGCCGCCCCAGCGGGCGCATTGGTTTGTTGAGCGCCGATGCCCATGCGTGGTACTCGGGCATGCTACCGGGACTCTTGGCTGGTCGTTATGCCCTTGATGAGTGCCGCATTGAGTTGACCCAACTGTGCGCCGCCGCTGAAGTTGAACTGATGATTGGCCAAGCCTGTGGACTCGATCCGCAGCAAAATCAACTGCAATTGGCCGATGCCAAAACGCTGCACTATGGCTATTTATCACTCAATCTGGGCTCGCTGCCGGCACTGCCAGGGCAATCTGACAGTGGCTTAGAACTGCTGGCGATCAAGCCTTTTAGCGCTTTTATTACCCGCTGGCAGCACTGGCAAGCACAGCCGCAAGCGTTGGCGATTATTGGTGGTGGCGCGGCTGGTGTGGAGTTAGCCCTGGCATTGGCGCCGCAATTGCCGGCAGTCACCCTGCTCAGCGCCGACACCTTGCTGATGGGCCATCCACCGGCCTTGTGCCAGCGCGCTTTAATACACTTGAGCAAGGCCGGCGTGACGGTACGCGAGCACTGCCGGGTGGATAAAGTGCAACAGCAACAACTAATTAGCGCCGAGCAAACGGTCTGGCAAGGCACCCGAGCAATAGTCGCCAGCGGTGCCAGCGCCCTGCCCTGGCTGCAATACGGCGGCTTGGCCTGTGATGAGCGCGGTTTTGTGCGTATTGGCGCGACCCTGCAAAGTACTTCCCACGCCAACATCTTTGCCGTCGGCGACTGCGCGAGCCTAGCCAATACCCCGCACAACGGCGTGTATGCCGTGCGCCAAGGCCCGGTACTGGCGCATAACCTAGCAGCACTGCTGCAAGCGCGGCCGCTGCAGGATTATCAACCACAGCCGAGGGCTCTGGCGTTACTGGCCACTGGCGATGGCGGCGCTCTGGCCAGTTGGGCCGGTATTACCGCCGAGGGTCGCTGGCTTGGCCGCTGGAAAGACTATCTGGACCAAAGTTTTATGCGCCGGCACCGCCTGATTGATTAAACATCGCGCCGGGTTACGCCGCTGCGCGCCCCGGTCTACGAATCCGACAACGCTTATAGAGAGGTAGCCCATGCTTGAATCTGTGCAGAACTACTACGGCAAAATCCTGCAACACAGCGACGACCTGAAAACCAGCGCCTGCTGCGATGTGTCGAACATGCCCGAATGGCTCAAGCCGCTGCTGAGCAAGGTGCACGAGCAAGTTAGCGCCCGTTATTACGGCTGCGGCTTGGTCGCACCGGCGCTGCTGGAAGGCGCGAACATTCTCGATCTGGGCAGCGGCTCCGGGCGCGACTGCTACTTGCTGGCGCAGTTGGTTGGCAGCCAAGGACGAGTGGTGGGCGTCGATATGACGGTCGAGCAACTGGCCGTGGCCCGCCAGTATTTGGACTACCACAGCCAGCAGTTTGGCTACGCCAATGTCGAGTTCCATCAGGGCTATATCGAAAACCTGGCAGCCTTGGGTTTTGCCGATGAGAGCTTCGACGTCATCATTTCCAACTGCGTGATCAATCTCTCGCCCGACAAAGACAGCGTGCTGCGTGAAGCCTATCGACTGCTGAAAAAAGGCGGCGAAATGTACTTCTCCGACATTTACGCCGACCGCCGCTTACCTGCCGAACTGCGCGAAGACGAAGTGCTGTACGGCGAATGCCTAGGCGGCGCGCTGTACTGGAATGACTTTCACAACCTAGCCAAACGCCACGGCTTTGCCGACCCACGCTTGGTGGAAGACCTGCCGATCGCCATCACTGACCCGCGCATCGCCGCCAAGTTGGGCAATATTCGTTTCTATTCGGCCACCTACCGTTTGTTCAAATTGGATGATTTGGAGCCGGCTTGCGAAGACCACGGCCAAGCGGTGATCTATAACGGCGGCATCGCTAACTCAGAGCGAACCTTTGTCCTCGACAAGCATCACCACATCGAAGCCGGCCGGGTGTTCCCGGTGTGCGGCAATACTTACCGCATGTTGCACGGCAGCCGCTTTGCCCCGCATTTCACGTTTATTGGCGACTTCAGCCAACACTTTGGGATTTTCCAAGGCTGCGGCTCAGTGCTGCCTTACGATACGGCCAGCAGCCCCGACGCGGCGCCCTGCTGTTAATCAGCCAGCTTGTCCGGCAGCGCGTAACTGTCGGTCAGCGGCATTCAGTTTTGTGAGAGACACCGATGAAAGTTCTATTTCTATGCACCGCCAATAGCTGTCGCAGCATTCTTAGCGAGGCGATTTTCAATCACCTCGCCCCCAGCGGTATGCAGGCTTACAGCGCCGGCAGCCAACCCAGCGGCGTGGTTAATCCACTCAGTTTGCAGGCGCTCGAAGTGGCTGGCATCGACACTCAGGGTTTGGCCAGTAAAGCCAACGAGGCCCACCGTGACTTGGCCCCAGACTTGGTTATCAGCGTCTGTGGCAACGCCGCTAAACATCAGTGCCCGGCGTTTTTTGGCCAAGCGCAGCGCGTGCATTGGGGTTTGGATGACCCCTCCGAGGTTAAGGGCGATGCGGCGCAAATAGCCGCCGCCTTTGCCACCACAGTGGCGCATATCCAACGGCGCTTGCAGGTGTTTATCAATTTGCCGTTCGCGCAGTTAACGCCCGAGCAACTGCATCTCGAGCTAAACCGGATTGGCGACCTAGCCTAACGCCCCATCCGCCCCCCCATGCTCCGGCCGTGCGCAGCGCGGCTCGCGCGCTAAAACAGTCAGCCTGTAACCGCGCAAGCGCGGTAGTCGACAAACTTCGCCGCAGGCTTGCCGCGAGGCAGTGCCTTACTGCTATGATCTGGCCGCGTTTTCACTCTAATAAAAAACATAGCGGAGCGTTCATTTGCCCCTTTCTGGCGCCCAGCGTTGGCTTGTGCCTCGCGCCCCGAGCATCCTCGCGGTACTGATGATTACGCTTATCTGCGCCAGCTTGGCGTGGCAGAGCTTGGCTTGGCAGCGCTTGCTGCACAGCCCGCAAACAACTACCGCCAGTGCCAGCCAGCAAGTTGCCAGCAGCAGCACGCCCACTTCGTTATTACCCCTATTTGCCAGCCCCGCGGCCGCCAACAGCAGCGCGGCGGCGCCCAGCACCAACTTGCGCCTAACCTTGCTGGGCAGCTTTGTGCATGCCGACCCCGCGCGCTCTGCGGCCATCATTGCCCAGGAGGGCGGTAAGGCCAAACGCTACCTGGTCGGCACTCAACTGAGCGATGGGGTGTTGCTGCACGCGGTGTATCGCAACCGGGTTGAACTCAAGCGCAATGGCCGCTTAGAAACCCTAGCGTTTAAGTCACAAGTGCAATTGGCCACGGCTGGCAGCCCTAATCAGCCGCCGCAAGACTACAACGTCGAACAACTGCAACAGTTCGAAGAAGAAAATGGCAACCAGTTGCGTGAGCGCATGCAAGCGTTGCAACAACAGATGCAGGCGAACGAGACTCCCGACGACGCCCCCACCGAACAGCCTACGGAAACCGACTGAGTTATGCCTACGATCTCGTCTCGCCTGCGTTTTGCACTACTCACCGCCGGTTTGCTGTTAGTCCCCCTGCCGTTAATGGCCGAAATTACCGCCGTGGCCGCCAGTGGCAGCCAACAAGAAGAGCGCTGGACGATCAATTTAAAAGACGCCGACATTCGCGAGTTTATCGACCAAGTGGCCGACATTACTGGCGAGACCTTTATCGTCGACCCACGGGTAAAAGGTCAGGTCACGGTACTGTCCAAGACCCCGCTGAGTTTGTCCGAGGTGTACGCCTTGTTTCTCTCGGTCATGGCCACCCACGGTTTTAGCGTGGTCAGCGAGGGCGGCCAGTCGAGCGTGATTCCCAATGCCGAAGCCAAGGCCGAAGCCAATAACGGTCAAGCCTCGCCCGACAAGCTAGAAACCCGGCTGATTCAAGTGCAGCAAGGCTCGGTGGCCGAGTTAATTCCGCTGATCCGCCCACTGGTGCCGCAATACGGGCATCTGGCAGCGGTAACCTCGGCCAACGCGCTGATTATTAGCGACCGCAGCGCCAACATTGCCCGCATCGAAACCTTAATTCGTCAGCTCGACCAAAAAAGCAGCCACGATTACAGCGTGGTCAATCTGCAGCATGCCTGGGTGATGGACGCCGCCGAGTTGCTTAACAGCGCCATGTTGCGCGGTCAGGCTAAAGGCAGCGGCGGCAGCCAAGTGATTGCCGATGCCCGTACCAACCGCCTGATTTTGCTCGGCCCGCCCGAGGCGCGCGCCAAGTTGGTGGCCATGGCGCAACTTATGGATACCCCGACCAGCCGCTCAGCCAATACCCGAGTGATTCGCTTGCGCCATAACGACGCTAAGAGTTTGGCCGAGACCTTGGGCAAAATCTCCGAAGGGCTGAAAACCCCTGGCGGCGAAGCGGCGGGCAGTAAGTCGCAAGAAATCCTTATTCGCGCCGACGAGAGCCTGAATGCGCTGGTGCTGTACGCCGAGCCAGAAATCGTCACCACCTTGGAGGAGATCGTCCGCCAACTGGACGTACCGCGCGCCCAGGTGATGGTCGAGGCGGCGATTGTGGAAATTTCCGGCGACATCAGCGAGGCCGTCGGCGTGCAATGGGCGGTCAAGAGCGACAATGCCATCGGTGGCACTAATTTTAACAACGCGGGTATTTCCATTGGCAGCGCGCTAACCGCAATCAAAAACAAGGCAATTCCAACCACCCTACCGGACGGCGCCATCGTCGGTTTGGGCGGCAGCGACTTCGGCGTGCTGATTACCGCGCTGTCGGGCAACAGCAATATCAACCTGCTCTCCACGCCGAGTTTGTTGACCTTGGATAACCAAAAAGCGGAAATTTTGGTCGGCCAAAACGTACCCTTCCAAACCGGCTCGTACACCACCGATGCGGCCGGCGCCGGCAATCCGTTCACCACCATCGAGCGTCAGGATGTTGGGGTTAAACTGAAAGTCACCCCACACATTAACGATGGTTCGACCTTACGTTTAGAGATCGACCAAGAGATTTCCTCGATAGCCCCAGTGGCCACCGTCAGCTCCGGTGCCAGTGACCTGATCACCAACAAACGCTCGATCAAGAGTACCGTGCAGGCCGATGACGGGCAGATCATTGTGCTCGGCGGTTTGATTCAGGACGACGTCACTCAGAGTGAATCCAAAATACCGTTGCTCGGCGACATCCCCTTTATGGGCGCATTGTTCCGCTCCAGCAAAGAGGTGCATACCAAGCGCAACCTGATGGTGTTTTTACGCCCGACCATCGTGCGTGACAGCGCCGGCCTCGCCGCCATTTCCGGCAAAAAGTACAGCGACATCCGCGTACTGGGCAATGAAGGCGCGGATAAAATCCTCAGCACCCTGCCGCGCACTCCGGGGCAGTTATTTGATGGTCGCGGCAGCTCTGCCGTCGACCTGCGCCAGCCCTGATTAGCCGCATCGCAAGAGGTATACCCACGGCGCCCCGGTGTACCTCTTGCGAGCAATAGTCGCCACCCGCCATCCCACCTAATCTGCCCGCACTGCAGCAAGGTTTAGCGACAGAGTGGGCTCCGCTGCCGAGCCTTACTGCAGCGCATCAGCACGGTAGGACAGTACTTGCCCCTGGCAGTTACCGCAGGGTAGTGCCGGGGCTTTTTTTGTGGCTGTGTTCCAGCTATCTGTTGAAACGTGTGGGCCGGTTGCTGATGCCTGAGGCGCGGTAATTCGTAGGGTGGGTTAGCGGCGCGGGCGGTGGTGGTTTGCATCACCACGCAAGCCGGGCGCCGCGTAACCCACCATGCGGTTTAACGGTCGAGCGCCATGGTGGGTTACGTGGCGCACATATTCCGCAGTTGCTGCCCTGACCCTGCTCTGCGCCACTAACCCACCCTACGTCCACCCGTCCGCCTGCTTGACGTAGATCTAACCGGCACAGCGCCTTCTCTGAGGAACGCTAAATGATCCAGACCCTCGATGTGCGCCAGTTGATTGTGCAGCACCCGCTGTTCAACTTGTTTAATGCCGAGGCTCAACAGCGTCTGTTGGCCGAGGCACAGCAGCGCACATGGCCAACGCACAGTTTGCTGCTGCAACAGGGCCAGCAGGCCGAGCGGTTTTTCTTGGTCATCAGTGGCCGGGTCAAACTGTTTCGCATTTCTGCCGACGGCCAAGAGAAAGTGGTCGAGATCATTCATCCCGGCCAGACCTTTGCCGAAGCGGTGATGTTTATGCAGCACTCGGTGTATCCGGTGTGCGCCGAGACCTTGGATGCGGTGGAGTTGGTCAGTTTCCCCAATCGTTTGATGCTGCAATTGCTGGCCGAACACCCGGCCACCTGCCTGCACTTACTTGGGCACTTAAGCATTCGCTTGCATCAACGGCTTGGCGAAATCGAAACCCTGACCCTGCAAAATGCCACCCAGCGCTTTGCCCTGTACCTGATTCAGCAGCTAGAGAATCGCGCCGTCGACAGCGCCGAGATCGACCTGCAACTGCCCAAGCGATTGATCGCCGCACGCCTGTCGATGCAGCCCGAAACCCTCTCACGGACCATGGCCCGTTTGCGTCAAGCCGGCTTAATTGAAAGCCAAGGCCGACATATCATTATCCCTAGCGTGGCTCGGTTGTTGGCTGAGTTTAATGAGGAGCCGTTGCTTCAGGCCGTCTGAAAACTACTGCGCTCGGTTATGCGGCGTTAAAAACAGGCTCAGCCTGCTCATTTACAGCTCGTAAACTGCGCGTCCTCGCCTGTTTTTGCCTTGCCTAACCTTCGCTCGCTACGTTTTTCACACCGCCTGTTATTGCCCACGCAGGCTAAAGTGCGGGAACAACTCGGCGAGTCGCTGCCAGAGCTGCTGCCGATGCAAGGGCGCGGGAATGTCCGGCATGCCTTGCTCCCACATCACCGCAGTACGCACCTTTTGAATCACGTAATGCTCAACGCCGGCGGCGCGCAGCCGTTGCGCCAGGGTCCAGAGTTTCTCGCAATCGATTAAGTGCCAGTGCACGGTGGTACGGCACTCATAGGCCACGCCGCTGGCCAGCAGTAGCTCTAAGCTGCGCCAGTTGGCCGCCCCGCTGCCACTGACCCCGGTAATCAACTGGGTATCTTCGCTTAAAGCCTTCACATCAAAACCCACCCAATCGACCAAGGGTAAAACCCTAGCCAGCGCTTGCGGGCGAATTCCGGCGCTGTGCAGGCCAATCAAAAAACCCAGCTCACGGGCCTGCTTAATGGCTGCCGGTAAGGCCGCCTGCAAGGTCGGCTCGCCACCACTAAACACCACCGCCTCAAGCAGACCTTGGCGGCGCTTGAGAAAATCCAGAATTTCCGGCCAGGGTTTTTCCTGCTCGCCACGCGCCACTATTAGCCCAGGGTTATGGCAATAGCGGCAGCGCCAAGCGCAGCCCTGACAAAACAGCACGCAGGCCAAACGCCCCGGATAATCCAGGCTGGTCAGCGGCACCATGCCGCCGACCCGCAACATTTGGCTAGCGCACTGGGTTTTCACGCAGAGACGCGCTGCGCTGGGGTTTCGGTAAAGTGCCGACGCTCACGGTGCTCGGACTGCTTACCTGGGTTGAACGCCGCCACCGGCCGGTGATAACCCATCACACGGGTCCAAACTTCACAGCGCTGGCGCAGTTCTTGTGGGATTGATTCAGCGGACAATTGCTCAACAGTTACGTGCATGGTGTAGCTCCTTGCGTGGGTGAAAGTAGGTAGGGTGGGCTTTAGCCCACCATGGCTGCCGTGCTTTGCATCGGTGGGCTGAAGCCCACCCTACGTCCGGCGTTGCAACAGGGCTCAGGCACAACTGCCCGCGCTACAGGCTTGTTGCCGCTGTAACAAAACCTCGTCGCACTGCGGACAAAACTCGTGCTCGCCATCCAAATAGCCATGCACCGGGCAGATGGAAAAGGTCGGGGTGATAGTTAGGTACGGCAACCGAAAACGACTCAAGGCGTTGCGCACCAGGTTCTTACAGGCTTGGGTGGAGGAAATTCGCTCGGCCATATACAGGTGCAGCACGGTGCCGCCGGTGTACTTGCATTGCAGGGCGTCCTGCAGTTCCAGCGCCTCGAACGGGTCATCGGTAAAGCCCACCGGCAACTGCGAGGAGTTGCTGTAATAGGGTGCAGTGGCGCAGCCGGCCTGCAAAATATCTGGGAAGCGCTTTAAATCTTCTTTGGCAAAACGGTAAGTGGTGCCCTCGGCCGGGGTGGCTTCGAGGTTGTACAGATGGCCGGTTTCTTCTTGGAAACGCACTAAGGTGGCGCGCACATGATCGAGCAAATGCAGGGCAAACTCGCGGCCCACGGTGGTGTGCATGCCTTCGGTATCACCACTGAAATTGCGCAGCATCTCGTGCATGCCATTTAGGCCAATGGTCGAGAAGTGATTACGCAAGGTGCCCAGATAACGCTTGGTATAGGGGTACAAGCCGGCATCCATATGATGCTGAATCACCTTACGTTTCACCTCCAAGCTGTGCATCGCCAGCTCCATCAGCTGATCCATACGCCGCAGCAAACCACCGGTGTCGCCTTTGTACAGATAACCCAAACGCGCGCAGTTAATAGTCACCACACCCAGTGAGCCGGTTTGCTCGGCCGAACCAAATAAACCACCGCCGCGCTTGAGTAGCTCGCGCACATCCAGCTGCAAACGGCAGCACATGGAGCGCACTTGATTGGGCTGCATGTCGGAATTTAAAAAATTCTGAAAGTACGGCAAGCCATAGCGGGCGGTCATCTCGAACAAGCGCTCGGCGTTTTCGCTGTCCCAGGGAAAATCATGGGTGATGTTGTAGGTCGGAATCGGGAAGGTAAACACCCGGCCCTTAGCGTCCCCGGCCTGCATCACCTCGATATAGGCGCGGTTGATTAACTCCATCTCGGCCTGCAAATCGCCATAGGCAAAGGGCATTTCAACCCCGGCGATATAAGGGATTTGCTCGCGCAAGTCTTCCGGGCACACCCAGTCGAAGGTCAGGTTGGTAAAGGGCGTTTGCGTGCCCCAACGGGACGGCACATTCAGGTTGTAGATAAACTCCTGAATGGCCTGGCGAACCTGGCTAAAGTCCAGATTATCCTTGCGCACATAGGGCGCTAAATAGGTGTCGAAGGAGCTAAAGGCTTGCGCGCCGGCCCATTCGTTTTGCAGGGTGCCAAGAAAATTCACCATCTGCCCCAAGGCGCTGGTCAGGTGCTTGGGCGGCCCGGCCTCAACCCGGCCCGGCACGCCATTTAAGCCCTCATGCAGCAAGGTGCGCAGCGACCAGCCGGCGCAGTAGCCGGCCAACATATCCAGATCATGGATATGCAAATCACCCTCGCGATGCGCCTCACCGATGGCCTCGCTGTACACCTCATCGAGCCAGTAATTGGCGGTCACTTTACCGGCCACATTCAACACCAAACCGCCCAATGAATAGCCCTGATTGGCGTTGGCCTGCACGCGCCAATCGGCCCGCGACAGGTATTCATTCATCGAGGCGGCCACTTCAACAATCGCCTTACGATCGCGGCGCAGCCGGCTGTGTTGCTCGCGATAAACGATATAGGCGCGGGCACTGGCGTAGTAATACGCCTCCATTAACACCCGTTCGACTTGGTCTTGGATCTGCTCAATATCCAAGGTTTCGTGGGCCAGCAAGCGCTGCAACACCAACTCGGCCAAAGGCCCGGCTTGAGTGCCGGCAAACTCGCCCGTGGCAATCCCGGCGGCGGCAATGGCGGCCTGGATTTTACCCAGTTCAAAGGCGACTAAACGACCATCGCGCTTGCGCAACGACACCGGTGAACTGCTAGGGGGCAAGCTAGGCATACTGGACTCCAACACAAGATGTAGGCGGTTATCACCGACAAAACACTAGATGTGGGAAATCTACGCCCAATAACTGAGCTTGAACTTGACGTTTATCAAGTCCATAAAATACCTGCAGGCACAGCGACTGAGCCGCTAGCCAGACACCGCAACAGGGGGCGCCAGCACAAACTGCACGCGAACCTCAAAGCCGTCGCTCTTGCCATCGGCCGGCGAGGCTAGGGTGAGTTTCGCCCCAACCCCGCGAGCAATAGCCGCGACTATGGCCAGGCCCAGTCCAGAGCCTTGGGCCTGACTATTTCCGCGCACAAATCGCTCAGTCAGCTGGGCCAGCACCGCTGCGGGTACCACGGCCCCTCCATTCGCCACCTGGAGTAAACCTGTGGCGCTCAAACTAACGAGCACTGGCTGATCTTCGGCGCCGTGCTTTAAGCCATTTTCGATCAGGTTACGCAGCAAAATGGCAAAGGCATCCGCGTCGATATTGCTCAGCACGGAGGTCGCCGCCGGCAGCTTTAATTGCAGCCGTGCGCCGGCTGTGCGCTGCAGTTCATCAACCACATAGGCGGACAGCGTCATTAACTCTGTTGGACTACTGGCCAACAGCCCGGCGCCTTCGGCCTTAGCCAGTTGCATAAGCTTTTCCGCCAGCCGGGCGAGCTTGCGTAACGAATCCTCTATCTGCCCAGCCCGCACTTGCAGTGGCCCTTCTGGCGCCTCATGCCGCAGCCGCTGAATTTGTGCCAGGGTGGCGGCCAAGGGCGTGCGCAACTCATGGGCGCTGTTGGCGGTAAAGCTGCGCTCAGCCTCCAGCGCACTGCGCAAACGCTCCAGCAGAAGGTTGACCGCAGCGGCCAAAGGGGCGATTTCGGCTGGCAAGTTGGCCACCTCGATAGGGCTTAAGTCGCCCGCGCCACGGGTCTCGATGGCCCGTCGATAGGCCAGCACGCTGCGCAAGCTGAAACGCACCAACAACCAGCAACCCAGCAAACTCAGCGGGATCAGCCCGAGCAGCGGCAGCAGCAAGGCCTGTGAGGCATCCAGCGCAGCTTCACGGCGATGCTTGAGCGGTTCGGCGACCTCGATAAACACGGTTTCGCGCAATGCACTGGCGCCATACAGGCGGTGGGTGGCGGTGTGGCTGAAACCTTCCACGGGCAATGGATTGAACGCTGCAGGATTCGCATCATGGGACTGCATGAGGATTTTGCCGTTGTTATCACGCACCAAGTAGGTCAGGTACTCGTTGTGTGCTTGCAGCGCGGCGATGTGTTGCGCCGCATCGGAGGCATCCCGATTGATAATTTCCAGCACTGCTAGGGGCAAAATCCGTTGCGCGGTTTCTTCCAGCGCGCTGTCGAAGGCTTCATTCAATTCGCCCTGCACCACCCAGCCTGCGGTCACAGTCGCCACCAGCCAAAGCACGCAGAGCATTAGGGTCAGCCCCAGGCTCAGGCGTTTTTGCAAACTGGCCGCGGCACTCATGTGGCGGCCAGCCGATAGCCCATGCCACGAACGGTTTCGATCAGCTCGCGGCCGAGTTTTTTGCGCAGCCGACTGATGTACACCTCGATGGTATTGCTCTCGATTTCAGCGCCAAACTCATACAGTCGATCCTCCAACTGCGACTTCGACAGCAACGCATTCGGCTGCTGGATAAACGCCTCAAACAGCGCCCACTCGCGGGCGGTCAAATCCACGCTGACGCCAGCGCGCTGCACCGTGCGCGCCGAGAGGTCGATGTGCAGCGGGCCAATCTGCAGCTGTGGGTTGGGATTGCCGCTGTAACGGCGGGCCACGGCGGCCACTCGGGCAGACAGCTCAAATAAGTCGAAAGGTTTGACCAAATAATCATCGGCCCCGGCGTTCAGACCGGCGATCCGATCAGATATTTGATCGCGGGCGGTAAGGATGATCACTGGGTTGGCATCGCCCGCTGCGCGGCGCTGGCGCAAAAAATCCAACCCCAGGCCGTCGGGCAGCTGTAAGTCGAGCAAGATCAAGTCGTAATGGGTGCTGCGCACACTGCTGTGCGCATGGGCGAGACATTGCACCCAGTCCACCGCATGGCCGTCATCGGCAATTTGCTCGCGCACCGCCTGGCCCAAGCCCTGGGTATCTTCAATCAGCAGTACCCGCATTGTTCCACCTCTGTTTGAGTTCCCCAGCGCAGCCTAGCCAGCGAACCTGACATAAACCTTAACAACGGCATAGGCCGCGTTCAGGTTGCTGTCAGCTAAGCACGTTAGCGTATGCCACAGAGGTCTTATCTGGAGAAAGCCCATGACCACCCGGTTAATTTGCAGCACCGCGTTACTCAGCTTACTGGCCTGCGCGCCGGTGTGGGCCGACGACAGTTGCGCCGACCCAGTCGCCGACTGGCAACCACGGGATATTTTGCGCCAACAAGTCGAACAACTGGGCTGGAGTGTGCAGCGCATTAAGGTCGATGACGGCTGTTATGAAGTTCGGGCCACCGACCGTCAGGGCAACAAACTGGAGGCTAAGTATGCCCCCTCGACCCTAAAAATTCGCAGTTTAGAAATCGACTTTAGCGCCGGTGGCGATGCCTCGGCGTACCTCAAGGCCAGCCAGTAATGCCCCGCATTAGTCGAGCTAGGCCGTTCAGCTGAGTGTCAGCTGAACACTTTAATCTGCAGCCACGTCATGCAACCGGAGCGCACTTATGAACACCTTCAATCGCAACAAAATTGCCGCCGCCATTGCGCTCACCAGCGCCATCGCCCTGCCCGGTTTGGCTCAAGCGCGGGAAGTGACCCTCAACACCCAGTTGCAGAGCTACGGTGGCAATGATGCTTATCTAGCCATTTACCTCACCGACGCCAACGGCCAA
>JBILAR010000179.1:0-3800 GCA_044354115.1 Pseudomonas sp. | reverse complement strand
TTCGTCAGACGCCGAACAAGGACGAGCGGCAAACCTTGCTGTTCTCGGCCACTTTCACTGAAGATGTGATGAACCTCGCCAAGCAGTGGACCACCGATCCGGCCATCGTCGAGATCGAAGCCACGGGCGTCGCCAACGCCAATGTTGAGCAACACGTTTACGCCGTGGCCGGCAGCGACAAATACAAGCTGCTGTACAACCTGATCAAGCAAAACAACTGGACCCGGGTGATGGTGTTTGCCAACCGCAAAGACGAAGTGCGGCGCATTGAAGAACGCCTCACCCGCGACGGTATCAGCGCCGTACAGATGTCCGGCGACGTGCCGCAGCACAAGCGCATCAAAGCGCTAGAAGATTTCCGTGAAGGCCGTATTTGCGTGATGGTCGCCACCGATGTGGCCGGCCGTGGTATTCACGTCGACGGCATCAGCCACGTGATCAACTTTACCCTGCCGGAAACCCCGGATGACTACGTGCACCGCATCGGCCGTACTGGCCGCGCCGGCAGCACCGGCAACTCCATCAGCTTTGCTGGGGAAGATGACGCCTATGCCCTGCCGCCGATCGAAGCGCTCCTGGGGCACAAGATCAATTGCGAGCAACCGCCGACTGAACTGCTGACTCCGGTGCCGCATAAGCGGTAGGGTGGATGACGTTGTTTTCATCCACCAACGGTTTTTGAGCGAAGGGGGATTGCTGAAACCTGATCATGGTGGATGGGTGAAGCGTCATCCAGCCTACGTTTTATCCCAACGCTGAGCAGCGTCTTTATCGCTAGTACGGCCTTCGACCCAGCGCGGGCCGGCAGCGCCCTGCTCTTGCTTCCAGAACGGCGCACGGGTTTTCAGATAGTCCATGACGAAGTTGCAGGCATCGAACGCGGCTTGGCGGTGGGCGCTGGCGGTACCCACCCAAACAATCGGCTCGCCCGGCTGCAATTGGCCGATGCGGTGCAATATCTCTAAGCGCAACAACGGCCAGCGTTGCTCGGCCTCGGCGGCGATTTTCTCCAGCGATTTTTCGGTCATGCCGGGGTAATGTTCTAGGAACATCCCAGCCACTTCTTGGCCCTCATTAAAGTCGCGCACATAACCGACAAAGCCCAGCACCGCCCCTATGCCGACATTGGCCGCATGCAAGGCATTCAACTCAGCCCCTGGATCAAACGCCTCGACCTGCACGCGAATGCGCATCGACTTAACCTCCGGTCACGGTTGGAAAAAACGCCACTTCATCACCATCGGCGAGTGGTTCACTGAGGCTGCACAACTCTTGATTACGCGCACACATCAAATTCTGCTCGGCTAACACGCTCCAAGCGCCGCCGCGCGCCAGCAGCCGCAAGCGTAAATCATCGACACAACCCAACTCACTGACCCAACTCAACTGTTCGCCACTCAACCCCAGCGCTTCGCGGTAGCGGGCAAAATACTGTACGTGAATCATTCTCCAGTCTCCGCAGCATTAGCATCAGCCAAACGATAGTGACCGCTCTTGCCACCGAGTTTCTCCAGCAGCCGTACCGACTCAATCAACATGCCGCGATCAACCGCCTTGCACATGTCGTATATCGTCAGGGCCGCGACGCTGGCGGCGGTCAAGGCTTCCATCTCCACGCCGGTCTGCCCGGACAATTTACAGAGGGCGGTGATATGCACCGCATCTTGGCCTTGAGCAAGCAGCTCGACCTTAACGCTGGTCAACAGTAATGGGTGACACAGAGGGATCAGATCGGAGGTTTTCTTCGCCGCCTGAATCCCGGCAATCCGCGCCACGGCAAATACGTCACCCTTGGGATGATCGCCTTGGACAATCATCGCTAAGGTTTCTGGGCGCATACGCACCAAGGCTTCGGCCACAGCCTCGCGAAAGGTCACCGACTTATCGGTGACATCGACCATATTTGCACGGCCTTGAGAATCGAGATGGGTCAGCACAGGCTTACTCCGAGTGAGAAGCCGCGATTGTAAACCGTGCCGACGCTTGCCGGGCGATGAGCTATCGCCCGGCACGCCACAGGCTTACATATTGGCCTCGGCAAATTCCGCCAGAATCGAGCGCGGCACGCCTTGCAGGGTGATATGCACGCCATGCGGAAAGTCTTTGAAGCGTTCGGTTAGATAGGTCAGCCCAGAGCTGGGCGCCGACAAGTACGGCGTATCGATCTGCGCCAAGTTGCCCAAGCACACCACCTTAGAGCCAGTGCCGGCGCGGGTGATGATGGTTTTCATCTGGTGCGGGGTGAGGTTCTGGCACTCGTCGATGAGAATCAGGCTCTGCTGAAAGCTACGACCGCGAATGTAGTTGAGCGATTTAAACTGCAGCGGCACTTTTTGCAAAATGTAATCGACGCTGCCGTGGGTGTTCTCGTCGTCCATATGCAGGGCTTCGAGGTTATCGGTGATGGCACCGAGCCAAGGCTCCATCTTCTCGGCCTCGGTACCGGGCAGAAAACCAATTTCCTGATCTAGCCCCTGCACGCTCCGGGTGGCGATAATACGCCGGTAGCGCTTGCTGACCATGGTCTGCTCGATGGCCGCCGCCAGCGCCAGAATGGTCTTACCCGAGCCCGCCGCGCCGGTCAGATTGACCAGATGGATGTCCGGGTCGAGCAAGGCATACAGCGCCAGGCTTTGATAAATATCGCGCGGGCGCAGGCCCCACGCCTCTTGGTGCAGCAGCGGCTCCTTGTGCAGGTCGAGAATCAGAATCTCGGCGCCCTTGATGCCCTTAATCCAACCGACAAAGCCCTGTTCGTCGATGATAAATTCGTTGATATGCACCGCTGGCAAGTTGTCGATCAACTGCACCAAATGCCAGGTTCGGCTGTGCTCCTGACGGGTATCGACCTTGGCCACACGATCCCAGAACGAGCCGCTGACGTTGTGATAGCCCTTGGGCAGCAGCGCCACATCGTCGATCAATTGGTCGGTGTGATAGTCCTCCGCTTCAATCCCGCAAGCCCGCGCTTTTAAACGCATATTGATATCTTTGGTCACCAGCACCACTGACACACCGGCCCGGGCGGCCTGCAACTCGACCAATTGGTTGATGATCTTGTTGTCGTTAAGATCCTCGGGCAAACCTGCGAGCTGCACCACATGTTGCTTGCTCATCAGTATCGACAAAAAGCCACAAGGTCCACTCTTGTCGCGCTGGATCGGCACCCCGCGCTCAACTTCCTCAGGCTTGGCATCGGCAAGGATTTTATCGATCAGGCGAATCGCCTGACGGCATTCCGCCGCCACCCCTTGCTTACCGCTTTTCAGTTTGTCGAGCTCCTCCAATACCGTCATGGGGATCGCGACATGGTGTTCCTGAAAGTTCAGCAAGGCATTCGGGTCGTGAATTAACACGTTGGTATCGAGGGCGTAGAGCGTTGGCGCGGTGGGGCTAACACGTCCGTGGTTGTCCATCTCGGTCACCTTCTTGCTGAGGCCAGTAGACGCAGCGCCAGAGCGCACTGCGCCGCAAAATGACCGCCACGTTCACGCCAGTGCGGCGTGACACAACCCACCCGAGCAAGGCCGAGCATGTGCCGACGCTGTTAGAACGCGGACACACGCCACGACCGCCACCGGAGTTGCCGGGTTCGACGGTCTAACTAATTGATAGCGCATATTTGATGACACGAATAGCAGCAACCTAGGTTTTTCCAAGATATTTTATTGGCCGAGCGCCGCAGTGCCGCAAGCACCCAGTGATAACCGGGGACGCAACTCAACAGGCTGTTAGAATCGCAGCAAGCACTCAAGGAGCCGCGTTTATGCTGATGGTAATTTCCCCCGCCAAGACCCTCG
>JBILAR010000074.1:0-16780 GCA_044354115.1 Pseudomonas sp. | reverse complement strand
TCAAGCGTACTGATTGAGCAACTGCGCGCGCTGACACCGGCGCAAATTGCCACGTTGATGAGCCTGTCGGACAAACTCGCCGGTCTGAATGCCGCCCGCTACGGCAGTTGGACCCCGGACTTTACCGAGCAAAACGCCAAGCAAGCGCTGCTGGCCTTTAAGGGCGATGTGTATACCGGGTTAAATGCCGAAGACTTTAGCCCAGCCGATTTCGACTACGCCCAGCAGCACCTGCGCATGTTGTCCGGTTTGTATGGCCTGCTACGACCGCTGGATTTGATGCAGCCGTACCGCTTGGAAATGGGCACCAAACTGGCCAATCCGCGTGGCAAAAACCTTTATGAGTTTTGGGGCGAACGGATCAGCGGCTACCTCAATCAAGCGCTCGCAGAACAGGGCGATAACCTGCTGCTAAACCTCGCCTCGAACGAATACTTCAGCTCGGTCAAACTCAAAGCCCTGAACGCACGGGTGATTAACACCGAGTTCAAAGACCTAAAAAACGGCCAGTACAAAATCATCAGCTTCTACGCCAAAAAGGCTCGCGGCCTGATGGCTCGTTACGTGATTAAAGAGCGCCTAAACGACCCGGCTGGCCTCAAAGACTTCAACTATCAGGGCTATCGCTACCACGCCGAGCACTCCAAACCCGACAGTTTGGTGTTTCTGCGTGACCAGCCGGACGACTAAATAGCGTGGCAATGGGAATGCCTCTTGAGCACAAACACAGTGCCGGACGGTGCAAGCCGCATAAAACCTAACCCTTTCAGCGCTGCCGGCAGCACCGCCAGCGCACTTGGAGCACTGCATGTCTCAACCTGTTGCCCTGATTACTGGCTGCTCCAGCGGCATTGGCCGCGCACTGGCGGACGCGTTCAAAAGCGCCGGCTATCAGGTCTGGACCACGGCGCGTAAAGCTGCCGACATTGACGCGCTGAACGCTGCCGGCTTCATCGGCGTGGCGCTGGACGTTAACGACAGTTTGGCCATCAGCCAATTGGCCATGCGCCTCGAACATCAAGCCGGACGCCTCGATGTACTAATCAATAACGCCGGCTACGGCGCCATGGGACCGTTGCTGGATGGCGGCGTCGAAGCCCTGCGCCGGCAGTTCGAGACCAACGTATTCGCCATCATCGGCGTCACCCGCGCACTCTTCCCGCTGCTACGGCTAAGCCAAGGTTTAGTGGTGAATATCGGCAGCGTCTCCGGCGTGCTGGTCACCCCATTTGCCGGTGCCTACTGCGCCTCCAAGGCCGCTGTTCATGCGCTGTCCGATGCCTTGCGCATGGAGCTAGCGCCCTTTGCCATCGGCGTACTGGAAGTACAGCCCGGCGCGATTGCCTCAAGCTTTGGCGCCCACGCCAGCCAACAAGCCGAACAATTGCTCGAGCAAACCTCGCCGTGGTGGCCGATCCGCGACGGCATCCGCGCCCGCGCCAACGCATCGCAAGATAATCCAACACCGGCCAGCCACTTTGCTCGCAACGTGCTCGCCGCCGTGCAAAACAACCAACGCCCCGACCTGCTGCGTTTAGGCAACGGCAGCCGGATCATGCCGTTTCTGGCCGCATTGGTACCCAAACGCCTGCTGCAAGCCGCGCTAAAAAAACGCTTCGGCCTCGATCGCAGTCTGTAACGGCGCAGCCCATGAACGACCCAGCAACCACAACTCACGTCCCGGTTACCCGCCTAGCCCTCGGCGGTGTGGCCGCCGTCATCGTGCTCAACCTGCTACTGCGCAGTTTCGTTCATTTGGGCGGTGTACTGACCACCTTGCTGATTGCCGCCGCAGTCGCCGGCGGCATGGCCCTGTGGTTTTTCGCCCAGCATCGCCGCGCCGCTACGCCCAGCGAACGACGACGCCTACTCGGCATCTACGCCGGCGTGCTGGCTTTACTCTATATAGCTTTGCTGGCGCTAATGACCTTTAAAGACCAGCCCAGCCCCATGGGCCTAGTGATTTTCGGCCTGCATTATTTTTGCTATCCGCTGCTGGCTTGGTTAGCGTTGAGGAAGCGCATCGCTGGGCGAAGGGAATAAACCCAAGCCAGTTTCGCAACTATTGGCCAGTGCTGGATGGGTAAAACACGACGGACCGAGTGCGGGCCGCCGTAAAGGTTCTCAAACAGCGCGTTAGCAATATCCGCGCCCAGACACCCCCAACCAATGCCACGTACAATCGTCCCCCTTGAAACAAAGCCTTGGGGTTGCAGTGGTGGAGTTACAACAGGGGTTTATCCTGACCCGACATTGGCGCGATACGCCGGCGGGGACGCACATCGAGTTTTGGCTGGCGACCGATAATGGACCGCGGCATATCCGCTTGCCTGTGCAGCCATCTGTAGCCTTTATCCCGGCGGTGCAGCGGGCCGAGGCCGAGGCGCTACTGGGCAATGAGCCGGGCGTCGAGTTACGTCCGTTGGGGCTGCGCGATTTCCAGCAGCGGCCGGTATTGGGCCTGTATTGCCAACAACACAAGCAACTGATCGACCTCGACAAACGCCTGCGCCGCGCCGGTATCGACGTCTATGAGGGCGATATCCGCCCGCCCGAGCGCTACCTGATGGAGCGTTTTATTACCGCGCCGGTCATTTTTACCGGCGCGCCGGACCCCAACGGCCTGCTTCTCGAGGCGCAGATCAAACCAGCGCCCAGCTACCGACCCACGCTCAGACTGGTATCGCTGGACATCGAAACCAATGCCTTTGGCGACCTGTACTCGATCGCTCTGCAAGGCTGCGGCCAGCGTCAGGTGTATATGCTCGGGCGCAGCGATGGTCAGGAGGCGGCCGAGAACTTCACACTGGAATATTGCTCCTGCCGCCAAGAGTTGCTGCTCAAACTCAACCAGTGGCTGGCCGAGCACGACCCAGATGCGATTATCGGCTGGAACCTGGTGCAGTTCGATCTGCGCGTACTGCATGAACATGCGCGGCGGTTGGCCATCCCCCTGCGTTTGGGCCGCGACGGCGAGGAGATGCAGTGGCGCCAGCATGCCAGTGGCAAAAACCATTACTTCGCCGCGGCCGCCGGGCGGTTACTGATCGACGGCATCGAAGCCTTGCGTTCGGCGACCTGGAGCTTTCCCTCGTTCAGCTTGGAAAACGTCGCCCAGACCCTGCTCGGCGAGGGCAAGGACATCTCCACGCCCTACCAGCGCATGGACGAAATCGACCGCATGTTCGCCGAGGACAAGCCCGCTCTGGCGCGTTACAACCTCAAGGACTGCGAGCTGGTCACGCGGATTTTCGCCAAGACCGAAATTCTCACTTTCTTGCTCGAGCGCGCCACCGTCACGGGCCTGCCCGCCGACCGCAGCGGCGGTTCGGTGGCCGCCTTCGAACACCTGTATCTGCCGCTGATGCACCGTCAGGGCTTGGTCGCGCCGAACCTTGGCGACAATCCACCGCAGAACAGCCCCGGCGGCTTCGTCATGGACTCCCAGCCCGGCCTGTATGAATCGGTGATAGTGCTCGACTACAAGAGCCTGTATCCGTCGATCATCCGCAGCTTTCTGATCGATCCGGTGGGGCTGATCGAGGGTTTGCGCCAGCCCGATGACGCGACCTCGGTGCCGGGCTTTCGTGGCGCACGCTTCTCGCGCGATAAGCATTGCCTGCCGGCGATTATCCAGCAGGTGTGGCAAGGCCGCGAAACCGCCAAACGTGAGCACAACGCGCCGCTGTCGCAGGCGCTGAAAATCATCATGAATTCCTTTTACGGCGT
Source organism: Pseudomonas sp. (assembly GCA_044354115.1). Lineage (GTDB taxonomy): Bacteria > Pseudomonadota > Gammaproteobacteria > Pseudomonadales > Pseudomonadaceae > Aquipseudomonas. Next base: position 13,051 of record JBILAR010000074.1, on the reverse strand, counting down.
GCTCGGCTCCAGCGGTTGCCGCTTCTTCGACACCCGCCTGGCCTCCTCCATCACCCTGCGCGGCCACGAGATCATGCACCGCACCCGCTCGCTGATTGAGGCCGAAGGCCATACGGTGATTTACGGTGACACCGACTCGACCTTCGTCTGGCTCAAGCACGCTCACGGCGAAGACGACGCCGCACGCATCGGCCGCGCACTGGTGGTCAAGGTCAACCAATTCTGGCGCGAACATCTGCACGACGAGTACCGTCTAGAGAGTGCGCTGGAGCTGCAATACGAGACCCACTACTGCCGCTTTTTGATGCCAACCATTCGCGGCGCCGAGCAAGGCAGCAAGAAACGCTACGCCGGCATGGTGAACCAAGCCAACGGCACTCAGGAGATGGTCTACAAGGGGTTGGAAACCGTGCGCAGCGACTGGTCGCCACTGGCCCAGCAGTTTCAGCGCGAGCTATACCTGCTGATTTTTAAGCGCCAGCCCTACCAAGGTTATATCCGCAACTTCGTCAGTCGCACCTTGGCCGGCGAACTGGATGACCTGCTGATCTACCGCAAACGCCTGCGCCGCACGCTGGCCGACTACCAACGTAACGTGCCGCCGCATGTGCGCGCCGCACGCTTGGCCGATGACTACAACCAGTTGCACGGGCGCCCGCAGCAGTACCAAAACGGCGGCTGGATCAGCTATCTAATCACCCTCGCTGGCCCCGAACCGCTAGAAGCGCGCACCGCAGCCATCGACTACGAGCACTACCTGAGCCGACAACTGCAACCGGTGGCGGATGCAATTTTGCCGTTCGTGGACGACGACTTTGCCACCTTGCTTGGCGGGCAACTGGGGTTATTTTAGGCATAACGAAAGCCGTCCCCAGCACCAACCAAGCAGCCAAACGGAACAAAGCTGACCACCCAACCAAAACGGCATGATCTCTGCTAAGTTAGCTGCACAACTGACTGCACTTGAGACGCTTGCATGCCAAAGCTGCTGACTTACATTCGCAAAAGCCTAGCCCGGCGCATTCAGGTACAAATTGGCGCGGTGATTGCGTTGGCGATTATCGCCGTGACACTGCTGAGCTATCAAAACAGCATCAGCAGCATGCGCAAACAAACCCTGGCGAGCCTGGGCGATCAGGTTTCGGCACGCACCGCGCTGGACTCCGAAACCTTTGTGCAGGCCCAGCAAAACACCTATTTGTTGCGCGACGAGTATTTGCGGCGTTTAAAGCAAGCCGCCGATCAAGACCCACAAGCGGAGTTTGATCACTGGTTTGTGCGCTACCCCGACGGGCTGGTGCGGGTGCGACCGGAGCTGGATGATTTCAAGCGCCTACCCTCGATTTACATCCGCAGCCAAGTGCCGCTCACCGATACGATTCGCCGCCAAGTGTTGGTGGCCTTTAAACTGCTGCGTGAATGGGGCGCGCCCATGACCATGCATTATTACTCGGCCTATATCGACCTGCCGGGCATCGCCCTGATTATGTATTCGCCTTCGGTCAATTGGGGCCAACTGTCCGACAGCAACACCAACAATTTTGACTATCCGCCGGTGCGTAATTCCGCCCCAGACCGCAACCCCAAGCGGCTGAATACTTGGACTGAGCTGTACTTCGACGACAAAGCGGCGATCTGGATGCTCTCCACTCTCACCCCGATTGATCTTCACGATCAATGGCTGGGCACCGTCTCGCAAGATATTTCCATCGAAAGCGTGACTAAGCGGATCAGTGAAGAGCACAGCAGCGGCAGCTACAACCTGATCATCGACGACAAAAACCGCCTGCTGGTGCACCCGCAGTTGATGGATAAAATCCGCAGTTCAGCCGGTAGTCTGCAGCTTGAGGAGCTGGGTGACCCGCTGTTACTCGACGCCGCCAAACTGGCCAACGCCAGCACCGAGTGGCCGCGCGTGGTCGAGTCCAGTGACGGCCAGCACTACCTCGGCATCGGACGTATCCAGGGGCCAAACTGGAACTTCATCAGCGTTTATCCAAAAACCTTATTGGCCGAAAAAGCCTTTGCCGCGGCCAGCGTCATTTTGCTCGCTGGCCTGCTCGGGCTGGCCATTGAACTACTGCTGCTGGCTTGGATTATTCGCCGTCAAGTAGCCAAACCGCTGGATCTATTGCAACGCGCCGCGCAGTCGATTGCCGCCGGCGAACTAACCGTTAAGCTGCCGCGCAGCCGCCAGGATGAACTGGGCAAATTGGCCGACAGCTTCGCCAACATGGTCGATAAATTGCGCGCCCGCGACAGTGCTCTGACCCTGCGCGCCAGCGAGCTGGAGCTGGAAATTCAGCAACGCCAAGCCGCCGAAGCGGCGCGCCTGCGGCTGTCTGATCGGCTCTCGATCGCCACCGAAGTCGCCGGTTTAGGTGTTTGGGAATGGGACCTAGAAAATCAACAAGCCTACTGGGACGCGCAGACTTTTCGGCTCTATGGCCTTGAGCCGTTCAGTATCAAAGCTGCCGCGCAAACTTGGGTCGAAATGGTCCACCCCGACGATCGCGAATATGTGTTGCATGCCGTGCGTGAAGGTATTTACGGGCCTAAGTCGCGCTACGAAGTGGTGTACCGCTTGCTCTGGGGCAACGGCGAACTGCATTACCTGTCCTGTATTTGCCACATTGGTTTTGATAAAAATGGCAAGGCCAGCCGCCTCACCGGCGTGCAAGTCGATATCACCGAACGCAAGCTGGCCGAGCAACGTATTCTGCACATGGCCACCCATGACTCGCTCACCGGCCTAGCCAACCGCATGCTGCTCACAGACCGCCTGCAGCAAGCCTTGTTGCACAACCAGCGCAAGCAAGAAATCTGCGCGCTGCTATTTATCGACCTTGATCACTTCAAGCAAATCAATGACACCCTCGGACATAGCGTCGGGGATGAATTACTCAAGCTGGTCGGCTCTAAGCTCGAGGCGCTGGTGCGTAAATCCGACACCGTGGCGCGCTTAGGCGGCGATGAATTTGTGCTGCTGTTGCCGGAAATCGACGACTGCGACGCCGCCGTGCAAGTGGCCAATAAAATCATCCAGGCGCTCGCCGATACTCTGCGTATTGGCGAGAGCAACTTCACCATCAGCCCCAGCATTGGCATCAGTTTTTACCCACATGACGGGCTGGATGCAGAAACCCTGCTACGCAATGCCGACATCGCCATGTACCGCGCCAAGGCTTGCGGGCGTAACACCTACCAGTGTTATACCGCCGACATGGGCGAGGTCGCCGCCGACGTGATGCGCTTGGAACTGGCCTTGCGCCAAGCCATCGAACAACGCGAGTTCGAACTCTATTACCAACCCAAGGTGTGCGCCGCCAGCCAACGGATTATCGGCGCCGAGGCGTTAATCCGCTGGAACCGCGCAGGTTCTGGGCAGGTGCCGCCGGACAAATTCATCCCCTTTGCCGAACAACGCAACCTGATGCTCGGCATCGACCACTATGTGTTGCGCCAAGCTTGCAGCCAGTTACGCCAATGGCTAGACGCCGGAGTGCCGGCGCTGCCGGTGGCGGTCAATCTGTCGTCCGGGCACTTTACCCGCGAGTTACTGCTACAGGAGGTGCAGGCATTGCTCGGCGAGTTCGCCCTACCGAGCGGCTTACTGCAGCTTGAAGTCACCGAAGGCCTGCTGCTACAAGAAAGCGAAACTGTGTATTTAAACCTGACCGGCCTGCGCCAGATGGGCATCAAAATCAGCTTGGACGATTTTGGCACCGGCTACTCGTCGCTGTCCTACCTGCACCGTTTCCCGGTTGACCAGCTGAAAATTGACCGCTCCTTCGTCAGTAAACTCAGCGCCGCCGACCACGACGCACCACTGGTCAGCGCCATCATCGGGATTGGCCACAGCCTGAACTTATCGGTGATCGCCGAGGGGGTAGAAACCGCCGAGCAAGCCGAACTACTGCATCAGCTTGAGTGCGATGAACTGCAAGGCTATTACTTCTCCAGACCACTGCCGGCGGCTGATTACGCCAGCAAACTACAAGCCCAGCAGAGCACCGATTAAATCCAAGCCGTTCTGTACATTTAGCCCCGATTTGGCCGCTGCGCCGGCCCAGATCGGCACTTTGCTCGTGTTAATATCCGCGCATGTCGGTACTTTTCAAACTCAGCGTTGGCCTTGCACTTTTAGTGTGTACCTCTTCGGTGTTCGCCGAGGCGCGCTTGCGGGTGCGCGTAGAGCCGGCCAATAACGCACTTAGACACAATATCGAAGGCCATATCGGCAGTCTCGGCGAACGTGACGCGCAGGCGCTGCAACGTTTTAGCCGCGCCGCCGAGCTACAGGCGCGCAACGCCGCCCAGGCACTGGGTTATTACCATGCACAAATCAGCAGTACTGTCGGCACCGGCAAAAGACCCAGCCTGACGATCAACGTCAAGCCCGGTGAGCCGCTGCACTTGCGCCATGTGACCGTGCGTATCGAAGGGCCTGCCAGCCAACTGGCCGAGTTTCAACTGCCTAGCGACCCACAACTGCGCAGCGGCGCGCAACTCAACCATGGCCGTTATGACGCCGCACGCTTGAGCATCCAAAATCAGGCCTCACGCTTAGGCTTTTTCTCCGGACGTTTCACCCAGCGCCAGCTAAAAATTGACCCCGAGAGCGGCTTCGCCGATATCGATTTGGTTTTCGACAGCGGCCCACGCTATCAGCTCGAAATGGTGCAGTTTGTCGGAGACCTGCAACTGCAAGAACAACTAGTGCGGCGCATGTTGCCGTTCAGCACGACCACCCCATACGACTCAAACCTCATCGTTGAACTGTCTCAGGCACTCAACTCCAGCGGCTTTTTCGAGTCGGTGCAGATCGACGTCAACCCCAACCGGGCGGTTGACCAGGTGATTCCAGTCAAGGTCCAGCTGGAGATGCGTAAGCCGCGCAGCTTGGGTTTGGGCTTGGGTTACTCAACCGACGTAGGGCCGCGTGCACGGGCCAGTTGGATTCGCCACTGGGCTAACGACCTAGGCCATAGCTATGGCGCGGACATGGAGGTATCAGACCCACGCCAAGTGCTCGGCCTGTGGTACGACATTCCCCTTGATCCGCCCCTGACCGATAAATTGCGTTTGGGTGCCAGCTACGAGTTTGACGACATCGCCAATAACGACGTCGACAGCCGCTTACTCAGCGTTGGCCCCGAATGGCACAGCCAACTTGAGAGCGGCTGGCTGCGGATTATCTCGCTGAAATGGCAGCATGACGAATACGACCTCGGCGGTGAAACGGGCAACAGCAATCTGCTGATGCCGGGGATTAGTTATGGCTTGCTCAACAGCGATAACCTGATTGACCCCAGCCACGGTTATCGCCTGCAGTTTGATCTGTCCGGGGCTGAGGAAAATCTCGGTTCAGATACCACCTTGTGGCACGCCAATGTGCTGTATCGAGGCTTAACCACCCTCGCCAGCAAACACCGTTTTCTCGGCCGCGCGCAGCTGGGCGCCACTGAAGGCAGCGCGTTTTACAACGTGCCGCCATCGCTGCGCTTTTTTGCCGGTGGCGATCAAAGTGTGCGCGGCTATGACTACCAAAGCCTGTCGCCAGAGGACAGTGCCGGGCGACGGATTGGTGGCCGCTATTTAGCCGCTGGGAGTCTTGAGTACCAATATGGTTTCGCCGAAAAATGGCGGCTGGCCAGCTTTGTTGACCGCGGCAACAGCTTCGACTCCCTGGACCGGCCCGAACTTAAGCGCTCGGTCGGTATGGGCGTGCGCTGGGTATCCCCGGTTGGCCCAATCCGCATCGATCTGGCCCGGGCAATGGATGATGGCGGCGGCCTACGCCTGCATTTTTCCATGGGGCCAGAGCTTTGATGGCCGGCCTGCCCAACCGCGCACGCCAAGCCTTGTTCAGGCTGGTTATGCCGCTGCTGCTGGTATTGGCGCTGCTGTTGGCCGCCGTTACCGGCCTGCTGGGCAGCCATGCCGGCAGCCGTTGGTTACTCGAACAAGTGCCCGGTTTGCAGGTCGAGGGCTTCCATGGCCGTTTGGGCGATAGCTGGAGCGCCACCCAGCTTCGCTGGCAACAAGGCGAACAGCGCGTGCAGATCGACGCGCTGAGCCTGAGCTGGTCGCCGAGTTGTCTGTTGCGCATGACCCTGTGCGTAGAGCAACTGCACACTAGCCAAGTACGCGTGTACCTGCCGCCGAGCACGGCCGCCGACAGCGAGCCCGTGAGCTTGCCGGAACTGGCCCTACCCCTGAGCCTGCAGCTCGGCAGCGTGCGCATCGACAGCCTGTTGGTGAACGACGCCGAACAACTGCAAGGCCTGCAACTGGCCGCACACTGGGGCGCTGCGGGCCTGCAAATTGAGCGGTTAAGCCTGCGCAGTGGCGCGTTAGCCCTGGAGCTCCAAGGCCTGCTGCAAACCCGCGGTAACTGGCCGCTGCAACTGAGCGGCCAATTACAACTGCCGGCACCCGAGCAACAACCTTGGCAGTTGGCGCTGCAACTCACAGGCGAACTGCACGACAACCTGCAGATTACCGCCGACAGCAGCGGCTATGTGCAGGGCCAACTCAGCGGCACCCTGCAGCCCTTAGCCGAGCATTTACCGGCGCAACTGCAGCTGCAAGTGGCCCGCTTCAAAGCCAGCGCACAATTGCCCGACAGCTTGGCCTTAGAGCAGCTCAGCCTAAATGCCAACGGCAACTTGCAGGCAGGGTACCAGCTCAGCGGCAATGCCAATTTAGCCGCCACCGATGGTCCCATAGCCGTCGTGCTAGAGGCCTTGGTACACGCCGAGAGCGCCGCCATTAGCCGTTTGCAGCTAACCGCCACGCCCCAGCAACAGGTGCAACTCAGCGGCCAAGTCAGCTGGCAACAAGGCCTTAGCCTCGACAGCCGGGTTAATTGGCAAAACTTTCCGTGGCAGCGCCTGTACCCGCTGGCGCAAGAGCTGCCCGTGACACTGCACACGCTTAATGGCCAGCTGAGTTTTAACGATGGCAACTACCATGGCCAGTTCGCCGCCGACCTCCAAGGGCCATCCGGGGCCTTCAGCCTGCAGAGTCCGTTCAGCGGCAATTTGCAGCACGTGGCATTGCCAGCGCTGCAACTGCGCGCCGGCCAAGGGCGCGCCGATGGCCAGGTCAAGCTGGGCTTTGCCGGGCCATTGGATTGGGATGTACAGCTGCAACTCAGCGAACTTGATCCGGCCTATTGGCTCGCCGAGCTGCCGGGCAAACTCGCCGGGCGGATTAACAGCAGCGGCACCTTCAAGGATAACCAGCTCAATTTAAACGCCGACCTCGACCTGCGCGGCCGACTGCGCGGCCAACCGGCACAGATTCAAGGTCGCTTCGCCGGCGGTTTGAACAACGGCCAACTGAGCGGCTTGGAGTTGCGCCTCGGGGATAATCGCCTCTCCGGGCAGGTGGCGTTGCAACAGCAACTGAGCGGTCAAATCAGCCTAGCCATGCCGCGTTTAAAGCAGCTTTGGCCGCACCTGCAAGGCCAGTTAAACGGTCACTTAAACCTGGCTGGCAGCCTGCAAGCGCCGCAAGGCCAGCTGCAACTCACAGGCCTGCAACTGGCTTATCGGGATAACCACCTGCAACGCCTGAGCATTAGCGCCAGCCTCAATAGTGCGCAACGCGGCCAGCTCAACCTAGATGCCCAAGCGATCAAATTAGGCGCTACCGAGCTGGGCCAGCTAACAGCCAACGCGACCGGCGATAGTCGCCAGCAGCGTCTCGAACTGCAACTGCAGGGGCCGCTCGTGCAAAGCCAGCTGGCTTTCGCCGGCGAATGGGCGCAAGGCAACTGGCGCGGTAATCTAACCCGCGCCGAGGTGCAAGGCGCCGGACAGCACTGGCAGTTGCAACGCCCGGCCAGCCTCACCCGGCTGGCCAACGGCCAACTCAACTGGGGTGCCCATTGCTGGCTCTCGGGAGTGGCCAGTTTGTGCGCCGACGAGCAACGCCTGCTACCCGAACCAAGCATACGTCTACGCTTAAGTAACTTGCCCCTCGACAGCTTGGCGCAATGGTTACCCGAGGACCTTCGCTGGCAGGGCCAACTCAACGCTCAAGTGCAGCTGGACCTGCCCGCCAGCGGCCCAACAGGACAAATCAGCGTGGATGCCGGCAGTGGCACTTGGCAGGTTCGCCAGCAGCAACACTGGTTTGACTTCACCTACGACAGCTTGCGCCTGAGCACTCAACTACGGCCACAGCGGGTTGATAGCACACTGATTTTACGCGGTGACAAACTCGGTGAATTATCCCTGTTAGCGCAGATTGATCCGCGCAGGGCGGACAAACCGCTGTCGGGCAGCTACCAACTAAACGGCTTAAATCTGGCCGTGGCCGGCGCCTTTTTACCGATGATCGAACATATTTCCGGCACCCTAAACGGCGCCGGCACCCTCGCCGGAGGCCTGCTGGCACCGCAAATAAACGGCAACTTGCAGCTGCGCGATGGCGCACTGTGGGGGCCGGAGCTGCCCCTCGACATCGCCGACCTGCAACTCAGCGCACAACTTAACGGTGAGCATTTAACTTTTTCTGGCGGCTGGCGTAGCGGTGAGCAAGGGCTGGGCAAGCTGCAAGGCGAGCTGGATTGGAGCCAAGAGCTGAGCGCAGAGCTGCGCCTGCGCGGCAATCTGCTGCCAATTACTATCGCGCCCTTTGCCGAGCTGAATGTTGAGCCAGACTTACGCATCCGCCTGCTTGACGAACACCTGTCGATATCCGGCACGGTGGCGATCCCCAGCGGCGCGATTGAAATCCTCGAGATCCCACCCACAGTTGTTCAGGTGTCCAACGATGCGGTGATTGTCGGCAGCGAAAGCCTAAGACGCCGCCCGCCTGAGATCGCCATGGATATCGCCGTGGAGGTTGGACAGCAGCGCCTAACGTTCAACGGCTTTGGCTTAAGCGCGGTGTTGGCTGGCCGCGTACACATTGGCAACAACCTCGATACCCGAGGCGATTTAAGCCTCAATGAGGGACGCTTTCGCGCCTACGGCCAGCGCCTGACGATTCGCCGAGCGCACCTGATGTTCACCGGCGCAATTGACCAACCCACGCTCGACGTCGAGGCCATTCGCCGGGCGGGCGCGGTAACTGCCGGGGTGCGCCTGAGCGGTAGCGCGAAACAGCCGCAGGCGGTGGTGTTCTCCGAACCGGTCATGAGCCAAGAGCAGGCATTATCCTATTTGGTCTTGGGCCGGCCGCTGGACCAAGACACTGGCAGCAACACCATACTTGCCCAAGCCGCGCTGGGTATGGGTATGGCCGGCACTGCGCCATTGCTCGACAACATGGCGCAGCGCATCGGCGTAAGCGACTTTCAAATCGACACCATGGGCACCGGCGTCACCTCCAGCGTGGTGGCCAGCGGCAGCCTCACCGAGCGACTGTCACTGCGCTACGGCGCCGGGATTTTTGAACCCACCAACGTCCTAGTGCTGCGTTATGAATTAACCCGCACCCTGTACATTGAAGCGGCAGGCGGCTTTGCCAGCGCACTAGACCTGTTTTATCGTCGCGATTTTTAACCCCCGAGCGCCGTCACTGCGCCGTACTGGCCTTGAGCTGCACCTTGGGCTGGCGAAACACCAACAGATTGCCGAGCATCACCAGCACCAGCCCGGCGAGTGCCAGCGGCGTCCATTGATAGCCTTCCACCACCGCCGAAATATTCAGCGCCACCAGCGGGAACAGTACCGTGCAATAGGCGGCGCGCTCTTGGCCGAGGCGACCGACTAGGGTCAGATAGGCTGTAAAACCAATCACCGAACCGGGTATCGCCAGGTACAGCAGCGAGCCGATATAGCGCTGATTCCATTCAAAGCTCAGCGGCGTACCGCTGAACAGGCAATACAGCGCCAGCAACAGCGTACCGTAGGCCATGCCCCATGCATTGGTGCTCAGTGGGCGAAAACCGGCCTGTTGCTGCACGCTGGAGATCAAGTTACCGGCGGCAAAACACAGGGTGCCGGCCAGCGCCAAAGCCAAGCCCAGCCAGGTTTCTCGGCTGGCGTTATGCCCGGCCAACTCTGGCCAGAACAGCAACGCCAAACCGCCCAGACCCAAGGCACCACCGGCCAGCACATTCAGCGCCAACCGCCGGCCAAACACCCAGCGCGCGCTCAGGGCATTCCACAGCGTGGCAGTGGAAAACACCACGGCGATCAAGCCGCTGGGAATCCACTGACTGGCATTGTAAAAACACAGAAAATTCAGACTAAACAGACACAAGCCCTGCGCCAAGCACAAGCCGTGCGCGCGTCTATCCAAACGCTGCAGGCGGCCACTGAGCAGCAGTCCGGCGAACAACACCAGCGCCGCCAAGGCAAAGCGATAGGCAATCGACAAGGGAATGGCAACCACGCCCATTTGCAGCTTGATGGCGATCCAAGTGGTGCCCCAGATCAGTACAGTCAACAGATACAGCGCCAGATTCATCACAGAACTCCCAGTAGCCAGCCAGAAGTCTGCGCCGCCGCCGCGCCGCGCACTTGCATAAAGTTGCGGTTATTAGCCGAGCGCCAATCACGACCTTAATACGCAGCCGTAGGGCGGACTCAGGAGCGCAGCGAACAGTCCGCCAATTACCCAGATTCAAGAACGCAGCGAACAGCTCACCCTAGAGTTGCGCAGGTGATCCGCCCTGCTGGCGTGGCAAAGCAATCGAGATCAGCGCCGCTAGCAAGACAAAGGCCGAGGAGATCCACAGGCAAGCCGCCAGCCCATAAGCCTGATACACCCAACCCGACAGCAGCGTGCCGAGCAGCCGCCCGAGGGCGTTGGCCATGTAATAAAACCCCACGTCCAGCGACACGCCATCGGCCTTGGCGTAGGCCAAAATCAGGTAGCTGTGCAGCGCGGAGTTGATCGCAAACAGCGCGCCGAACAGCAGCAGGCCGCCGATCAGCACCCACTGCGCCGGCAATTCGCTGCCCAAGCCCAAGGCGATCAGCGCCGGCAAACCGGCCAGCAGCAAGGCCCAGATAAACGCGGCACGGCCATCCGGCACGCGCCCTTGGGCCTTACCCGTCAGCGCTGGGGCAAACGACTGGACCAAGCCGTAACCCATCACCCAGAGGGCGAGAAAACCACCCACTTGCCAAAAATCCCAACCGAACACTTGGCTCAAATACACCGGCAGCGCCACCACAAACCACACATCACGCGCAGCAAACAGAAACAGCCGGGCCGCCGAGAGCAGGTTGATCGCCCGGCTCTTGGAGAGAATCTCGCGAAATTTAGGCTTAGCCTTGGCCTTACCCAAGTCCTTTTGCAGCAAGCACAGGCTGGCCAGCCAAACCAGCGCCAGTACGGTAGCCATGGCCAGCACAGCACCGGCGAAACCGAGCAACGCCAGCAACGCGCCACCGATAAAAAAACCCACGCCCTTGAGCGCATTTTTCGAGCCGGTGAGGATCGCCACCCACTGATATAAAGTGCCTTGCTCGCCATCCGGCACCAGCAACTTGATCGAGCTTTTCGCGCTCATCTTGTTCAGGTCTTTGGCGATGCCCGACAGCGCCTGCGCAGCCATCACCCAAGGGATAGTCAGCCAAACGGCCGGCACCGTGAGCATCAGCAAGGCCCCGACCTGCAAGCCCAAACCTATATTCATGGTGCGATTGAGCCCCAGCCGCGCCCCCAGATAACCGCCGAGCAGGTTGGTGACTACGCCAAAAATCTCATAGAACAAAAACAGCGCGGCAATCGCCAACGGCGAGTAACCGAGGCTGTGAAAGTGCAGTACCACCAACATCCGCAACGCGCCATCGGTGAGGGTAAAGGCCCAATAATTACCAGTCACCAACAGGTATTGGCGAATGGCTGGGGAGAGGCGGGACAAGGCGTGCATCGGAAAACCTGCTGTTGTTTGGCAAAAAACGATGGCTATCGCTGCGCTCAACCCATCCGACGGATCTACAGCTTTGACGTAGGGTGGGTTAGCCGAAGGCGTAACCCACCAACTGGTCGTAGGCCGGCCATAGCGATACCTACTCGGCATCTCGGTGGGTTACGCCGCTTCGCGTCTAACCCACCCTACGGATCTAACCCGCCAAACCCACCAGCCGAGCCAGTTCGACGGTGCGGTTGGCGTAGCCCCATTCGTTGTCGTACCACGCGTAAATCTTCACCTGAGTGCCATTGATGACCAGGGTCGAGAGCGCGTCGATGATTGAGGAGCGCGGGTCAGTGCGGTAATCGATGGAAACCAGCGGGCGCTCTTCATAACCGAGAATCCCGGCCAGTGGGCCGTCGGCGGCAGCGGCCTTGAGCAAGGCATTCACCTCTTCCACCGTAGTGGCGCGCTGCAGCTCAAACACGCAGTCGGTCAGCGAGGCATTGGCCAGTGGCACGCGCACGGCGTGGCCGTTGAGCTTGCCGCGCAACTCGGGAAATATCTCGGCAATCGCGCTGGCCGAACCGGTGCTGGTCGGAATCAAACTCATGCCAGAAGCGCGGGCGCGGCGCAGGTCTTTGTGCGGCTGGTCGAGAAGGCTCTGGGTGTTGGTCAGGTCGTGGATGGTGGTGATCGAGCCATGGCGAATGCCCAGATGCTCGTGAATCACCTTAACCACCGGCGCCAAGCAGTTGGTGGTGCAGGACGCGGCGGTGACGATGCGGTGCACGGCCGGGTCGAACAACTGCTGATTAACCCCCAGCACCACATTCAGCGCACCGGCCTCTTTTACCGGCGCGCTGACCACCACGCGCTTAACGCCCTGATCGAGATAACCCTGCAGCACTGCCACGGTTTTCATCTTGCCGCTGGCCTCGATCACCAGATCGCAGCCCGACCAGTCGGTGTCGGCGATGGCCTTGTTGGCTGTGACCTTGATCGACTTGCCGTCAATCAGGATGCACTCGCCGACGCTGCTCGCCTCATGCTGCCAACGGCCATGCACCGAGTCGAAATTGAGCAAATGCGCATGGGTGGCCGCATCGCCCGCCGGATCGTTAATCTGCACAAACTCAAACTCAGGCCAGCCCCACGCGGCGCGCAGGGCCAAGCGGCCAATACGACCAAAACCGTTGATACCTACTTTGATGGTCATGCGGG
>JBILAR010000190.1:0-3018 GCA_044354115.1 Pseudomonas sp. | reverse complement strand
CAAGGCACCCATGCTGCCCTGAGCGGAATACAGCGGCACACCCAACCAACAAAACTTCCCGTGAGCAAAGCGCGCAGCCTCCGCCCCCAAGAACTCGACCAACGTCTGCGGGGTCAATAACAACGGCTGCCCACGGCTCACCAATGCCATGCAAATGCGGCTGGGCAACTCAAACGAGGTAGAAGTTGGCTCATCCGTTTCGAGGTAATAGGGAAACTCCAGTGGGTTACTTTGACCATCACTCAAGGCCAGGTAAAAACCTAAGGTCGGCAGCCATTGAGCAATAATCTGCTGCACCTGCTGATACAGGCTGAGTAGGTCTTGGGCGTCGTGCGCCGTTTGCGCAATGGAATAGAGCGCCGACTGCAAGGCTTGCGCCTGCTTCAATTCACTGATGTCACGGGCCACGCCAATTCGCAGTTGATCCACCGCTGACCAGCGCGCCGACCACATGATGTGCACCTGCCGACCGTCTTTGTGCAGATATCGGTTCTCAAAGTGCAGTATCGACTGACCGGCCATAACCCCTTTGGCCACCGCGAGGGTTTTCTCCACATCCTCGGCGACCACCATGTCGATCATGGCTTGACCGAGTAACTCCTCCGGCGAATAGCCAAAAATACGCTCACAAGCGGCACTCACCGAGACGATTCGGCCATTGGCGTCGACCATAAAAACCGCATCCAAAAGCAGATCGAACACACTGGCGAATGGCGCTGGATTGGCTATTTGCATCGGTATCTCCCCCCTAGCTTCGCAGCCAAGTGGCGGCTACTCGATAAAGCTAGCATGAAGAGGGTTTAGTGCATCCTTTCTTCGAGCCGCCAGCAGCGCTACGACCAGCGCCCGAGGTCGGCTTGTGGCTATGCCCCTCGCCTACAGATGGCAATAAATAACCTGGGGATAAAAAGGTCAAAGGCCAACTTCACGGCTGGCCTTTGACATGCATCTCAGCAGCCCTCAGCGCTACAAGGTATTGGCCGTTTGCCGGGTCGGCGCAGCGCTTTTACTCGGCTGGCAGCCGTGCTCATCCTCTGCCAACAGCGGTACTTCTTGCCCAGCAGCGTCGTAGAGTTTGCCGCCAACGAAGTGATCACCCTCATTGAGGGCGGCAATGTCCTGATAACGCAAGCTGCGCTCGGTACCGGCAACGAACACCGATTGCTGATCCGAATTGCCTGAGGTGATGTGGTTAAACAGCAGATTGAGCAAGATCGCCATGATCGCCGCCGAACTAATGCCGGAATGGAAAATGGTCGCGAACCAACTCGGGAAGTGTTCGTAAAAAGTCGGTGCGGCAATTGGGATCATGCCAAAACCAATCGACGTAGCCACAATGATCAGGTTCATGTTGTTGCGGTAATCGACCTTGGACAGCGTGCGGATACCACTCGCGGCCACCGTACCGAATAAAATCAGACCTGCGCCGCCAAGCACTGCGGTCGGCACGGCGGCGATCACCCGACCCATGACCGGCAGCAAACCGAGCGTGACCAGAATCAGGCCCGCACTGGCCACCACAAAACGGCTCTTGACCCCAGTGACCGCCACCAAGCCAACGTTTTGGGCGAAGGCGCTTTGGGTAAAGGAGCCAAACAGCGGCGCCAACATACTGGAAACCATATCGGCGCGCAGACCATTACCGAGGCGCTGGGAATCGACCTTGGTGTCAATAATGTCTCCGACCGCGAGGATGTCCGCCGAGGTCTCGACCATAGTGACCAAAATCACAATTAGCATCGAGATAATCGCCGCCACTTCAAAGGTCGGAAAACCAAAATGAAACGGCGTCGGCATCGCCACCAGCGGACCGGCACCGACGTTGGAAAAATCGGCCATGCCCAACGCGACGGCAATCAGGGTGCCAATGACCATCGACAGCAAAATCGACAAACGCGAAATCGCCGCATTACCCAGCTTACTCAGCAGCAGCACTATGGCCAGCGTAGTTGCCGCCAAGCCAATATTGGCCATGCTGCCAAAGTCAGCGGCGTGGCTATTGCCACCCATCGCCCAGCGGGCAGCCACCGGCATCAGGGTCAAACCAATGGTGGTAATGACGATGCCGGCAACCAGCGGGGGAAAGTACTTAATCACCCGAGAAAAGATCGGCGTGATCAGTAAACCAATCAACGCCGAGGCTATCACCGCGCCAAAAATCGCCGGTAAGCCCCCGCCCCCACTACCAGTGCCGATGGCAATCATGGTTGCCACACCGGCAAAAGACACACCCTGCACCAATGGCAACTGACAGCCAAAAAACGGTATTCCGAGGGTTTGCAGCAAGGTAGCTAAACCGCCGACGAATAACGAGGCGGCAATCAGTAAACCAATATCGCTGGGCGCCAGACCAACGGCCTGACCGATGATCAGGGGGACGGCAACGATGCCGCCATACATGGTCAGTACGTGTTGCAGGCCGTAAGCCAAGTTGGCGAACAGACCTAGATTTTCATCTTCGGGACGCTGCGTAGCAGTGGCGGGAGTGGCGGGAGTGGCGGACGTTTTCATGGCAAAAGTCTCTGGTTGCCGTAGTAATAATGTAGACAATCAAACATCAAAATGTACAGCTTTTTTGTATACAAAAAATCAAGCGGATAATTCCAGTTAAGCTGATGCGCAATAAACCGGCACGCAGTGACGCAGCAGCTAAAAACCGCCCTTAAACGCGACAACACCCGCAACAGCCGTGCAGCAAAGCAAGCGGCGACTCGGTAATTGCCCAGCTAAGCACTTAGCCAGCCTTAGGCAGCGCCTCTTTGGCGCGCTGACGCTTGATGAAGTCGATCTTCCACTGCTCCAAGCCTAAAAATTCCGAGTTGATGTTTTCTTCGACCCGGTACTTGGCTTTTAGCGCTGCGACCTCGCTGGGGTGGCTTTGGATAAATTGGTCGAAGCGTTTCAGCACCGCGCCATGGCGCAGCGTGGACAGATGAAAGGTGCCACGGCTATAGGGCAGGTCGGCATCGAACTGCAGGGCGTTAGTCAGCTTATTGCTGTTATTGAGGGCATAGAGCG
>JBILAR010000070.1:0-17799 GCA_044354115.1 Pseudomonas sp. | reverse complement strand
CGTTGTAATAGGCGCCATCGGCTTGCTTTTTAATGGTGTTGCGGATCATCGAAGTGAGGTCCGCGCTGTCCACTTGAGCCATCTGCCCGGCGCTGATCGGCTCACGGTATTGCTGTGGCGTCCAGCCTTCGACCACAGCCAGCCGTTTGAGTTGGGCAATGCCTTTGCCATGCTGCAGCGGCAAGACTAAAACGCCATCGATATAGTCGGCAGTGCTGGCGCTGTAACTCAGGTTTTTATCGGCTTTGGCGGCGGCACCCCACGCTGCGTTATCGGGGTATTTAAAGTCGACCTCGCCACGCAAAAGTGCATTCAATAAGTTACTTGGAGCAACCGGACGGTATTCCAAGCTGATCCCGGCGCTGGCGGCAAACTGCTCGAGCAATTCATGGGCATAGCCACTGTAGTGACCTTGGCCGTCGACGCGCGAATACGGCATAAATTCGGCGTCTTCCACCCCCACGATGTAGTTTTCGGCGTGGGCAGCGAAGGGCAAGCAACTGGCCAGTAAGCAACAGCGGACAAAAAACTGCACGGGATTCTCCTGAGTGGGTAAACAGCTAAGTGCAGCGGATTAGTTGATAAAATCCGCTGACCATTAGGTCAACTACAATCAATAATCGCGCCAACATACTGACCTGCCAGTCAATTAAATTGCATTTCCTGACTGCCAGGCTAGCGACTCAGTCACCACTCACCAATTTGTGCGCCAATTGGTTATGTCGCTCGATCACCAGCGGCAAATCGATGCTCAGCAAATGCCCGTTCTTGACCACTTGCTTACCGTTGATCACGCTGTGCGCGACCTGACTTGGGGCGCAAAACACCAACGCCGCCAAGGGGTCATGCAGGGCGCCGGCGAAGGCAATTTGGCGCAGGTCGAAGGCGACAAAGTCCGCTGACATGCCCACAGCCAATGCACCAATATCGTTACGATTGAGTACTTTTGCCCCACCGAGGGTGGCAATCTCCAGCGCTTCGCGGGCAGTCATGGCATCCGGGCCAAAACCCACGCGTTGCAGCAGCAAGGCTTGGCGCACTTCACCGATCATGGTGGCGCCATCATTGGAGGCCGAGCCGTCTACGCCCAGGCCGACCGGCACGCCGGCGTCACGCATTTTGCGGATCGGCGCGATGCCTGAGGCCAAGCGCATGTTCGAGCAGGGGCAATGGGCAACTCCGGTGCCGGTGCGGGCGAACAGGTCGATGCCGTGCTGATCCAACTGCACACAGTGGGCGTGCCACACATCCGGGCCGACCCAGCCGAGGTCTTCGGCGTATTCGGCCGGGGTCATGCCGAATTTTTCGCGACTGTAGGAAATATCGTTTTGGTTCTCGGCCAAGTGGGTGTGCAGTGACACCCCATATTGGCGCGCCAGCACGGCGGCTTCGCGCATCAGGTCACGGCTGACCGAGAACGGTGAGCACGGCGCCACCACCACCCGCAGCATGGAGCTGTGGCTGGCGTCGTGGTAGTCCTCGATCAGCCGCTGGGATTCTTTGAGGATGTCGGCTTCTTTCTCCACCACACTGTCCGGTGGCAAGCCACCTTGGCTCTGGCCAACGCTCATGCTGCCGCGCGCGGCGTGAAAGCGCATGCCGATCTCGCTGGCAGCGTGAATGCTGTCATCCAGTTTGCAGCCGTTGGGATAGATATACAGGTGGTCGCTGGAGGTGGTGCAGCCGGACAAAATCAGCTCGGCCATCGCCGTTTGAGTCGACACCTGAATCATCTCCGGGGTCAGCCGCGCCCAGATCGGATAGAGGTTCTGCAGCCAGTTAAACAACTCACCGTCCTGAGCCGACGGCACCACCCGGGTCAGGCTCTGGTACATATGATGGTGGGTGTTGACCAGGCCAGGGATGACGATATGGCCCTTGAGGTCGAGCACTTCATCGGCGGTTTCTGGCAGCTCGTGACTAGGGCCAACCTGGACAATCTGATTGCCGACTATATACAGGCCACCCTGCTTAATTTCCCGGCGCTCGCCGTCCATGGTCACCAGCAGTTCAGCGTTTTTTACCAATAAAGTCTTAGCCATCGTTTCTCCTCCGGCCCGTTGGCGGGCGTTGTTGTTGTTCGACGTATTTAGTTGCGTTGGCGTTCGCGAGGTCGTTCTGGCAAGGCGCTTTATCGAAGCCTGTACGATTTTGTACGGCGAGATGAAGCAACGCCGCCAGAGCGATCTCGCGGGCGTCAGCTAGCCGCCAGTCATGCTCATGAAGCGGACTACCTGGACCTGCTCGCGGGCATCGAAATAGTGCCGTTCCGGTTTCAACCGCAAGGCCTCGATCAGCGCTCCGCGCAGCCTTGCTGAGTCACCGGGATGGCGACGCAGCAAGTCCTTCAAATCCAGCGCGCCGTCGTGCCCTAAGCACAACACCAACTGGCCCTCGGCGGTGACCCGCACGCGATTGCAGTCGCCGCAAAAGTTGCGACTGTGCGGCGAGATAAAACCCACCCGCGTGTTGCTACCGACTACCTGCCAATAACGTGAAGGGCCGCCAGTGCGGTGGCTGCTGGGCAGTAGCTGGAAGTGTGCTTCGATGCGCTCGCGCACCTCGTCACTGCTGCACAAGGTGTGCTCACGGGAATGGCTGGAGATGCTGCCAAGCGGCATCTCCTCGATAAAACTGATGTCCAGACCTTGCTCGACGGCGAAAGCCACCAATGCCGGCACCTCGTCATCGTTACGGCCTTTTTGCACCACGGTATTCAGTTTGATTTGTTCGAAGCCCAGCGAGCGCGCCGCGTCGATGCCGGCCAACACCTGCGCCAACTGGTCGCGGCGGGTAAACGCGGCAAAGCGCTCGCGCTGTAAGGAATCCAAACTGATATTCAAGCGCGTCACCCCGGCCGCACGCAGGCCGGCGGCCATGCTCGCCAGTTGCGAACCGTTGGTGGTGATGGCGAGGTCTTGCAACTCCGGGCGGCCACCCAAGCGCCCCAAGAGGCTGAGCAGATTTTTGCGCACCAGCGGCTCACCGCCGGTAATACGAATGCGCGTAACCCCAAGACCAATAAAGGCGTCGGCGACGGTATAGAGTTCTTCGAGACTGAGGATCTGTGCACGCGGGGCGAAGACCATGTCCTCGCTCATGCAATAGGTGCAGCGAAAGTCGCAGCGGTCGGTGACCGACAAGCGCAAATAGCTGATACGCCGCCCGAAAGGGTCGAGCAAAAGATTGTCTTGCATGCTGAAGCCTTCCGCAGCACGCGCCGATTAAGGACACCGGCGACATGGACGGAGGACAAATAAAACAGAAAAACATAATTCTGTACACACTTTATTAGACAATCAACCATACAAATTGCTCTCGCCCTTGCGCCCGCTGAGGCGGCGGCTTGAGGCTACGTTAGGCCGGTGCTAGCATGCCCGCGCCGGTGCGCCGCCCTTTGCAGCCCACGGCAATTACGCCCGGGGACTTATGAGCAGTATTCGCCAGCGCAACAAACGATTGATCCTTAGCGCCGCCAGTGAAGAGTTCGCCGACAAGGGCTTTGCCGCCGCCAAGACCAGCGATATTGCGGCTAAGGCTGGGGTGCCCAAGCCCAACGTGTATTACTACTTCAAGAGCAAAGACAACCTCTACTGCGAGGTGTTGGAAAGCTTCATTGAACCCTTAATGCAGGCCTCAGCGCCCTTTAATCAGGACGGCAAACCGGGGCAAATATTGCGCGACTATATTCACGCCAAGATTCGTATCTCCCGCGAACTGGCTTGTGCCTCGAAAGTTTTTGCCAGCGAGATCATGCACGGCGCGCCACACCTTACTGCCCAGCAAAGCACGCAGCTAAACCAGCAAGCCAAACACAATATCGCCTGCATTCAAGGCTGGATCGACCAAGGCCTGATGGCCAAAGTCGACCCCACCCATTTGCTGTTTAGCATCTGGGCAGCCACGCAAACCTATGCCGACTTCGACTGGCAAATTTCCAGCGTCACCGGCAAAGCCAAGCTGGATGACAGCGACTACCAAGCGGCCGCCGACACCATCATCCGCATGGTGCTTAAAGGCTGCGAAGTCGCCGAGTAAGGCGGCGCTTGCCCTACGCACAAACCGTAGGGTGGGCGGCGCAGGCCATCTTACCCACAGATGCGCGCGAACTCAGAGCGCCGCGTAACCCACCGTTTCGCCGCATATCCGTGTTTGCGCCATGGTGGGTTACGGCGCGCCGTACCCTGATGGTGGCCGCATATCAGGTGCCACGCGCCTAACCCACCCTACGATCGCTGCCGTAGCGACTCGGGTTGTTCCTTAACCCGCATCCGCCTGTAAGCCCGCCGCTAAAATCCCCTTGATCGCGCATTGCTCGTCGATGTCCGAAGTGTCGCCGCTGATGCCGATGGCGCCGATTACCGCGTTTTGCCCATCGCGAATCAACACCCCACCCGGCGCCGGGATCAGGTTGCCGTGCGCCAAAGTATTCACCGCCGAGATAAAGCTCGGCCGCTGCTGGGCGTCCTCAGCAATTAAACGCGAGGTTTTACCCAGCGCCACCGCGCCCCAGGCTTTGCCGATGGCGATTTGCGGCCGCAGCATGCTGGCACCGTCTTCGCGCAGCAGGGTGATTAAGTGCCCACCGGCGTCCAGCACCGCAATGGTCAGGGGCGCGCAGGTGATCGCCCGTCCAGCAGCCAAAGCTTGCTGACTGATCGCGGTCGCGGTTTGCAGGGTTAAAGCCGTCATATCTAGACCTTCTTGTTGTAGTGAGAAATCCATCGCTGCCCGCCAGCTCAGCTCGGCAGTGGTGAACACCAGTGTCGGGGCTGACGGAAAAAATCAAAGCACAACGCCAATATCCCACCGAATACAGAAAATACAATAGTCAGATACAATATAAGACCGGATTGTATACAGTGATCGACAGCCAAATGCGCAAGTCCCAGCGCATGCAGCTCAAACGACTGTTTTAAAAGATTTTCTTGGCGAGCAAGACGCGGCGATAAAACATCTTGACCTGCCAGTCATAGCCTGAATAGAATCCAGCCAAACAAACTGTATACAATCCAAGAACAAAAGAGGCACAACAGCATGGCCAGAATGAGAGCAATCGAGGCAGCCGTACTCGTAATGCGTCGCGAAGGTGTTGATACCGCGTTTGGTATCCCCGGTGCGGCGATCAACCCTTTGTATGCAGCGTTGCGCAAAGTCGGCGGCATCGACCACCTCCTGGCCCGTCACGTTGAAGGCGCCTCGCACATGGCCGAGGGTTACACCCGCACCAACGCCGGCAACATCGGCGTGTGCATCGGTACCTCCGGCCCCGCCGGCACTGACATGGTCACCGGGCTGTACTCGGCCAGCGCCGACTCGATCCCGATTTTGTGCATCACCGGCCAGGCACCACGGGCACGCATGCATAAAGAAGACTTCCAAGCCGTCGACATCACCAGCATCGTTAAGCCGGTGACCAAGTGGGCGACCACCGTGATGGAGCCGGGCCAAGTGCCGCGCGCCTTCCAGAAAGCCTTCTTCGAAATGCGCAGCGGCCGCCCCGGCCCGGTGCTGATCGACCTGCCGTTCGACGTGCAGATGGCCGAGATCGAATTCGATATCGATGCTTACGAGCCGTTGCCGCTGGCCAAGCCTGCCGCCAACCGGGTGCAGATCGAAAAAGCCCTGGCGATGCTCAACGAGGCCGAACGCCCCTTGATAGTGTCCGGTGGCGGGGTAATCAACGCCGATGCCGCCGCGCAGTTGGTGATCTTCGCCGAACTGGTGGGCGTGCCGGTAGTACCGACCCTGATGGGTTGGGGCACCATCCCCGACGACCACGAACTGATGGTCGGCATGGTCGGTCTGCAAACCTCGCACCGCTACGGCAACGCCACCCTGCTGGCCTCAGACCTAGTGCTGGGCATCGGCAACCGCTGGGCCAACCGCCACACCGGCTCGGTTGAGGTGTACACCGAAGGCCGCAAATTCATCCACGTCGATATCGAGCCGACCCAAATTGGCCGCGTGTTCAACCCGGACCTAGGCATAGTTTCCGATGCCGGCGCGGCGCTGGACATGTTCATCAGCGTCGCTCGCGAATGGAGCGCGGCCGGCAAGCTGAAGGATCGCAGCAGCTGGTTGAATGAATGCCAAGAGCGCAAAAGCCGCCTGCAGCGTAAGACCAACTTCGACAACGTGCCGGTCAAACCGCAGCGCGTTTACCAAGAAATGAACGAGGTGTTCGGCCGCGACACCTGCTACGTCAGCACCATCGGCTTGTCGCAGATTGCTGGCGCGCAGTTCTTGCACGTTTACAAGCCGCGGCACTGGATCAACTGCGGCCAAGCCGGCCCACTCGGCTGGACCATTCCTGCCGCGCTGGGTGTGGTTAAAGCCGACCCAACCCGCAAGGTAGTAGCACTGTCGGGCGACTACGACTTCCAGTTCATGATCGAAGAATTGGCCGTTGGCGCGCAGTTCAACCTGCCGTACATCCACGTAGTAGTGAACAACTCCTACCTAGGCCTGATCCGTCAATCGCAACGCGGTTTCGAGATGGATTACTGCGTGCAGTTGGGCTTTGAAAACGTCAACGCCCCTGAGCTGAACGGCTACGGCGTGGATCATGTGGCCGTAGTGGAAGGCTTGGGTTGCAAGGCGATTCGCGTGTTCGAACCGAGCGAAATCAAAGCCGCGCTGATCAAAGCCAAGGCGTTGATGGCTGAGTTCCGCGTACCTGTGATGGTGGAAATCATTCTGGAGCGCGTAACCAACATCTCCATGGGCGTGGAAATCAACGCGGTTAATGAGTTTGAAGACCTGGCGTTGACCGGTAATGACGCACCCACCGCCATCTCGTTGTTGGATTGATGCAACGCAGGGTGGAAAACCGCGAAGTGTTTTCCACCGCCGTGGTGGATGGATAAAGCGTCATCCACCCTACAAATTTGAAAGGAGCCGAACATGCCCCGCTTTGCCGCCAACCTGTCCATGTTATTCACCGAGGAAGAGTTCCTCGACCGCTTCGACGCGGCCGCCGATGCAGGCTTTAGCGGCGTCGAATACCTGTTCCCGTATGACTTCCCGGTCGAAGTGATCAAGGCCCGTTTGAATGCCAATAACCTGACTCAGGTGTTGTTCAACCTGCCAGCCGGTGATTGGGCCAAGGGCGAACGCGGCATCGCTTGCCACCCTGAGCGAGTCGCCGAGTTTCGTGCCGGTGTGGCGCAAGCCATCAGCTACGCCAAGGTCTTGGGCAACACCCAGATCAACTGCCTGGCCGGTATCCGCCCGCAAGGCTATGACTGCCAGGCCGTCGAGCAAACCTTGGTCGACAACCTCAAGTTTGCCGCCGCCGAGCTGCAAGCCGCCGGTATCAAGCTGGTCATGGAGATGATCAACACCCGCGACATCCCGGGCTTCTACTTGAACACCACGAAACAAGCGTTGGCGATTAAGGACAAAGTTGGCAGCAGCAATCTGTACCTGCAATACGACATCTACCACATGCAAATCATGGAAGGCGATCTGGCCCGCAGCATGGAAAGCAACTTGGCGGTGATCAATCACATCCAGTTGGCCGACAACCCTGGCCGCAACGAGCCAGGCACTGGCGAGATTAACTACCGCTTCTTGTTTGCCCACCTCGACCGCATTGGCTACCAGGGCTGGGTTGGCTGCGAATACAAGCCGCTGACCAGCACCACAGCCGGTCTAGGTTGGATGAAAAGCCACAACGTTATTTAAGCCGCGCCCCACATCGACTACCGAACAGAGCATTTAGGAGCATCGCACATGGCTAAAATCGGATTTATCGGCACTGGCATCATGGGCAAGCCGATGGCCCAAAATCTACAAAACGCCGGCCACACACTGTTCTTCTCCGAGCACTTCGACAAGGCCCCAGCCGACCTGTTGGGCGAGCACGGCATTGGCTTGGCCAACCCACGGGAAGTGGCCCAAGAAGCCGACGTCATCATTATCATGGTGCCGGATACCCCACAGGTAGATGACGTGCTGTTTCGCGCCGAGGGTGTAGCCGCAGGCCTGACGGCCGGTAAGCTGGTGATCGACATGAGCTCGATCTCGCCAACCGCCACCAAGGTGTTTGCCGAGAAGATCAAGGCCACAGGTGCCAGCTATCTGGACGCACCGGTTTCCGGCGGCGAAGTGGGTGCTAAAGCGGCAACCCTGTCGATCATGGTCGGCGGCTGCCCGAAGGCCTTCGAACGCGCCCTGCCATTGTTCCAAGTGATGGGCAAAAACATCACCCACGTCGGCGCCAATGGTGACGGGCAGACCGCCAAGGTGGCTAACCAGATCATCGTCGCCCTGAACATTCAGGCCGTCGCCGAAGCCCTGCTGTTTGCCGCCAAAAACGGCGCGGATCCAGCCAAGGTACGCGAAGCGCTGATGGGTGGTTTTGCTGGCTCGAAGATCCTCGAAGTGCACGGCGAGCGCATGATCAAAGGCACTTTCGATCCAGGTTTTCGCATTAGCCTGCACCAGAAAGACCTCAACCTAGCGCTGGCCGGTGCCCGCGAACTGGGCTTGAACCTACCCAACACCGCCAATGCCCAGCAAGTGTTCAGCACCTGTGCGGCCATCGGCGGCAGCAACTGGGACCACTCGGCGTTGATCAAGGGCTTGGAGCACATGGCCAACTTCTCGATCCGCAAAGAGTAAGTGCAGCAATTGCTCGCCGGTCAGTGGCGAGCAAGTAAACCTTTCGACCTCCCGGCAGGCGGTGTCACGGCCTGCCCTGCCGGGTTGGTCGATTCCAGTCCACAAGCGTTGTTTGCACAGCGGCTCTTGTGGACTGCAATCGGCCCATTACAACAATCAGGAGCCCTGCCATGTCGTTCGATCCAGCCTTCAATCCAGAGTCATTGCTGCGCGAGCTGTTCACCACTGCCATCGACGCCGCCCATCCACGCCAAGTGCTGGCCGACCATTTGCCCGCCGACCGCACGGGCCGGGTCATCGTTATCGGTGCAGGCAAAGCGGCGGCGGCCATGGCCGAAGTCATCGAGCGCGAGTGGCAAGGCGAGATCTCCGGCCTGGTAGTGACCCGCTACGGTCACGGTGCTAACTGCAGCAAAATCGAAGTGATCGAGGCCGCACATCCAGTACCGGATGCCGCCGGTTTAGCCGTGGCCCAGCGGGTGCTGAAACTGGTCACGGGTTTGAGCCAAGCAGACCGGGTGATCTTCCTGCTCTCCGGTGGCGGCTCAGCCCTGCTCGCCTTGCCGGCGGCCGGCCTGTCGTTGGCCGACAAGCAAAGCATCAACAAAGCTCTGCTGAAATCCGGCGCCAGCATCAGCGAGATGAACTGCGTACGCAAACACCTCTCGGCGATCAAGGGTGGGCGCTTGGCCAAGGCCTGTTGGCCGGCCAGCCTCTACACCTATGCGATCTCCGATGTGCCAGGCGACGAGCCGACGGTGATCGCCTCCGGGCCCAGCGTGGCTGACCCGAGCACCTTGGCCGAGGCGCTGGCGATCCTGCAGCGTTACAGCATTGAAGTGCCGGCCGCGGTGCTGACACGCCTGCAAGACCCGCGCGCGGAAACCGTCAAACATGCCGATCCGTGCTTGAGCCGCAGCCATTTTCAACTGATCGCCACCCCGCAACAGTCACTCGAAGCGGCCGCCGCCCGCGCCCGCGCCGCCGGTATCACGCCGATTATCCTCGGCGACTTGGAAGGCGAATCGCGAGAGGTGGCCAAGGTGCACGCCGGCATCGCCCGGCAGATCGTCCTGCACGGCCAACCGATCAAACCGCCCTGCGTGATTCTGTCCGGCGGCGAAACCACCGTCACCGTGCGCGGCAACGGCCGTGGCGGGCGCAATGCGGAGTTTTTACTCAGTCTGACCGAGAGCCTCAAGGGGTTACCCGGCGTCTATGCCCTGGCCGGAGACACCGACGGCATCGACGGTTCGGAAGACAACGCCGGCGCCCTGATGCGCCCCGACAGCTATGCCCGCGCCGTCGAACTGGGCATCAGCGCCACGGCTGAGCTGGATAACAACAACGGCTATGGCTACTTCGCAGCCCTCGACGACTTAATCGTCACCGGCCCGACCTGTACCAACGTCAACGATTTCCGCGCCATCTTAATTTTGGAAGCTGCCCAATGATTGCCGACAAGAAAGTAAAAATCCTCGCCACCCTCGGCCCGGCCATCAAGGGCATCGACGATATTCGTCAACTGGTCGAAGCCGGGGTCAATCTGTTCCGCCTGAACTTCAGCCACGGCGAGCACGCCGACCACGCCGAGCGTTTCAACTGGGTGCGTGAAGTGGAGCGCCAGCTGAACCAGCCCATCGGCATTCTGATGGACTTGCAAGGGCCAAAGCTGCGGGTCGGCCGCTTTGCCGAGGGCAAGGTCAATTTGGTGCGCGGACAGGCCTTTCGCCTCGATTTGGATGCCACACCGGGCACTGAGGCGCGCGCTAACCTACCCCATCCGGAAATTATCGACGCCCTGCAGCCGGGCATGAATCTGCTGCTGGACGACGGCAAACTGCGCCTGCAAGTGACCGCCAAACACCACGATGCGATCGACACCCTCGTCATCGCCGGCGGCGAACTGTCCGACCGTAAAGGCGTTAACGTGCCAGAAGCTGTGCTGGAACTGAGCCCACTGACCACTAAAGATCGCATCGATTTGGACTACGGCCTCAAGCTCGGGGTCGACTGGGTAGCACTGTCATTTGTGCAGCGCCCGCAAGACATTATCGAAGCCCGTGCGCTAATCGGTGACAAAGCCTTGCTGATGGCCAAGATTGAAAAACCCTCGGCGGTTGAACACCTGCAAGCGATCGCCGAACTCTGTGATGCGATCATGGTGGCGCGCGGTGATCTGGGCGTGGAAGTGCCGGCCGAGAACGTGCCACGGATTCAGAAAGACATCATTCGCACCTGCCGCCAGTTGGGCAAGCCGGTGGTAGTGGCCACCCAGATGCTTGAGTCGATGCGCTTCTCCCCGGCGCCAACCCGCGCCGAAGTCACAGACGTGGCTAACGCGGTGGCCGAAGGCGCCGATGCGGTGATGCTCTCGGCGGAAACCGCCTCCGGTGATTACCCACTGGAAGCCGTGCAGATGATGAGCAAGATCATCCGTCAGGTGGAAAACGGTCCGGACTTTCAGGCCCAACTCGACGTCAGTCGCCCGCAAGCCGAAGCCACCGCCTCGGATGCGATTAGCTGCGCGATCCGTCGCATCAGCAGCATCTTGCCGGTAGCGGCCTTGGTCAACTACAGCGAATCCGGCGCCTCCAGCCTGCGTGCTTCACGCGAACGGCCCAAGGCACCGATCTTGAGCCTGACGCCGAACATCAACACCGCACGGCGCTTGACCGTGGCCTGGGGCATCTACTCGGTGGTCAATGCGCGCTTGAACAAGGTCGAAGAAATCACCAGCACCGCGCTGGAAATCGCCCAGGCACAAAACATGGCGCAACGCGGCGACACCTTGGTGATCACCGCCGGCGTGCCTTTCGGCCAGCCAGGAACGACCAATACCCTGCGCATCGAGACCCTGCACTGAGTTAATTCGCGGCGACTCAGACCGAGTAGCCGCGAGCACCGAGCAACAACTCACCCCTCGCTGGTTTTTGCCAGTTTCTAGCGTCCAACGGCTTTGTCGCTGGGCGTTTTTTTTCGGCGAGCTATTGGCCTTTGTAGGCTGGGCTTCAGCTCAGCAACTTTGGGCCTAAACACCTTGCTGGGTTAAAGCCCAGCCTACTGAAGCGAATCGGCCCGAGGCATTTGTGCGAGGCACGACCTGCGCAGCCCCAACCTGTTTTTAACCCATGAAGTCCCCCATGCGCCCGCCTCTATCCACTCGACACTGCAGACCTTTTACCAATGATTGGGCCACGGCCTTACTCAACGGTTTGAGCCAAATATTTCTGCTGCGCCACCCGCTGTGTGGCTTGCTCTGCTTGCTGGCGGTCGGCTGGGCCGCGCCACAACTACTCGGCGGCGCGCTGCTCGGCACATTCACCGGCTGGCTGACGGCCAAGCGTCGGCATTACCCCACACCCGACATCAATAGTGGGCTGTATGGCTATAACGGTGCGCTGTTAGGGATGCTGCTGAGCGCCAAACTAGCCTGGTCGCCGTTGTTACCACTGCTGATTATCATCAGTAGCGGACTGTCGAGCATCGGCCTCAATCTCTGGCTGCGGCATAACCGCAAGTACGCCAGCTGGCCGGCCTATACCGCGCCCTTTGTGCTACTTAGCTGGCTATTTTTGGCGTTCAGTGACGGCTTGGGCGTGCACGCTAACGCCGCGCCGCCAAGCCCGCTGTCTGGCATTGACGTGTTCGATTGGCCGCTGGCCGTGCTGCGCGGGCTGAGTCAGGTGCTGTTGCTCAATAATCCAGTCAGCGGTTTATTGATTGCCATCGGCTTATGGCTGGCCGAGCGGCGTCTAGCGCTCTGGGCCTTAGCCGCAGCCAGCCTCGGTTTACTCTTGGCGACGCTACTGGGGCAAGCCAGCGACGCCCTGCAAGGTCTCTATGGCTACAACACAGCCTTGCTGGCGATGGTTCTCAGTCAACAGCAACGCCCCGCGCGCTGGATTCTCAGCGGAACTCTGCTGGCGACTTTGCTGCAACTCAGCTGGCAGCATCTAGGACTGGTCAATCCGCTCACCGCGCCCTTTATCCTTAGTTGCTGGCTGCTGTGTAGCCTGCGTACTTGGCGGCGCAATAAGCTAATGCTGGCCACGGTTTAGTCTTAGTCCGGCGCATTGCAGCTCAGCGCTGGAATGCCAAGGCCAATGGCGGCATGATTAAGCGCTTACCGACGCTACCGCCCTCAAGGATGCCCCTCATGCTGCGACTCACCACTCTGCTCACCGGCCTGGCACTCTCGGCCAACTGCTTGGCTTTTTCCTTGGCTGACTTAAGCCAACAAGACGCCAGCACCGGCCTTAAAGATGCCCTCTCGCAAGGCTCCAAAGTGGCCATCGCTCAATTGGGTAAACCCGGTGGTTTCAGCGCCGACCCGGATATGCGTATCGAGCTGCCGGGAAATCTCGGCAAAGCCGCCTCGGCCATGAAAATGATGGGCATGGGCGCGCAGGTTGAGCAACTCGAAGCCAGCATGAATAAAGCCGCCGAAGCTGCAGTGCCACAGGCGCAAGCCTTGCTGTTGGATGCGGTGAAGAAGATGAGCGTGCAAGACGCCAAAAGCATCCTCACCGGCCCAGATGATGCCGCCACCCAATATCTAAACAAAACCAGCCGCACGCAATTGCGCACTAAGTTCTTACCTATTGTGCAGCAGGCAACTAATCAGGTCGGCTTGGCCAAGCAATACAACAGCTTCGCTGGCCAAGCCGCGAGCTTCGGCGCTATCGACGCGAAAAGCGCCAATATCGAAAGCTACGTTACCGAACAAGCATTGGATGGCTTATTTAAGGTGATCGCCGAGCAAGAAGCCTCAATCCGCAAAAACCCAGCCGAGGCCGCTTCTAGCTTGGCGAAAAAAGTCTTTAGTTTGCAGTAAGCATTCGGGCAGTACGGCACCGGCAGCCCTCGCCGGTGCTTAGCATGACGTTAGCTTTTGCCTTTGCTTTTGGCCTGCTGATACAGCGGCATCACCTTCGGAATAGCGCCTTGCAGCGCAGCAATTCGGCTACCTGAGGCTGGGTGCGTGCTCATAAATTCCGGCGGCGCCCCTTCGCTGGCGCGGGCCATCTTCTGCCACAAGCTCACCGCCGCGTCGGGGTTGTAACCGGCGCGGGCGGACAGCTCCAGCCCAATCAAATCCGCCTCGTTTTCGTTTTCCCGGCTGTTGGGTAGGGTCATGCCGAGCTGCACCACGTTATCGGCCAGGGCCATGCTGTCCTGTCCCAAACCGAGCAAAGCGCCAATGCCTTGCTGCGCCATCTGTGTGCCGTAGGCCTTGGACATCGCCTCGCGGCCGTGCTCGCGCAAGGCGTGGGCAATTTCGTGGCCCATCACCGCCGCCAACTCATCATCCGTGAGGTGCAACTGCTCGATCAAACCGCTGTAGACGATGATCTTGCCGCCGGGGCCGCAACTGGCGTTTAGCTCTTTGCTATCGATCAAATTAACCTGCCAATCCCACTGCGCGGCATCCGGGCGAAACGCCGGTGCTTGAGCGATTAAACGCTGCGCCACGGCGTCCACCCGCTTGGCCGTGGCACTATTTTTGTCCAGCGCGCCCTGCTGCGAGGCGGCGCTGAGCGTCTGCTGATACGACTGCGCCGACATCTGCTCAACCTGCTGCGAGGAGAGCAAACTGAACATGTACTGCTGGCGATCCACCCCAACCGCACCCGCGTTAGTGGTATTCACCGACTGACAACCAGCCAGCCACACCGCCAGACTCAAACCACTGAAGCGCAACAACTTGCCCACGGGACGTCTCCATTCACAAATGAGCTGCATATTAACAGCCGGTCGATGAGCAACCATGCAACTTGCGCATTAGCCAATAACGGCCTTTGCTTAAACAAGGCTCATGCTTTGCTGGCAGCCTGCCGATACACCAAGGACAGGTGTAACCCGTAGACCTTGGAGCTGCTATGAAATTCAAATCAATTCAGTTTTCTGTGGCGGCTTGGTCCGGCGCCAGTGTGCTGGCGGTGGTCATCGCCTTAGTGTTGTATTCGGTATTTGCCGGCCACCGCACCGAAGCCTTGGTGCAGCAGCGCACCCAAGAGCTGCTGGAAAAGGTCATTAACGAACGTTTGATTTCCCTAGGCCAGACCCAAGTCAAGGAAATCCAGCGCGAGCTAGACCTTGCCCTAACCACCGCCCGCAGCTTGGCGCAAAGCAACACGCTGATGGGCGAGACGGACGCAAACGGCAAACCTCTGTTGGATATTAGCCGCGAAGAAATGAGCAATCTGGTCAGCCAGATGGGCAAGCACAACCCCAAGATCATGGACTACTACATCGGCTGGGAACCCAATGCCTTCGGCGGCAACGATGAGTTGTACAAGGGCCAAACCGCCACGGGCAACGATGCCGATGGGCGCTACCTACCTTTTTGGTACCGCAAAGCCGACGGCACTACCATCCTAGAAACGCTCAAAGCCGAAGAGATGGAAAGCACCACCCTAAACGCCAACGGCACGGCCATGGGCGAATATTATCTGTGCCCAAAACGCACCTTAAAAGACTGCGTGATTGATCCTGTCGCTTATCCGGTCGGCGACAAATTCATCGTCAGCGCCACCTTTGCCGTGCCAATTATCGTCAACAAAAAATTCGTCGGCTCCGCCGGTAGCGATATCGCCATGGCCTTCACCCAAGAGATGTTAAGCGCGGCAAACGCGCAACTGTATGACGGCGCTGGGCAAATCGCGCTGTTTTCGGCCAATACCAGCGTGGTGGCTTACAGCAAAGACGCCAGCAAAGTCAGCAAGCTCGCCAGCGAAATACTGAGTGCCGACGACCTCAGCACCCTCAAGCAACTCAGCGGCGTGCAACCGCATTACCGTGTTGACCCCGCCAGCGGCCTGATCAAACTGTTTATGCCATTCAACATCGCCGACACCGGCGTGCGTTGGACCCTCATGCTGCAGCTACCGATTGATGCGGTGATGGGTGATCTGCAACAACTGCAACAAGACCTGCAAGCTCAAGGTCAGGCAGACACCTTCGGCATGATCCTCGTGGGCCTGCTGATCGCGGCACTGGGTTTACTGGTGGTGTGGTTTGTCGGCTACGGCATTGCCCAGCCCCTGAAGCAGATGGTCGCCATGCTGGATGACATTGCTAAGGGTGAAGGCGATCTGACCCGCCGCTTGAGTACCGATCGAGTCGATGAACTGGGTGCCATCGCCAAGGGTTTCAATACCTTCCTGAGCAAACTGCAGGCGATGATCAGCCAGGTGGTCACTTCGGTGCAGCAGGTCAGCGACTCCTCCGAGCACAGCGCCGACATTGCCATCCGCACCCATCAAGGCATGCAGCGGCAGATGACCGAAATCGAGTTAGTGGCCACCGCCGTACATGAGATGACCGCCACCGCCCAAGAGGTGGCGCGTAACGCCACTCATGCAGCAGAAGCCGCCAACCATGCCGACCAAGCGGCCAACAACGGGAAAACCATTGTGCACAGCACCAGCCAAGCGATTGCCGCCTTGGCCAGCGAAATTGGCCGCGCGGTTGGGGTGGTGCAAACCTTGGCCAAAGACAGCGAGAACATCAATGCGATCTTGACCGCCATTCGCGGGATCGCCGAGCAAACCAATCTGCTGGCCCTCAACGCGGCGATTGAAGCAGCGCGTGCCGGTGAGCAAGGCCGTGGCTTTGCCGTGGTGGCCGATGAGGTGCGCAACTTGGCGCAAAAAACCCAGCAGGCCACCGAAGAAATCCAAAAAATGATTCAACAACTGCAAAGCGGCACCCGCGAAGTGGTCAAGGTCATGGAAGACAGCCAAAGCAAAACCGACGACAGCGTGCGCCACGCCGCCGAAGCGGCCCAAGCACTGGAGTCGATCACCCAAGCGGTGTCGGTGATTAACGACATGAACAACCAAATCGCCAGCGCCGCCGAGGAGCAAAGCGCGGTGGCCGAAGACATCAACCGCAACGTCACCAACATCGACCAAGTGGCCAACCAAGTGGCCGCCGGTGCCGACGAAGCCAGCCGCGCCAGTGCCGAACTGACCAAATTAGCCGAGCAACAGCGGCGGCTGATCAA
The DNA here is from genome assembly GCA_044354115.1 of Pseudomonas sp. Classification (GTDB taxonomy): domain Bacteria; phylum Pseudomonadota; class Gammaproteobacteria; order Pseudomonadales; family Pseudomonadaceae; genus Aquipseudomonas. The sequence goes on along the minus strand of JBILAR010000070.1, from coordinate 1,160 downwards.
CCAGTTCCGGGTTTGATTGAGCTATAGCGCTTTGTAGGGTGGGCTTTAGCCCACCACCACTGACTCGGCAAGATTGGTGGGCTAAAGCCCACCCTACTCGCGCATCCCTGTGAGTGACAAAGCGCAACGCCTAGCGCAGTAACTTCAACCCGGAGTTAGGCACTCGGGGGCATCCAGTTTGGGATCATTCACCAAGTTGGCCAACACCCGCTCACGCAAGGCTGGCTGGGCGCCAGCCAGCAGCGCCTGCAACTGTTCAACGGGGGTATCTGCAGCCAACCACGCCTGCTGCCCAGCTTCATCCAGCAACAACGGCCGGCGTTGATTGGCCGCTGCTTGGGTGACCACGGCCACGCTCAGGTAGCTGTGGCCTTCGACCGGATAAGCCTCCCAGATACCGGCAAAATACAGCAGCGCACTTTCTTGACTGAGCCAAAACGGCCGCTTGCGCGCCGTACCGCGCCACTCATAAAAACCATTAGCCGGCACTAAGCAGCGGCGCTGTTTAAATGCCTCACGAAACATCGGTTGCTCAGCCAAGGTTTCCGCCCGCGCTTGCGCCGGCGTGCGCGACCAGTCGGTGAGCCACGGCGGGGTTAAACCCCAGCGCGCTGCCGCCACTTGGCGCTGCCCGGCCTCGCTGCGCAACATCAAGACGTTGGCCCCAGGGGCAAGGTTCCAGTGCGGTTTCTGCTCACTGGGGAAGCCCGGCAGAGCGGCAAAGGCGGCAGGCCAACGAAACAAGGCAAAACGTCCACACATAGGGGCGGTCATACTCAAAAAACAAAACGGTCAAAGGGCAAACAATCAGCAGAGCAACTCGCCGCTAAAATCTGCCGGCGGCTCATAAGCCAGCGGCTGCGCGGCATTGTACCCAGCGATTAACTGCTGCGCGCGCTCGGCCTGCGGATCATCTACCTGCAACCCGAGCAAGCCCGCCACGGGCAACTCGCCCATGGCGCCGAGCAAATGCCGACCACTGATATGCGCGCTCACCCCTTCACTGGCCAGCATGACCACCAGCAACTCGGCTTCCATCAGGTCCGCCGGTTCATAAATACGCCGCATCAGTCATCATCCCTATGGGTATGTAATGACCAGTGCTGGCCATCGGTTTGCAAGTTGAACTCAATCGGCCGGCAACACACCGGGCAGTCCTC
>JBILAR010000196.1:0-2780 GCA_044354115.1 Pseudomonas sp. | reverse complement strand
GAAAATTTCTTTTCAATTTCAACCACTTGCACCTTCGATCAACATCTCGTTTCTCGTCAGCGGGAGGGGAATTCTACAGCGTTTACAACCGCTGTCAACCACCTTCTTACCGCTTCCGATCTACCCGATCGAAGCGCTAACAGGATTAAACCACCACCCTGCCAGCCCGGCGCATTCTACGCAGCTCGCGCTGCTTTGCAACCTCTCATTTAAAGCTAACTTCTTGTTTTACAAGGAGTTTTACGAGAGGTCAACGCCGTAACAGGGGCGCATAATAGACCTTTTACACCGAGCGTCAAGGATTAATTACGGCTGACTGACAATCCACCATTCACACTTATATATAGAAAGAGGCATTACTCCCGAGCGCATCACTGACGACACACGCTAGAGCACCGCAGCGGCGCGTAGGGCGCTGATCTGCTCGGGAGTTAATTGAAGCAGGCGCTGCAGCACCGCCTCGGTGTGTTCGCCGAGCAACGGTGGCGCGTTGCGATACTCCACAGGCGTGACAGACAAGCGCAGCGGGCTGGCCACTTGCGGGGTAGTTCCGCCGAGGCTATTGGGAAGATCAAGGCGCAGGCCGCGTGCTTGCACATGCGGGTCAGCGAACACTTGCGCTAGGTTGTTGATCGGCCCGCACGGCACTCCAGCCTGCTCCAATGCCGCGATCCATTGCGCGGTGGTTTTAAATACCGTGACTTGGCGGATCAGCGGCACCAGCACCTCACGGTTCGCCACTCGTGCGGTGTTGCTGATAAAACGCGAGTCGTCGGCCCACTCCCGTTGACCGGCGACCTCGCAAAACTTACGGAACTGACTGTCATTACCCACCGCTAGGACGAAATCACCATCGGCAGCGGGAAAATCCTGATAGGGCACGATATTCGGATGGCCATTGCCAAGCCGACGCGGCACCACACCACTGGTGAGAAAATTCATCGCCTGATTGGCCAAACAGGCGACCTGCACATCCAGCAGAGCCAGATCGACATGCTGACCGATGCCACTTTGATCACGATGATTGAGGGCCGCCAACACCCCGACCGCTGCATACAGGCCGGTGAGAATATCGGTGAGGGCCACGCCAACTTTCATCGGCCCGGCACCCTCTTCGCCTTCAGGGCGACCGGTCAGGCTCATCAGCCCGCCCAAGCCCTGGATCATAAAGTCGTAACCGGCGCGCTTGGCGTAGGGGCCGTCTTGACCGAAACCGGTGATCGAGCAGTAAATAAGCCGTGGGTTAAGCGCTTTTAGCGAGGCGTAATCCAGCCCATAGGCCGCCAAACCACCAACCTTAAAGTTCTCCAACAACACATCACAATGGGCAACCAGCTCGCGAATCAGGCGCTGACCTTCAGGCTGAGTGAAGTCGACGGTGACCGATTGCTTATTGCGATTGGCCGACAGGTAATACGCCGCCTCACTGGTGTCGTGGCCCTCGGCGTCTTTAAGAAACGGCGGCCCCCATGCGCGCGTGTCATCGCCGCAACCAGGGCGCTCGATTTTGATCACCTCGGCGCCTAAGTCCGCCAGCACCTGCCCGGCCCAAGGACCAGCCAGAACTCGACTCAAGTCGAGGACGCGAATATGCGCGAGGGCACCGGACATAGGGTTAACTCCAAAAGAGATGGCGGGTGTCGCGCAAACTACGTGCACCTGTGCCTATACGTCATCCTAGGAGGCCTAAAGCCTGCAAGCAAACGAGGAATTCGCACGCAACTGTGCATAAACAGCACTTCAAAAAATGCTACAAGCCTCCAGATGCGTCGCTAGCGGAGCATGCAGACACGCCCGGCCAGTGCCATTAGCGGCCCGTCGCAAGCACCCTAGAAAAGCCACAAAAATAGCTGGAACATGCGTACCAGAGCCTTCGCGACCTCTACCGTTGATCGACAAAAGGTGTTTATTCTGACTAATCCGGCATAATCGGCGCATAAAGCAGCCTTCAAGACTGCACCTTATCCGGCCACGGCGTCACCTAAGACGCTCGCCGGGTACCGCGAAACAGGATGCGCGGCACCATGACTCAGGTCATGGCTATAAACACTCACTCATTTAACATGCCCTAAGTGAACCTAAGCCTTTGGTCTGGGTTCAAGACGAGCGCGTTGGCGCTGGTGCCGAGCACCACCAATAACGAGGATCAGCTAATGATTAAGACTTTACTGGCTCTAATCGAGCACACCTTTGCCCTGCTGTTAGGCAAGCCCAACCCTGCCGGCCATGCCAGCACTGGCGGCCCCGTGCAGTTTTTTCAACTGGAGCAAGACTACTTCGCAGCCAATCAGGCCGACCAAGCCGTCGCGCTGTTTACCGAAACCTACGGTAAAGCGCCGCGCTATGTAGACTCAGTGCACCCTTGGACCCTGCTTAAAGGCCGAAGCTGCACTGGTATGCCGCTAGAAATGCCGCTGACTGAAGTGCTACGGCAAAGCCCCTATGCAGGCCGCAAAGCACTGCCGCAGGCCGTGCATCTGTCGCTGACTGTCGACATGTAAAACCCGGCAGGCAAATAACACTACGCCCGGCATTGCCGGGCGTAGTCGTTTATGGCGCAGAGCTGGTCTATTCGCAGGGTACGGTGGCCTCTTCGCTGCGCTCAGGAGACCACCCTACTGCGCCCACGGCCTATTTTTGTAAATCCTTCAGGGTCAGGTCTAGGCATAGGCGGGCCTTGTCGATCAGTTCGTCGATTTCGCTTTTGCTGATCACCAGCGGCGGCGCGATGATCATGGTGTCGCCCACGGCGCGCATGATCAGACCTTTAGCGAAGCAAT
>JBILAR010000007.1:0-60717 GCA_044354115.1 Pseudomonas sp. | reverse complement strand
ACCAACTCGATGGCTCCGAGCATGCCCACCCCGCGCACCTCGCCAACCAGTGGATGATCGGCCAGCTCGCGCAGACGTTTTTGCAGATAGGGCGCAGTCTCTTCACGGACCCGCTCGATGATTTTCTCATCGCGCAGAATACGGATATTTTCCAGCGCCACCGCCGCCGCCACCGGATGCCCGGAGTAGGTGAAGCCATGGTTGAAGTCGCCACCGGTCTTCAGCACTTCGAAAACCTTGTCGCTGACAATCAAACCGCCCATGGGGATATAGCCAGAGGTCAGGCCTTTGGCGATGGTCATCAGGTCCGGCTTATTGCCGTAGTAGTAGCTGCCGAACCATTCGCCGGTGCGGCCAAAACCGCAGATCACTTCATCGGCGACGAACAGGATGTCGTACTTGGCGAGAATCTCGCGGATCTTCGGCCAATAGCTGTCGGGTGGAATAATCACCCCGCCAGCGCCCTGAATCGGCTCGGCGATAAAGGCCGCCACATTGGCTTCGCCGACTTCGAGGATTTTCGCTTCCAGCTGCCCGGCGGCCCAGATACCGAAGGCTTCCGGCGACATATCGCCGCCCTCGCCAAACCAATACGGCTGCGGGATATGCACGATGCCCGGCACCACGCCGCCCTGATCGTGCATGCCCTGCATGCCGCCCAGACTGGAGCCGGCGAAGGTCGAGCCGTGATAGCCGTTGATGCGGCTGATGATTACTTTTTTCTCCGGCTGGCCTTTAATCGCCCAGTAATGGCGAACCATGCGCAACATGGTGTCGTTGCCTTCCGAGCCCGAGCCGGTGAAGAACACATGGTTCATTCCGGCCGGGGTCAGCTCGGCGATAGTCTTGGCCAACTCCAGCACCGGCGGGTGGGCGGTGTTGAAGAAGGTGTTGTAGAAGGGCAATTCTTTCATCTGTTTGCTGGCGGCATCGGCCAATTCATCGCGGCCATAGCCGATGGCCACGCACCACAACCCGGCCATGCCATCGAGAATTTTCTCGCCTTCGCTGTCCCACAGGTACACGCCATCGGCGCGCACGATGATCCGCGGGCCTTTGTCGCTCAACTGCTGATAATCGGTAAAGGGCGCTAAGTGATGGTCGCGGCTCATGGCCTGCCATTTCAGGGTTTGCGGGTTATTGCTGTTGCTGCTCATAGCGCCTCCAAGTTATGGCTGCGGGCGGGTCTGCCCTAGGACGCGCCGCAAGGTCAGCAGCGCCATCCCAATCAACTTCTGTCGAGCAAGTGTTTAAAGGCAAAATCGGCGTCGGCCGCCTGTTCTTCAAGCTCAAAACGTTTGACCATGTCGTACAGCGCGAGGAAATCGGCGCTGAAAATAGCCGCCATGATCGGACAGCGCTGCAGCTCATCCAGCGCCTCGCTCAACTGCATCGGCAACGCGCCACGGGCCGACACGGCTTCACGGTCGCTGACTTCCGGGCCTGGTTGAATTTGCTGCTGCATGCCGATCAACCCAGCGCCCAGCATCAGGGCCAAGCTCAGGTACGGGTTAGCGTCGCCGCCCGGTAAACGGTGCTCGACACGGCGGTTGGCCGGGTTCGATTGCGGCACCCGGAAGGCCGCCGTGCGGTTGTCAAAACCCCACTCGACACTAGCCGGCGAAGCATCTGGACGCTGCAGACGCACATAGGAGTGCGCGTACGGCGCCAAGAAGGCCATCGAGGCGCGCGCCGAGGCCTGCCAACCGCCGATAAAGTGTTTCAGTTGCTCATGGGGCGTACCGTCGCTGGCGGTAAAGGGATTATTGCCCTCGGCATCGGCCAGACTAATGTGCCAATGCAAACCAGTGCCCGGCTCTTCTAAATAAGGCTTGGCCATAAAGGTCGCGTAACAGCCATGCCGGCGTGCCACTTCGCGGGCCAAACGTTTAAAGCGAAACACCGCATCGGCCTGCGCCAAGGGCTCGCCGGCACTGAAATTGACCTCAAACTGGCCAATCGCCGATTCATGACCGTAGCCACTGATGGGCAAGCCCTGCGTTTCGCAGGCAAGCCAGAGCTCATCGAAGAACGGCGCGAAGGTCGCAGCCGACTCGGCCGAACCTAGATCGTGGGAGCTTTCGATATGCGGAACGCGCCCCGACATGCCGTGCGCCACCTGCAAGCCACCCTCGGCATTGCGCTGTGGATGGACCAGAAAAAACTCCAACTCTGGTGCGACCTTGGCGCGGTAACCGGCGGCCTGTAAACGGGCCAACACCTGTTTAAGAATTTGCCGCGGGGAGAGGTCGGCCACGTTAATTTCACGGCTGCCATCGGCGGCTATAAAGCGTGCTTCGAGGTCGCAAATAACACTGGCCGCCGGCACCGCCGCCAGCGGATCGCGCACCAGCGTGCGCCAGTCGGGCTGCATGGCCATGTCGGGAAAAGTCGGCGGGAACACTTGGTCGAACACCGCCGGCGGCTCACCACCGGTCACGGTCAGGCCGAGAAACAACGAAGGCATTTTTGCCCCGAGGGTTTCGGCAAAGCTAGCGGTGCTCATCACCTTGCCGCGAGCCACGCTGGTCAGGTCGGCGAATACCAGTTCAACTCGGCGAATATCATTGGCCGTTAGCCAAGCGAGCGCTTCGTTGGCGCTGGAAAGTTGCGGATGCATGGGGTGAAACCTCAGGGTCATTAAGCAGGGCAGCATATTGGTGACACGCCTGCAGGATACTCGGGTAACAACAGCACATAGTTTAGAGCGCCTGCAGGTAAAACTGCGTACGCATTAAACAACCGGGCCTGCCGAGTTTAGGCCGCATCGCCACCTAGCCGCCGATCGAACTGCGCGCCACCGCCTGATGACACGCAGCCGCCATCGTCACCATTAAAAAAACGCCTGAATCCCGGTTTGCGCGCGCCCCAGAATCAGCGCATGCACGTCGTGGGTACCTTCGTAAGTATTGACCACTTCGAGGTTGACCAAGTGCCGGGCCACGCCGTATTCGTCGCTGATGCCGTTGCCGCCGAGCATGTCGCGAGCCATCCGGGCGATATCCAAAGACTTGCCGCAGCTGTTGCGCTTCATGATCGAGGTGATTTCCACCGCCGCCGTGCCTTCATCCTTCATCCGCCCCAGACGTAGGCAGCCTTGCAGGGCTAGGGTGATTTCGGTTTGCATGTCGGCGAGTTTTTTCTGGATTAACTGATTAGCCGCCAGCGGCCGGCCGAACTGCTTGCGGTCCAGCGTGTATTGGCGCGCCGTGTGCCAGCAGGCTTCGGCAGCGCCCAGCGCGCCCCAGCTGATGCCATAGCGGGCGGAGTTGAGACAGGTGAACGGACCTTTCAAACCGCGCACGTCCGGGAAGGCGTTTTCTTCCGGGCAGAACACGTTATCCATGACGATTTCGCCGGTAATCGAGGCGCGCAGCCCAACCTTGCCGTGAATCACCGGGGCGCTCAGACCTTGCCAGCCTTTCTCCAACACAAAACCGCGAATCTCGCCGGCGTCGTCCTTGGCCCAAACCACAAACACATCGGCGATTGGGCTGTTGGTGATCCAGATTTTCGCGCCGCTTAAGCGATAGCCGCCGTCGACTTTCTTCGCCCGGGTAATCATCGAGCCTGGATCGGAGCCATGATCCGGCTCGGTCAAGCCGAAGCAGCCAATAAACTCACCGCTGGCCAACTTAGGCAGGTACTTCTGCTTGGTGGCTTCGTTACCGAACTCGTTGATCGGCACCATCACCAGAGATGACTGCACGCTCAGCATCGAGCGGTAGCCAGAGTCGATACGCTCGACTTCGCGGGCGATCAGCCCGTAGCTGACATAGTTCAGGCCGCTGCCACCGTAGATTTCCGGGATGGTGGCGCCGAGCAAACCGGTTTCGCCCATTTCACGGAAAATTGCCGGGTCGGTGTATTCATTACGAAAGGCTTCCAGCACCCGCGGCGCCAGCTTGGCTTGGGCGAACTGCTGGGCGCTATTGCGCACCATGCGCTCTTCGTCGCTCAGTTGCTGATCGAGCAACAGCGGGTCTTCCCAGTTGAAGCTTGCCTTGCCGGCCATAATTCGTTCCTCAGAGTTGCGCGGTGACGGCCTGTGCGAGTTACGCAGCAGGCGAAAGTGGGTATGAGTTAAGCCTAGCCAGCCGCGCCTTGTCCGACAACCGAGGAATACGCACGCTCTTGTGCTAATTTCGCACTTCGGATCGGGCTTTTAGTCCATATAAGCCCATTTAAAGTGCAGCATTCGCATATGAAGCCGAGCATGCGCCGCAGAATCGTAGGGCGGACTCAGGAGCGCAGCGAACAGTCCACCAGCCTCAATGGTGGACTGCCTGCGGCGATTACACCCTACTCGCGATAACTTGCACTGCGCCAATCCAACCCCAACCAAGAAGCCCCGCCATGCGCCGCAAAATCCCCAGCACCACCGCCTTGATCAGCTTCGAAGCCGCCGCTCGGCACCAGAGCTTTACCAAGGCCGCCGACGAGCTGGCCCTGACCCAGAGCGCCATCTGCCGGCAAATCGCTGGGCTGGAAGCCTTTCTGGGCATCGAGTTGTTTCGCCGCTCGCGGCGCGGGGTCAAGCTCACCGAGGCTGGTTTGTCGTACAGCCGGCGGGTAGCGGCGCAGCTGGATGCGGTGGAGCGCGATGCGCTGGCGGTGATGGGCCAACCGGGCGCCGGCACGCTGGAGCTGGCGGTGGTGCCGACCTTTGGCACGCAATGGCTACTGCCCCGCCTAAAAGAGTTTCAATCGCTGCACCCGCAAGTCACGGTCAACCTGACCAACCGCACCCGCCCCTTTCTGTTCGCCGACACCGAACTGGACGCCGCCATCTACTTTGGCGACGCCGACTGGTCGGGCACCGAAGCCTATTTTCTGATGCGCGAGAACTTGCTGCCGGTGTGCAGCCCGACACTCTTGGGCGAGCACAGCCAACTGAGCGCCGAGCAGATCGCCAACTTGCCGCTGCTGCAACAAAGCACCCGGCCCTATGCCTGGCGTCAGTGGTTCAACGCCCAAGGCCTGAACGTGCCACGCGACATGAGTGGCCCGCGTTATGAGCTGTTCTCGATGCTGGCGCAAGCGGCCATGCACGACATGGGCATCGCCCTGATCCCACCGTTTTTAATCCAGCGTGAACTGGCCGAGGGCCGCTTAGTCATCGCCCATCCCTACAGTTGCCCGAGCGACAAGGGCTACTACCTGATGGTGCCGCAGCGCAAAGTTGAGTCGGCCACGCTGCAGGCGTTCCGTGATTGGCTGCTGGGCGCGGCGGCCGAGTATCGCCAGCCGGCCGAACCATCAATGCCGGCTAAAGCCGCTGCACTTAAATAGCCATCTCCGGGCTGAAGTGGCCCATAAATACTAGGCTGTCGATGGCCTGCATATAGGGGGCAAAGCGTGGGTCGCCGGCGGCGAAGGCATCGGCCGCCGCCGTGGCGCTCTCGAGGCTGTCCCACTTGGCGATGTCGGCAAAGGTGTTGCCCTCGTGCACCGGGCTATAAGCATAAAACTCGAGCAGCCCGGCAAAGCCCTTTAAGGCTTCGCGTAACCCCGCGCGCAGCGCCGGCATATCGCCCTGATAGTCGGTTTTAACAGTGAAGATGGCCACTTCCAAAACGTGTGATTGATGCATGTCGTTGCACTCTCATGGTGGATTTAAGAGTGCTCAGCTTAAACAGCACCACTGACAACGTAGTGTCAGTAGCCGGCAGCAATTTTTGCCTGCCATTGTTGCGCTTGATAGCGCATATAGGCGCCCAGATTGACCCCGATACTGAGCGGTTCAGCCGCCTCCAGCAGCGTTAGCATCTGTATACAGTCGAGGCGAAAATCCCGATAACCACCGCGCAAGGTGCACCAACTGCCCAACGTCCACTTACCGCCCCAGTAAAACAAACCCAGCGGGTAAATTAGCCGCTGAGTCTGCTGCTGGTCCAAGCTGAGGTAGCTAAGGCTCACTGCACGCTGCTGCAAAATAGCCTGATGCAAGGCGTCCCAATGGCGTAATTGCTGACCCTGTAACTGTGTACTCAAGGCCCGCACGGGCGCACTGGCGGGATCGATGCTGTGAGCCGGCAATACCGCGCCAATCTTGCTTAACAACGACCGCGCAGCCGCCGCCAACCCTGAGCCGCTTGAGCTGGCAAGCATCTCGACCCCGAGCATCAAGGCGGCAATTTCGTCTTGGCTAAGGGTCAGCGGCGGCAACTCGAAGCCCTCCTGCAGCGAGTAGCCACGCCCCGGCTCGCCGTACAGCGCCACGCCACTCAAGGAGAGGTCGTCGATATAGCGATAAATCGTGCGTACCGACACACCAATGCGCTGCGCCAACCGCTCAGCCGTGATCGGCTGGTGGGCGCGCACTAAGTTAACCACTTGAAACAAACGTTCCGCTTTACCCATGGACTCACTCGATTGCGCCGGACTGCAGCGGCCCAGCATAAGCCAGCTGGGTCGTGTGTAGAGCACTGGCAGCGCCCCGGCGACCGACCGAGCAACTGACCTTGCGCGCGGATAATGACGCCGCTTAGGGGCGGCAGCAAGCTGGGTTAGTCTGCGCAATTAATCCTTTGTTACAGACTACCAAGCTCTCACGGGGGCCGTAGCGACCGTAAAATTTGCGAATGCAACATCTCGACGCACTCCTCTGCTGGCATTGCCGAGCGGTTCTTTTAACCTGCCAACTGAGCTGAAATAACCGCCGATGCGTATGGAGAACTACTGATGATTACCCGTGGCTTACTCGATCAATTACTCAAATCCGGCCAACAATTAATGCAGAACAATGCGTCACCGCAGCGCACTAATACGCCGCCAACCAGCGGCGGTTTAACTGATTTACTGGGCGGCAGCGGCGGCCTTGGCAGCTTGCTCTCCGGGGCCGGTGGCGGGGCTTTGGCGGCTGGCGCGATGGGCCTGTTGCTGGGCAATAAAACCGCCCGCAAGCTGGGTGGCCAAGCGCTGACCTACGGCGGTTTGGCCGCGCTCGGGGTGCTGGCTTACAAAGCCTATGGCAACTGGCAGGGTCAACAAAGCCAACCAGGCGCGGCATCTGCGCCCGAGCCGCAGACGCTCGACCGGCTCCCGGTCGCGCAAGCCGAGCAACACAGCCAAGCCATTTTGCAAGCCTTGGTGGCCGCTGCCAAAGCCGACGGGCATGTCGATGAGCGTGAACGGCAACTGATCGAGGGCGAGTTCAGCAAGCTCCACAGCGACCAAGCCTTGCAGCAGTGGCTGAGTGTCGAGCTGAATAAACCCTTAGACCCCGCCGAAGTGGCCCGCGCCGCCAGCACCCCAGAAATGGCCGCCGAGATGTACCTGGCCAGCGTATTGGTAGTCGACCAAGAGCACTTTATGGAGCGCGCCTACTTAAACGAGCTGGCGCGCCAGCTGCGGCTCGACCCTGCGCTGCAAAGCGAGCTGGAAGCTCAAGTGCAACAACTGGCGGTTTAGACCAGCACGCCGCGGCCGGCGTAGTCGCCCAACAGAGCGCGGCGCTATGACTAGCGCTGCTCCGCCGGCAATCCGTCCAGTTTGGCCAACAACGCCGCATGGGCGGCTAGATCAACCGGCCGATGCTTAGCCTTGTTGCTAGCCGGATACCGGCCTAGGTAGTTATCGCCCTGCCAGTTGCGCACCGGGCGAATGGGCCTTGGAGTAAAGCCACCGGCGCAATTCGGGCACACGTTGCGCAGCACCTCCTCGGCGCAGCTCGCGCAAAAGGTGCATTCAAAACTGCATATCCGCGCCTGCGCTGAGTCGGGCGGCAAGGCGATATTGCAGTGTTCACAACCGGGGCGCAGTTCCAGCACTAGTTATTTACCTTAGGCTTAGAAGGCTGCCGGCGAAAAGACCATAACTGCTGACGCAAAATGCCATCCGGTAGTGCCTTGCCGAGTACGCCGTACTGGGTCGGCCAAGCTTGCTTGGGTAATTTGAAGGTACCGAAGAGCATGTCAACCAGCGGCAGGTGAATGGCGTAATTCTTGTAGGCGTAGGCTGGGTCTTTAGCGTGATGCCAATGATGGTAACGCGGCAGCACCAGCAAATAATCCAGCCAGCTGCCGCGAATAGCTATGTTGGCGTGCGCCAGTACCGCTTGCACGCCCACCAAAATCACATAGGCGTTGAGTGCTTGGGTAGAAAAACCCATCAGGATCAGCGGCAATAGAACGGCCGAGCGGGTTAGCAAAATTTCAATAAAGTGGATGCGCGAACCGGCCAACCAATCCATGGCAGTGCTCGAGTGATGCACAGCATGCAAACGCCAGAGCCACGGCAGCGTGTGATACAAGCGATGCAGCCAATATTGGCCAAGATCCGCCAGCAGCACGGCAAGCAAAAATTGCACTAACCACGGCAAACTCTGTACCCGCGCCTGAAAGTCACTGGATACCGCCCAGCCAATTAACCAGCTCGACGACGCTGTGGCGAAGATCAGAATGAACTGCACCAACATATGGCTGATAAAAAAGTAGCTCAGGTCGGTGCGCCAATGCGCCCGTAGAATATTTTGCTCGGGATCTTTGGCATACAGTTTCTCCAGCGGAATAAACACCAACGCCGAGAACAGCAAGGCCAGCACGAACCAGTCCAGCCCGAGGGAATACGGTGTGTGGCCGATTTGGGCAAACTGCACATTAGTGCCGCCGAAAAACAGTGCCAGTCCCGAGGCGCTTATCCCCGTCAAACCTAGGCGGCGACGCTTGCCGAGCAAAACGTTCAACGTGCCCAGGGCAAACGACAACAGCAAGCCAATCAGCAGCACGCTGCGCGCGAATTGCTCACTGTAAACATGCCGCAACTCGGTGGTAGTCAGCCACTCGGGAAACAAAAAACACATCACAGCGAGCAAGCTCAGCAGCCCTAAGCCCGCCGATAAATAACCACTAATACGCCCCTCGCCCACTTTGAAGGGCGCATGCCCGTGACGCTGGAAATAAGTTTTAAGAGCCTGCATTGGGTTACTCCTGTATGCGCTCGACAGCGCTTTCCTTGATGACGATTCTAATACATCCACAGCCATTAATGCCCCGCCACGCCGCCGAGTAACAGGCCATAGGCCTGCAAGAACGCCACTGTACCGTGCAAGATCAAACCCACGCCCATGGCGGCCAGAAAGAAACCGACGATCCGGCTCGCCGCATCGATGCCCTGCGGGCCGATTTTGTTGAGGATATGTTGCGCATAGCGCAGGGACAAATACACCGTGAACATGGTGGCCAACATCGCGAGCACCACCGCAACGCCAGACAACAAGGCTTGGTCGGCGTCTTTAATAGTGCTAGTCAGGCCGATTACCGTGGCAATGGTGCCGGGGCCGAACATGATTGGCATGGCCATGGGCGTAAAGGCCACGTTGCGGGTGCCGATGTCGCCCTGCGGAATCAAGTTGTTGTTGGCCGAGGGGGCAAACAGCTCAAAACCAATACGGGTCAAAATCACCCCGCCAACCACCTGCACCGTGCTCAGTGGCACATCAAATAAGCGCAGCAGCAAGTTGCCGAAAATCAGAAAAAACAACATCAGCAACAGCGCATAGCAGCAGGCTTTGCGCGCCACTTGCAGACGCTCAGCCTCGGACTTGCCCTGCATCAAGCCAAGAAACACCGGAATCGCCACCAGCGGATTAATAATCGCCAGCAAGGTGCTGAACATGCTGAAAAACAACGTGATTGCAGGGTCCATCGACACTCCTAATTGCTCGTTAAGTACTGCGCTCAGTTATACGGCCTTGGATGCGCGGTTATACCAGCGCCACAGGTGCCGCACCAACAGCGCGGCGGGCATTGGCGGCGTTACAACACGGGGGCAAACATCAGGGTAAGGCGCATCCACAAGCGCTGTAGAAAGCTGACTTGGCTGCCGTCGTCCGGGTGAATGGGCTGCGACAAGGCCCAGTCGGCATTCAACATCTGCTCGACACTGGCGGCAAAACCGCGATCGACGGTCAGCAGCATGACCTCAAAATTTAACCGCAACGAGCGATTATCTAAGTTGGCGCTGCCGATGGCGCTGAGCTGCTCATCGATCAAGATCACCTTCTGGTGCATAAACCCCGGCTGGTAGCGAAACACCTTAATCCCGCAGGCCACTAATTTGTAGGCATACAGGCTGGAGGCGGCGTACACCACCTTATGGTCGGGACGCGACGGCAGCAGTAAGCGCACATCCACACCGCGCAGCACCGCTAGACGCAACGCGGCGCTTAGGGCCTCATCGGGCACTAGGTAGGGCGAGGCAATCCAGATTCGCTGCTGGGCGTGGGCAATGGCCTCGAGAAAGAACAATTGAATGGTTTCCAAGCGATCCGCTGGGCCACCGGCGACCACTTGGCAGTGCATGTCACCGCTGTGCTGCTGCGGCTTGAGCAATAACTCCGGCAACTGATGGGTAGCCCAATACCAGTCTTCGCTGAAGGTCAGTTGCAGGTCGACCACCGCCGGACCACGCACCTCGACGTGGGTATCGCGCCACGGCGACATTGGCGGTTTTGCCCCGAGGTATTCGACCCCAACATTAAAGCCACCGACAAAGCCGACCTCGCCATCGACCACGACAATTTTGCGGTGGTTACGAAAGTTCAGCTGAAAGCGATTGATCAAACCTTCGCGCGCCTTAAACGCCCGCGCCTGCACGCCACCGGCGCGCAAATCAGCCACATAAGCATTGCTCAGGGCGTGACTGCCCACCGCATCAAACAACAGGTACACGCGCACGCCTGCCGCCGCCCGCTCGAGTAACGCACGCTGCAGCGCCTGCCCGAGGTCGTCATCGCGGATGATAAAAAACTGCACTATGACCAGTTCACGCGCCGCGCTAATGGCCTGCAACATGGCGGCAAAACTGTCCTCGCCATCGATCAGCAAGCGCACCTGATGGCCGCCACGACAATGCATACCGGTCAGCCGCGCTAACGCCGGCAGCGCCACCACCTCTGTCTCGCAGGCGCGCGCCAACGGCCAACCTTGGGCGGTGGCGGCGCGGCGCATCTGTTGATTTTCTTGGCGGCGGGCGGCGATATAGCCCTCGAAACGGCTGCGGCCAAAAATCAGGTAGGGCAAGAGCGTCAGCTCCGGCAGCAATAACAACGACACCACCCATGCCACCGTGCCTTGCGCGGTGCGCACGCTCAGCACCGCGTGTACCGCGGCCAACATGCCGAGTATGTGCAATACGCTGATGGTTGCACCAATCAGCCAAGTAAAGTCGCCCCACCAGTTCATTCGCGCCTGCTCCTCGGCCAGATAACTGTGCGCAGCATACCCTGCTGGCGGGCTTGCACCGCCGAATTGATCTGCCGGCAGAGCCGCAGGCCAGAGGCCGGCAACTTCAAAGCGGCGGCGAATTTGATTAGACTCTGCCGATGAATAATCTCGCCGCCAACCACCTGCTCCAGATTGACTCGACCTGCGCACGCATTAGCGGCGCTTGGACTCTGGCGCACTACGCGGCCCTTGAGCAGCAACTGGCACGCCGAAGCTTGCCGCTGGCCCCTGAGCAACCGGTCGATCTCAGCCAGCTCAGTGCGCTGGACACCGCCGGCGCGGCTTTACTGGTGAAGCTGCTGGGGATTGCCCGCATTCAACAGTTGTTAAGCACCCCCGACTGCCTGCCACCCGCGCGCCAAGCCTTGTTAGCCACAGTGCTGGAGGCGCTCAGCCAAACCCCGCCGCCCACCCAGAGCCCACGCCTGCATGGGCTCTGGGCGTGGGTTGCACAAGTGGGCAAGGCCGCGGAGGGCTTTGCCCTGCATCTGCTGAGTTTGCTCAGTTTTATCGGCTTAGTACTTGAGACCTTGGCGCGCAGCCTGCTGCGCCCGTCACGCTGGCGCATCACCTCGTTGATCGCGCAAATGCAGCAAACCGGCTTAAACGCCGCGCCCATTGTGGCCCTGCTGACCTTTTTGGTCGGAGCGGTGGTGGCCTTTCTCGGCGCCACGGTGCTCAGCCGCTTCGGTGCCAGCATCTATACGGTGATGCTGGTGGCGTTCTCGTTTTTACGCGAGTTTGGCGTGTTGCTGACCGCCATCTTGCTCGCAGGGCGCACCGCCAGCGCTTTTACCGCGCAGATCGGCTCAATGAAGGCCAACGAGGAGATCGACGCGATCCGCACCCTCGGTCTCAACCCAATTGAACTGCTGGTGCTGCCACGGGTGCTAGCGCTGCTGATTACCCTGCCGATGCTGACCTTTATCGCCATGCTCTCGGGCATTTTTGGTGGCGCGCTGGTGTGCACCCTGACGCTGGATATTTCCCCGGCGCTGTTTTTGTCGATGCTGCAGGATGTGCCGGTCAAACACTTTTATGTCGGCATGGCCAAGGCCCCCCTGTTCGCCTTTTTGATTGCCATTATCGGTTGCCTAGAGGGCTTTAAAGTCAGTGGCAGCGCCGCCTCGGTCGGCGAGCACACCACCTCCAGCGTGGTGCAGTCGATCTTCGTGGTGATCCTGCTGAATGCCGCCGTGGCCTTGTTCTGCATGGAGATGGGCTGGTGAGTAAGGAGGCGATTGTACAAGTGCGCAACCTGACCAATAGATTTGGCCGCCAGTGCGTACACCAGCACCTTGATCTGGATATTTATCGCGGTGAAATTCTCTCCGTGGTGGGTGGCTCGGGCACCGGCAAGTCGGTGTTATTGCGCAGCATTGTCGGCTTGCGTGAGCCTGATGAAGGCTCGGTGCAGGTGTTTGGCGAGAACTTACAGGGCCTCGGTAGTGAACGCCGCCGGCAAGTCGAGCAACGCTTTGGGGTGTTATTCCAAAAGGGCGCACTGTTTTCCTCGCTGACGGTGCGCGAGAACATCGCCCTGCCGCTTATCGAGCATGCCGGCCTGTCGCGCGCCAGCGCCAATGAGCTGGCGCAACTGAAAGTCGCCCTCACCGGCTTACCTGCCAGCGCGGCGGACAAATACCCCGCGCAGCTTTCCGGCGGCATGATTAAACGCGCCGCACTGGCCCGCGCCTTGGCCTTAGACCCAGACATCTTGTTTCTCGATGAGCCCACCGCCGGACTCGATCCGATTGGTGCCGCAGCCTTTGACCAGCTGATTCTGACCCTGCGCGACGCCCTCGGTTTGAGTGTGTTTCTGGTCACCCACGACCTCGACACCCTGTACCGCATCACCGACCGTGTGGCCGTGCTGGCCAACAAGCAAGTGCTGGTGGCCGACACCCTAGAACGTGTCGCCGCCACCGACGATGCCTGGATTCGCGATTATTTCCACGGCCCGCGTGGCCGCGCCGCCGAACAAGCAGCCGAGCGGCTGCAGGAGCACAACTAAGATGGAAACCAATGCCCGTTACGTTCTAATCGGTCTGTGCAGCCTGCTGGCCACCATTGGTGCCGCGCTGTTTGCGCTGTGGCTGGGTAAATCCAGCCTGGATAACAACTTTGACGACTACGAAGTGGTGTTTAGCGAGGCGGTCACCGGCCTGACCATCGGCAGCCCGGTGCAGTTCAGCGGCATCCGCGTTGGCGATGTGGTGCGCTTACAGCTGGATCCCGAAGATCCACGCAATGTGCTGGTGCGGATTCGCGTCGACGCCAGCACACCGGTGCGGCAAAACACCCTAGCCAAACTGACCTTACCGGGCATTACCGGCGCGTCGTTTATCCAACTCAGCAGCGGTGCCGAGGCGAGTCCAGAATTGCTGCCGACCGCCGAGCATAAAATCCCACGAATTACCGCTTCGCTGTCGCCGATGAGTCGCTTACTGAACAACGGCCAAGACCTGCTCGGCAGCGTCAACGAACTGCTGGCCAATGCCAATCGGCTGTTTTCTGCCGAGAACACCGAACGCCTGAGCCAGACGTTGAACAACCTGCAATTGGCCACTGGCGCGGTGGCCGGACAGCGCGAAGACCTAAGCAAAACCATTCAACAACTGGCCCTGTTGAGCAAACAAGCCAACCAGACACTCGAGCAAACCAGCGCCTTGATGCGCACCAGCAATCGCCTGCTGGATGAGCACGGCAGTGGCACCCTAAAGAATGTTGAGCAAGCCATGGCCGCTCTGCACCGCAGCAGCAGCACCATCGAGCAGCTGCTCAGCAGCAATCAAACCGCCCTCGGCGAGGGTATTCAAGGACTCAGCGAGTTTGGCCCGGCGTTACGCGAGCTGCGCGAAACCCTCAATAGCCTGAAAGGCATCTCGCAACAGGTCGAATCTAATCCCGCCGGTTTCTTACTCGGCCGCGAACAACCGCAGGAGTTCCACCCATGAGTGCGCAATGGCGAGCCTTACCCAACGTTGCAGCGCTATGCCTGCTGGCCGTGCTCAGCGGCTGTACGATTTTCCCGGCCCGCGAGCCGTTGCAGGTTTATCTACTGCCCAGCCAAACCGTCGCCACCAGTCCAGCGGCTAGCGTCAGTTGGTCACTGCGCATTAACCAGCCGCAAGCCAGCCTCGCCTTGAACAACGCGCGCATTGCGGTACTGCCAGACGGCAATCAAATCAGCAGTTACGCCGCCAGCCGCTGGAGCGATCCGGCCCCGCGCTTGCTGCGCAATCATCTGCTGAAGGCCTTTCAAAACGATGGCCGGGTGACCGCATTGAGTAGCGACGACGATGGCCTGCAGGCCGATTTCGCCCTCGGCGGCGAGCTGCAAGCGTTCCAGAGCGAATACCGCCAAGGCAGCTTCAACGTCGTACTGCGCCTGCAAGCACGGCTGATCGACAATCGCAGCCAACGCATAGTCGCCAGCCAACGTTTTGCCGTAAGCCAACCGGTAAACGGCTCGCAAGTACCGGCGGTGGTGGAGGCCTTTGGCCACGCCAGCGATCAACTGGCGGCGCAGGTGCTGCAGTGGACGCTAGCGCAAGGGCAGAAAGCCCTGCCATAGCGCCCACTGGCGCGTAGGAGACGGATAAGCAGGCGGATATACGACGGATGAATGATGTGGCCCGGATGTAGGACTCAGGAGCGCAGCGAACAGTCCGCCAATGAGCCCACAACCGCTGCCATGCCGATGACTAATGCCGTACTGCCTTCGGCGAGTACCGCCTACACAGCCCGCAAAACCCCGCGGCCTCAGCCAAAGAACCAGTAACACACGCCGATCGACGCCAGTACCCCGGCAAAATCCGCCAGTAGCGCACAGCCCACGGCATGGCGGGCGCGCTGGATGCCGACCGCGCCGAAGTACACCGCCAGCACATAGAAGGTGGTTTCGGTGCTGCCTTGCATGGTCGCGGCCACCAACGCTGGGAAGCTATCGACGCCGTGACTCTGCATGGTTTCGATCAGCATGGCGCGCGCCGCACTGCCGGAGAACGGCTTGACCAGCGCGGTCGGCAAGGCGTCAACGAAGCGCGTGTCCCAGCCGGCCCATTCGATCAAGTGGCGAATCCCATCCAAACCGAACTCCAGCGCCCCCGAAGCGCGCAGTACACCGACCGCGCAGAGCATCGCCACCAAGTATGGCAGCAAGCTCTTGGCGACCTCGAAGCCCTCTTTCGCGCCTTCAACAAAGGCCTCGTACACCGGCACCTTTTTCAGCGCACCGCAGAGCAGAAACGTCAGAATCAGGCCGAATAGGGTCACGTTACCCAGCAGCGAAGACAAACCCGCCAGCGCGGTGGCCGACAAACCCGCCAACAGCGCCATGCCGCTGCCCAGCAGTAAGGCACCGGGAATTAAATAGGCCAGCACCACCGGGTCCCAGAGTTTTAGCCGCTGCATAAAGGCCACCGACAGCAGGCCGGCCAGAGTCGAGGCGCTGGTGGCCAGCAGAATCGGCAGAAATACCAAGGTCGGATCAGGTGCGCCTTGCTGGGCGCGGTACATGAAGATGCTCACCGGCAGCAGGGTTAGGGACGAGGCGTTGAGCACCAGAAACAGAATTTGCGCGTTGCTCGCCGTGGTGCTGCTGGGGTTGAGCTCCTGCAGCGCCTTCATGGCCTTGAGGCCGATCGGGGTGGCGGCGTTATCCAGGCCTAGGCCGTTGGCGGCGAAGTTCAGGGTAATCAGCCCGAGCGCGGGATGCCCACGCGGCACTTCGGGCATCAGCCGGGCAAACAACGGGCCGAGCAAACGGGCCAGCACATCGACCAAACCGGCGCGCTCGGCAATGCGTAAAAAGCCCAGCCACAGGGTCAGGGTGCCGAACAGCAGCACCATCACCTCGACCGACAGCTTGGCCATCGCAAACAGGCTTTCGACCATGGCGGCAAACACCGCCGGATCGTCGCCGAGCAACCAACGCGACAGCGCGGCCACAGTTGCCACCACGAAAAAACTTAGCCACAGGCCGTTGAGCATTGTCGATCATCCTATCCAGTCAGGCGGCGATGATACGAGCGACGCCGCTAAAGCGCGACTGCCGCAAGCAAGCTCAGCCATGCTCGGCAACAAAAGCCCGAAAACTGGCGGCGTCCATGGCCTTGGCGAATAGCCAACCCTGACCGACATGCGCGCCCAGTTGCAACAGCAGCGCGGCCTGATGCTCATGCTCAACGCCTTCAGCAATTACCTTAAAACCCAGCTCCCGGGCCATTTGGATAATGTGCGGTGCGACTGGGCTACTGGAGGCGTCGGAGCCAAGGGTATCGACAAAGCTCTTGTCGATTTTCAATACATCCACCGGCAACTGTTGCAGATACGACAAGCTGGAATAGCCGGTGCCAAAGTCATCGATAGCGATGCGATGGCCGCTGTCGCGCAACGCCTGCAACAAACTGCTCGCCAATGCGACATCGACCAATCCACGCTCAGTAACTTCATAGAGTAACTGTGCGGGCGCCACCTGATATTTTGTTAGCAACGCTTGGGCATGTTTAACAAAGCCGGCATCGAGAATATCGGCAGCGGCCAAATTGACCGAAATATACAAATTCGGGTTTTGTTTAAGGAATTCGCCCTGCTCGTTTAACACCAGCTCTATCACTCGTTGAGTAATGGCGCAGATCTGCCCGCTGTCTTCTGCTTGCGGAATAAACAGGTCCGGGCGCACCCGCTGACCGTCGGCCCGCCGCCAACGCACCAGCGCTTCAGCGCCCAAGCAGCGACGGGTTTCGAGGTCAACCAAAGGCTGGTAGTCGACCTCTAATTCACCACGGCGCAGGGCCATTTGCAGGGCGCGCTCCAGCGATTGGTCGCGCCGTAGTTGCAGGGCTGCCAACCAGCCAATAAGCGCCGCAAGCAGCAGCGCCATCACGGCCCAAAGCGCGCGATATTGCCATGTGAGTTGCTGCAAACGCTGCGGGTCGGCACTGATCAGCAGGCGCATCCCATAGTTATCACTAGGTCCGCTGATGTACACCCGCTGCCGACCGATCCACAGCGCGTCCAAGGAGGCCAAAGCACGCTGCTGCTCAGCACTGAGACTCGTGCTAACGCCCCTAAAGTCCAGCACCTGGGCGCTCTTGGCGCCCACCACCAAAACATCGATACCCGTGGGCATGGACATGTGATCGCGCAAATATTGCAAGCTGGAAGCCAGCACATAGCCGTTGCGGCCCATCACCAGCGAAGGCAACTGCGGATCAGCCAAATTATCCGGCGCCCACCATAAATCCACCTCGCCAAACTGCCAGTGCTGGTACTGCTGCAACTCGCTGATCGTAGGTATCCGCCCCGAGCTGCAGACCGGCTCGTTAGCCGATAGATAACCGACCTCGCGCACATACAGCAGGCGCCGACGCAAATCGCGCAACTGCGCCAAGCCAGCGACCGTGCAGCTTTGCAAGGGCACTGCCTCCAAGGTCTGCAAAGACCCATACAGCTGCGTATAAAACCGCAAGCTGCTTTCGCTGGCTTGGTCGTGGAGCGCTTGCAAGGCGCTACGCTCGGCCTCGCGAGCTTGCCAACCGGCCAAATTCCATGCCCCCCACAGCAACCCGAGCGCGCTGATAAAGGCAAACATCAGCCCCATCGGCAATGGTCGGTAAACGGCTTGAAACAACGTCCTGTGTTTGCTGGCCATCCGTGTAACTCCCTTAGGCGATTAGTGCTTACTCAACACGGCGAGCAAGGCCGCGGTTTGTGCATCGGGCTGACCATCAAAACGAGCTGGACGGTATTTCATTTGAAATGCTGCCAGCACATTTTGCAGGGGTTTATCCCATACATCTCCAACGGGTACGGCATAGCCCTGTTGGCGTAACTGTGCGGCAAACCAACTGGCCGGTGGTAACTCGTGGCTAAAGCGTAGCTTTTGTTGCGCCACCGCGGCCGCGTCCGGCCATGAAATCAGGCCTGCTTCGGCCAAACGCTGCCACGGGAACAGCGGCCCTGGATCGGTTTTGCGCTGGGGGGCTATGTCGCTATGGCCAATGATGCTGTCCAGCGGCAAGTGGTGGCGGGCGACTATGTCTTTGAGCAAAACAATTAGCGCGGCAATTTGCGCCTCGCTATAGGGCTGCCAGACGCGACCCTCGGGGGTATCGGTAAAGCCTTGATTGACCAGTTCAATGCCGATGCTGCTGGAGTTCAGCCACGTACGGCCACGCCACTGGCTTTCGCCGGCATGCCAGGCACGCCGATTTTCATCGACCAATTGGTAAATAGTCGGCGGTTGCTCAGCGATTAGGTAGTGACTGCTGACCTCGCCATGGGTGAGTAATTCTAACGAATGGGCTAAGTCAGTTGAGGTGTAGTGCAGCACCACATACTGCACGCGACTGTCCTGATTGGCCGAGACGATGCTGCGGTCGATACTCGGGCCACTGTTGCAAGCAGCCAATAGCACAAGGCAACAGGTGAAGATAAAAGCTCTCATGGGGCGGGCAAAAACCTGTCTGGACGGTTATGGAATGATGTGCAAAATGCTCTGCAGATTGTCCAGCAGCATATCGACACTGAGCATAATCAGCAGCATGCCGGTTAAGCGCTCGATCGCACTCAGACCACGCGGGCCAAGATAACGCTGCAAGGCGGTGGCCTGCAGCAGGATGATCGCGGTCGCCGCCCAGGCTAAAAATACCGCCAAGTACAGCTCCCAAAGCTCGCCCGTGTAGGTGTTGCGCAGGGTCATCAGCATGGCCAGCGCCGAGGGCCCGGCTAATGCCGGCGTGGCTAAGGGCACCAGCATCGGCTCACCGTCGGGCAGGTCGCCGAGCACCCCTTGTGGGCCGGGAAAGATCATCCGCATGGCAATCACAAACAAGATAATCCCGCCGGCAATGGCCGTGGACTCGCGTGACAAGCCCAAGCCACTGAGGACTTTTTCGCCGAAGGTTAAGAACAACATCAATAAGCCTAAGGCAAACAGCAACTCGCGTAAGGCCACCCGAAAGCGCCGCTCAGGCGCGACATTTTTCAGCGCGGCTAAATAAATAGCCGTGTTGCCAAAGGGGTCGGTAATCAAAAATATCAGTACTGCTACCGCGAAAATATCCATCAACCGCTCCTCACCTATAGCCGTGCAGTTTAAAGCCCTACGCCGCTTACGTCTGTCGTGCACGCGTCAGGCGCAGTGCTAAAGCCGCTCGCAGCGGCGTGCAGTACCGCACAGACCAGACACGGGGGGCGCTGGAGCAGATGAACGGCCAAGCAATTTTGTAAGCTCGGCGTATCGTAAGAACAAGGCTTTTAGGATGCTCGCCATGCGCCGCGCCATGCTTTGGTTCAAGAACGATTTACGTCTCGACGATCATCCGGCGCTGCAGGCTGGGCTAGACGCCGAGTGTCTGTTGCCGGTGTTTATCCTTGAACCCGCGCAACTTGAACCGGGGCCAATGGGCAGCAGTCCACTCGGGGTACACCGCGCGCGTTTTTTACTCGAGAGCTTGGCCGCTCTCGACGGCGCGCTGCGCCAGCGCGGTTCACATTTATTAGTGCTGCAGGGCGTGGCTGAACAGCTGATCCCGCAGCTGACCGAACGTTTCCATTTACAGGAAGTGCTGACCCTCGCAGAGATCGCCCCAGATGAGCGCCGCCGGGTCGACCGGGTCAGTGAGCGCTTAGGCCCGGTTGAGTTGCGCGAGTTGCCCAGCAATGGTTTGTTGCGCGCCGAGCAGCTGCCCTGTGAGCTGGCGAAATTACCGCAGGTGTTTAGTCAGTTCTGCCCGCTGATCGAACAACAACTGCATGTGTTCCAGCCGCGTCCGGCGCCGGAGCGTTTACCGCCGCCGCCACAAGGCGTGGAAAAACTCCTGAGCGCACTACCTACCCTGTCGCAGCTCGGTTTGGGCGAGCCGCTTAGCGTGGCCGCCAGCGCCTTTCCGTTCTCCGGCGGCGAGATCGCCGGCATGGCGCGCTTGCGTGACTACCTGTGGAACAGTCAGAACGTGCGCCAGTATCAGCAAACCCGCGACGGCATGATCGGCAGCGAATACTCGTCAAAGTTCTCACCGTGGCTGGCCAATGGCTGTTTATCGCCACGCCGCGTGGCCGCCGAGTTGCGTCGCCATGAAGCACAATACGGGCGCAATGACTCCACCCATGGTTTGTGGACAGAGCTGCTCTGGCGGGAGTTTTTCCGCTGGACGCTGGTGCGCCACGGCAGCGCGTTGTTCCAGGTCGGCGCCTTGAAAGCCACGGCCAATACGCCGCAGCACGTCGATGAGCGCTTCCGGCAGTGGTGCCATGGCCGCACCGGCATGCCGTTAGTGGATGCCACGATGCGCGAGCTGGCCGCCACTGGATTTATTTCCAACCGTGGCCGGCAAGTGGTGGCCTGCTATCTGGTCAACGACCTGCAGCAAGACTGGCGACATGGCGCCGCGTGGTTTGAGGAGCACTTGATCGATTACGACCCCGCCAGCAACTGGGGTAACTGGGCCTACTTGGCGGGCGTGGCCTGCGAGCCGCGCTATAACCACTTGTTTAATGCCCTGCGCCAAGCCCGCCAATACGACCCGCAGGCGGCGTATGTAAGCTTGTGGCTGCCGGAGTTGCGGCATGTGCCCGTGCACCTACGGCACACGCCGTTTCTGCTGACGCACTTACAACTGGGTGAGCTTAATTATCCACGACTGGAACAGATTCCCGAGGCGTGGACGCCGTACCTGCCCAACGCCGCGGCCTAAGCGCCGCGCATTAACCCGCTAGCACGCGCCACCAGTGCAACGCCCGGCATTCGCGGGCCTGTGAGCCCTCGGATCTAGCCGATTTCGATACGGTTACGACCGCCACGTTTGGCTTTGTACAAGGCCTGATCGGCGCGTTCAAACACGACTTCGGCCCGCTCGCCGCTGGCAAAGGCGCTTACCCCGGCCGACAAGGTGATGGTGACTCGCTCACCCTTGAAGTGAAACGGGCAGGCTTCAATGGCCGCACGCAGGGTTTCCAGCAATTGCTCGGCACCCGCCAACGGCGTGCTAGGAATGAGTAAAGAAAACTCTTCACCGCCAAAACGCGCCATAAAGTCGGTTTTGCGCAAGCGTTTGGACAACTCGTCGGCGATGATTTTCAGGACCTTGTCGCCCGCCAAGTGACCGTAGTTATCGTTGATCCGTTTGAAGTGATCGATATCCACAATGCCCACTAACAAGTCGCCGCCATAGCGCTGCCAGCGAGCCATTTCCAACTCCAGTCGCTCATCCCAAGCAGCCCGATTGGGCAAACCGGTGAGTGGATCGGTGAGGGCTTTTTGCCGCTGCTCTTCGAGGTGATCGCGAAAGCCTTTAGCCTCCAACTCCATGCTCGCCACGCGCTCAACCAAGCTATGCAAGCGCTCGGTTAAGGCCTGATCAACATCACCGCGCTGGCGTTGATACTGGTCCATAGTGCTCAACAAGCCATTCAGCCGGCCTTCGACCACCTGCTTAAGCTGATCTAACTCGGTGGCATCAGTCACGCTGCTGTGTAAGCCGCCAACCTGTTCACGCAAGGCGGTATCCAATTCACGCGCCGCACTCATAGAGTCGGTATAGCCCTCATGGGCATCTTTGAGGCTGCTTTGGAAAGTCGCTAGGCGGTCATTCAGCTGTTTGAGATACCCCTCAAACTCGCGCTGGCCCATGTCAGCCACCGCCAACATCAGCACGGCAAAATCGTCCAGCACCGGCACCAACTCGTAAAAATTCAGGCCATTGGTGATGCGCTGGCGCAATGCCTCGGCCTGCGGTTGATGGCGCTCGGGCAGCGGCAACTCATCGAGCAAACCTAACAGGGTTTTCTCCACATGCCCGGCAATCACGCTATAACCGGGCTCTGGCGAAACCGGTAAGGCATATTCAGCGCCCGCCTGCTCAGCCGCAGAAGGGCTAATGCTGTGCGCCGATTCGCTCGTTGCTGGCGCTTGTTGCTCGAACAAACCGGCCGGCAACGGCAAGCTGTCGAGGATCGCGGCAGGCGCTACGGCGGTGCGTTCAACCACCGGGACAAGTGCACTGGCGGTAACTGCCGACTCAGCTTTTAGCGTAGAGGACTCGGGCAGCACAGCCGCCAGCACGGCGGCTTCAACAGTCGCGACGCTAGTCGGCGCGCTGTTTGGTTCCTGCCGCAGCGCAGGCGCAGGCTCACCCTCACTCTGCGACGGCGTATCAACAGCAGACGAAGGCACGGCAGCCTCAAGGGTCGTGGCCGGCGCAGTGCCATCACGTCCGCCGAATAAGCGTTGCAACAATCCGGGACGGGCGCTTTCATCAGCACCTTGTTGCGCCAGCGCTTGACGTTGCAAGGCGCTTAGCTCACCCAGCAACACCGGCAACTCACGCAACTGACCGACCCGCCCGTCCAATTGTTTGGCAAAGACCTTTAACGGTTTACTAATTTCTCGCGGCAACGGCAAGGCTTGCAGTTGGCCGACTAAAGCGCCGAGTGCAGTGGCGATTTGCCCCATGCGTTCAACGCGGCGATGCTCGGAGTCGAGCACGGCTTTCTCTAAACGAGGGATCAGCCCAGAGAGCGGCGCATCGATATCTTCACGGCGCAAAATATCCCGCAGTTCCTGCATGCACTGATCGACCGCTTTATCGGTGCCCTCAGCAGCCAAACTGCTGCGTACCAAACCACGACGCAGCAGGTCGAGCCGGGCATCCCAGCGCGACTCCAGTTTCTCTTGGTCTTCTAAACCTTGCAGGTATTTGGCTTTCCAACGTTCGCTGTCGTCACTCATAACTTCGGTCCCAAAGGTGGCGTATTGAGCATAGGCACAGACGCGTCGCTCAGACACCCCGGTAAGCGAATTTCTACCGCCACCGGTAAGTGGTCAGAAATGGGCAGGGGTAACACCTCAACCTTCTCCAGCACCAAGCTTGGACTGAGCAAAATATGGTCTAAACAACGCTGCGGCTGCCAACTGGGAAAAGTCGCCTGCACTTGCGGCGCCAGCAAGCCAAGGTCGCGCAGCGGCGACTTATCCAGCAGGTCGATGGCATGGGTGTTCATATCGCCCATCAGCACCACATGCGGGTGATCAGCAATCAACTCGCGGATATACGCCAATTGCCGAGTGCGCGTGCGCGGCCCGAGGGCCAAGTGCATCATCACCACTAACAAGGCGTCTCGGCCCTCGCCGAAGCGCAGCAAAATCGCCCCACGGCCCTGTGGCCCCGGCAGCGGATGGTCTTCTAATACGGTCGGGCGCAAACGGCTCAGCACACCATTGCTGTGCTGCGCGAGATGTCCGAGATTGCGATTAAGCTGCTGATACCAGTAAGGGAAGCGCCCGAGTTGGGCCAGGTGTTCGACCTGATTAATAAACCCCGAACGCAGGCTGCCACCATCGACTTCCTGCAGGGCGATCAGGTCGTAGTCGCCGATCAGCGCGCCAATTCGTTGCAAATTGGCCGCCCGCCCCGGATGCGGCAGTAAATGCTGCCAGCCCCGAGTCAGGTAATGGTGATAACGCTCGGTGCTAATGCCTACCTGAATATTGAAACTCAGCAGGCGCAAACGACCGTCTGCCGGCAAACCACTCTCGCCTTGGCACAGCGCGTTGACCCGTGGGTCGCACAGGCCAACGGTACGCTGGGCTCGCAGGCGTCGCAGCATAGTGGCGCCGCTTACTTAGCGGCGCGCTCCTTAGCGATCAGCTGGTCAGCCACTTGCAAGGTTTGCTCCGGGCCGCCAGACGAGCCGATGTCAAAGCGATACTTGCCGTTCACCACCATGCTTGGCACGCCCGTGACCTGATAGGCCATGGCCAAACGCTTGGCATTGGCCACCTGACCTTTAACGCCAAACGAGTTGTAGGTGCTCAAGAAGGTATCGCGATCAACACCTTGGGTTGCCACAAAGTCGGCGAACTCTTCAGGGGTGGCGAGTTTTTTGCCGTCCGTTTGGATCGCCTCAAATATCGCCTGATGTACCTTACCTTCAACCTGCATGGTTTCTAGGGTAATAAATGCTTGGCCGTGAAGATCCCAAACGCCACCGAACATGGCCGGTATGCGGACAAAGTTCACGTCGTCCGGAAGCTTTTTAATCCACGGATTGATGGTTGGCTCAAAGTGAAAGCAATGCGGGCAGCCGTACCAAAACAACTCAACAACCTCGATTTTGCCCGGCTTGGAAATCGGCACTGCCGAGCTCAGCTCAACGTATTGCTTGCCCACTTCGATGTTCAGCGGCGCATCTGCGGCCTGCGCCGAGAGGCCGAACAGGCTGGTACCGGCCAACACCGCAGACAAAATCAAATTACGCATACTTAGCTCCAAGCAAAAAATGAGGGACAACGATCAACTAGGCTTCGACCTTAACTAGGTCGTCAGGTTCCAGCATTGTAGCCAGCGCAGAATAAAAAAAGGGTGGCCGCAGCCACCCTTTTTTCTAATCAGTTGTTGCGAGTAATCAATGCAGGCCCTGAATGTAGCTAGACAGTGCAGCTATATCGCGGTTGCTGAGTTTCTCGGCAATCGAGCGCATGATTTTAGTGTCGCCATCGTTAGTGCGCTCGCCTTCGCGGAAGGCAGTCAACTGAGTCGCGATGTAATCAGCATGCTGGCCGGCAATTTTCGGGAAGCCCGCAGGGGCGTTACCCGAGCCCGTTGGCGAGTGGCAACCGGTGCAAGCAGGCATGCCTTCGACCAACTTACCGCCACTGAACAGCGCTTGACCGCGCTCGACCAGCTTTGGATCCGCAGCGCCAACGCTCATGTGCTGGCTGGCGAAGTAGGCGGCGATATCGGCCAGATCCTGCTCGCTCATGTTGCTGAGCATGCCGGTCATAGGCACCACTGCGCGAGCACCCGATTTAATGTCATGCAATTGTTTGAGCAGATAGCGCTCGCCTTGACCGGCCAGTTTCGGGAAGGTCGGGGCCATGCTGTTGCCGTCGGCACCATGGCAAGCGCCACACACGGCCACTTTGCCCTGACCTGCAGCGGCGTCACCAACAACGGCGGGGCCAGCGGCCTGGGCCATAGTGCTAATGCCTAGGGTCAACAACAGACTCACGAGTAATTTGTTCATCGAGTAATCCAAATACGGCTAAGGGTTGAGAGTTAAAGCGGTCGGACTACTTGCTCATCCATTCGATGACAGCTTGGTAATCTTCAGCGGTGCAGTCCATGCAAATGCCACGCGGCGGCATGGCATTAAAACCTTCGGTAACGTGCTTAACCAGCGTCGGCATGCCGAGTTGCAGGCGCGGTGCCCACGCTGCTACGTCGCCTTTTTTCGGTGCCATGGGCAACTGACCGTTGTGGCAAGCGCCACAACTGCGGTTAAACACCGCTTCTGGGTCTTGTGCAGCCTGTGCACTAAAGGTGCACAGAGCGATGCTTGCGGCGATAAATAATTTTTTCATACTCAGCCTCATCAGGAGTGGGAGCGTTCTGCGTTCTAGCGCGCAGGCGATTTAATTGCACCCAGAGTTTTTATCGTTAAAAGCAGCATAGGTTAAAGCACAAAGCGCACACTAAATATGCGGCATTATATACTGCAGCAGTGCAAACTGAAACGAAACCG
Organism: Pseudomonas sp.; assembly: GCA_044354115.1. Lineage (GTDB taxonomy): Bacteria > Pseudomonadota > Gammaproteobacteria > Pseudomonadales > Pseudomonadaceae > Aquipseudomonas. The sequence continues at coordinate 34,957 of JBILAR010000007.1, read as the reverse complement.
CCCCAGCGACACCGCGTCGCACCTGTGGAACCGCTAATGTCAGCCCTAATCCCGACTCTCGGCCTGCGCCAACAGTCTATTTTTCTTATCAGCACCGCCAAGGTCGATCAATGTCCGCCGGCCGTTTGGAACCGCTAATGTCAGTCAAAAATCCAATTATTGGCCTGTGCCAACAGTCCAAGTTCCTTATTAGCGCCGCCAAGGTCGATCAATGCCCGCCTGATGTTGGCCGCGAAGTCGCGTTTGCCGGGCGCTCTAACGCCGGCAAATCCAGCGCCTTGAATACCCTGACCCACGCGGGTTTGGCGCGCACCTCGAAAACCCCTGGGCGCACGCAACTGCTGAACTTTTTTGAGTTGGACGACCAGCACCGCCTAGTCGACTTACCCGGCTACGGTTACGCCAAGGTGCCAATTCCACTCAAGCTGCACTGGCAGCGTCACTTGGAAGCTTACTTAGGCAGCCGTAATAGCCTGGCCGGGCTGATCTTGATGATGGATATCCGCAAGCCGCTGACCGACTTCGACCAGTTGATGCTCGACTGGGCTGTCGCCAGCCAGATGCCGATGCACATTCTGCTGACCAAAGCCGACAAACTGACCTTTGGCGCGGCCAAGAACACCCTGCTCAAGGTGCAACAAGAAATTCGCCAGAAGTGGGGCGAGGCCATCAGCATTCAACTGTTTTCTGCGCCTAAGCGCTTGGGCATTGACGATGCATACGCGGTGCTGACGCAGTGGCTCGGCCTGCTCGATGAGCCAGAGGACCTGGCCGATAGCCAAGACGAGGTTGCCGAGGAGCAATAGCTGCGCAGGGCAAATTACTCGCAAAAAAAAACCCCAAGCCTCTAAGGGGAGAAGATGCTCGGGGTTCAACACCGGCCTGACTAAACAAGGCCAGAGGACTGCCACTCAACACAGGACTAACAAGGAACAACAACGGCTCCACCAGCCGTTCATAAGTTTCGACGTTGTAAGTGCTGACAAGTTCAGCGGCAGATCAATCACTTCAAACTAAGCGCCGCCGGGTTGATTACCAGTGGCGCTAATGCCTTGGCCTAGTGCGCCTCATCCCAGTTGGCGCCGACGCCGACTTCCACCAGTAGCGGCACCGCCAACTCGGCAGCTGCGCCCATCAGCGCCTGCAGCTGCGCCGAAACTTGTGGCACCAAGTCGTCACGCACCTCCAGCACCAGTTCATCGTGCACCTGCAAGATCACCCGCGCATCCACAGCCGACGCACTCAGCCAGTTATCCACCAAGACCATCGCCCGCTTGATGATATCGGCGGCGGTGCCTTGCATAGGCGCGTTGATCGCCGTGCGTTCCGCACCTTTGCGCAGGCCGGCGTTTTTCGAATGGATATCGGTCAAATACAGCCGACGGCCGAACAGCGTCTCGACATAACCCTGCGCGCTGGCTTGCTCGCGGGTGCGCTCCATATAGGCCAATACACCCGGATAACGGGCAAAGTAACGCTCGATATAGGCCTGGGCCTGCTTGCGGTCGCAACCTATCTGCTTGGCCAAACCGAAGGCGCTCATGCCATAAATTAAGCCAAAGTTAATTGCCTTGGCGCTGCGCCGCTGATCGACCGTGACCTCGGCCAGTTCGACGCCAAACACTTCCGCCGCCGTAGCTTTGTGCACATCTAGGTTATGCCGAAAGGCGTGCAGCAGCCCTTCGTCTTGGGCCAAGTGCGCCATGATGCGCAGTTCGATTTGCGAATAGTCCGCCGCCACCAGCTGGTAACCCGGCGGGGCGATAAAGGCCTGACGAATCCGCCTACCTTCGGCGCTGCGAATCGGGATGTTTTGCAGGTTCGGATCGCTGGACGACAAGCGCCCGGTGGCCGTGACCGCCTGATGGTAAGAGGTGTGAATGCGCCCGGTACGCGGATTAATCTGCTCCGGCAGGCGGTCGGTGTAGGTGCTTTTCAGCTTGCTCAAGCTGCGGTACTGCATCAACACCTTGGGCAGCGGGAAGTCTTGCTCGGCCAACTCGGCCAGCACCGCTTCGGCCGTGGATGCTTGGCCCTTGGCGGTTTTGCTCAACACCGGCAAGCCGAGTTTCTCGTACAAAATCACCCCCAATTGCTTGGGCGAACCGAGATTGAATTCCTCGCCGGCAATGGCAAAGGCTTGGCGCTCCAGCTCCACCAGCTTGTCGCCGAGTTCGACGCTGTGCTCGCCGAGCAACTTGGCGTCCACCAGCGCGCCTTGCCGTTCGATGCGCGCCAGCACCGGCACCAGCGGCATTTCGATTTCGCTCAACACCTTGGCCAAACTCGGCACGGCTTGCAGTTGCGGCCATAGGGTTTGGTGCAGACGCAGAGTTACGTCGGCATCTTCGGCGGCGTAAGGGCCGGCCAGTTCGATGGCGATTTGATCGAAAGTCAGCTGCTTGGCGCCCTTGCCGGCAATGTCTTCGAAGGCGATGGTGCTGTGCTCAAGGTACTTAAGCGCCAGCGCATCCATATTGTGCCGGCTGGCGGTGGCGTTCAGCACATAGGACTCGAGCATGCTGTCGAAGGCCACGCCCTGCACCTGAATGCCATTACTCGGATCGCCGTCGATGGCGCAGTTGGCCAGAATATTGATGTCGTACTTGGCGTTCTGACCGACCTTAGCTTTGCGCGGGTCTTCCAGCAGCGGCTTAAGCGCCTTGAGCACCATCTCGCGATCGAGCTGCGCCGGCACGCCCATATAGGCATGGGTGAGCGGCACATAGGCGGCCTCACCGGCGTTAACGGCAAACGAAATCCCGACCAGCCGGGCTTGTTGCGCGTCGATGCTGGTGGTTTCGGTGTCGAAGGCGATCAGCTCGGCCTGCTGTAACTTGGCCAGCCACACGGCAAAGCGCGCCTCGTCCAAGATGATTTCGTAAGCGCCGGAGACACCAGCAGCGGCAACTGCCGCAGGTTCAGCCGGCAGCGGCGCTGCTTGGGCCTCGCTGCTCGGCGCAGCGGGCAGCTCAACCGCCGGCGCGCTGGCCGAGGCGAGCAAATCAAATAAGCCGCCGTCACCAATCGGCAGCTTGGCCACTGCTGGCGTAGGCTGCGGATGGCTGCGTTGCAGCTGATCGATCCAGCTCTTGAACTCGAGCTGGCGGTACACCTCGATCAGTGCCGGCACGTCGAGCGGGCCCATGTGCAGATCGTCGATTTGCACATTCAACGGCACGTCCAGCTTGATGGTCGCCAGCTCGTAAGACAGATAGGCCATGTCGCGATTTTCGACCAGCTTGGCCGCCAAGGTCTTAGCGCCGCGAATCGGCAGCTCAGGGATTTTATCCAAATTGGCGTAAATCACATCCAAGCCACCGCCTATGCCGACCAGCAAGCCCAGCGCAGTTTTCTCGCCCACTCCGGCGACGCCGGGAATGTTGTCGGCCTTGTCGCCCATCAGCGCCAGATAGTCGATGATTAATTCTGGGCCGACGCCAAACTTGGTTTTTACCCCTTCGACGTCGTACACGCTGCCGGTCATGGTATTGACCAGCGTTACCAGCGGGCACACCAGCTGCGCCATGTCTTTGTCGCCGGTGGAGATCACCACCGGCCGCCCGCCAGCGGCGCTTTGCCGGGCCAGGGTACCAATCACATCGTCAGCTTCCACCCCGTCGGTACACAGCAGCGGGTAGCCGAGGCCACGCACACAGGCGTGCAGCGGTTCGATCTGCAGGCGCAGCTCATCGGGCATCGGCGGGCGATGGGATTTGTATTCGGCAAACAGCTCATCGCGAAAGGTCGGTCCCTTGGCATCGAACACCACCACAAAGGGGCTGTCTGGATACTGTTTGCGCAGGCTTTTGAGCATATTCAGCACGCCCTTCACCGCCCCAGTGGGCAAGCCTTTTGAGGTGGTCAGCGGCGGCAGGGCATGAAACGCCCGATACAGGTATGAAGAACCGTCCACCAAAACTAAAGGGCTCATGCGCAGGATCAACCTTCTTCTGCGACCCGGCGCTACAATGGCCAGATCAATAATCAAAAAAGAGGCAAGGTTACCATGCGCACACTCTATAGCCTGCTGCTGGCCAGCTTGATCGCACTCAGCCCGCTGAGCGTAATGGCCGAGGACGCACCGAGCGCTGAGCCGGATGTGACCATCCGCCAGGACGGCGACAAGAAGATTGAGGAGTTCCGCCAAAACGGCTTTCTGTATGCCATCAAGATCACGCCCAAGGGTATGCCACCGTATTTTCTGGTGCGCGCAGATGGCAGCCAAGGCAACTTTATCCGCTCCGACCAGCCCGACATGCTGATCCCGGCATGGAAGATCTTCAGCTGGTAACTGCTAGGCTGATAAATAGCTATGGGCAAGCGTAGGTTGGGTTAGGCGCACACAGAAGACCAGCGCTGCCGCGTGCTTCGGCGCGCCGTAACCCGACGCACAAGGAATCGCTGAAAAACTTCTGCGCTCGGTTATGCAGCGGTTCTTCAAAGGAGTCACCGCTATGTCGGTCTTTACCTTGGTCGAACGCGCCGAACTGGAAGCCTTTCTTGCCCCTTATGGGCTGGGCCGGCTGCTGGAATTTAAAGGTATCGCCGAGGGCGCGGAGAACAGCAATTTCTTTGTCAGCCTAGAGGCCGGCGAATACGTGCTGACGTTGGTCGAGCGTGGCCCGCGCGCCGATTTGCCGTTTGTGCTGGCCTTGCTGCAACGCTTGCACGCGGCCGGCCTGCCGGTGCCCTACGCCGTGGCCACGCAAAGCGGCGAAACCCTGCGCGAACTGGCCGAGAAACCGGCCTTGCTGCAACCACGGCTACCCGGCAAGCACATCGACCAGCCCAATGCCCATCACTGCCGCGAGGTTGGCACCTTGCTGGCGCGCCTGCACCTGAGCACCCGCGAGCAGATTCTCGAACGCAGCAGCGACCGTGGTCTGCACTGGATGCTGCGCGAAGGCCCGCTGCAAGCCCTGCACCTGCACGATAAACAACTGCCGCTGTTGCGCGACAGCTTGGCCGAAGTCGCCGAGCAACAAGCGCACATACTGGCCCTGCCACGAGCCAACCTGCATGCCGATTTGTTTCGCGACAACCTGATGTTCGACGGCCCGCACCTGAGCGGGGTAATCGACTTCTACAACGCCTGCTCCGGGCCGATGTTGTATGACGTGGCGATCAGCATCAATGACTGGTGCTCGGAGCGTAACGGCCGCTTAAACATCAGCCGCGCCCGCGCCATGCTCGCGGCCTATGCCAGCCTGCGGCCCTTTACCGCCGCCGAAGCGCACCTGTGGCCAACCCTGCTGCGCGTGGCCTGCCTGCGCTTTTGGCTGTCGCGCCTAATCGCCGTCAACCAACCCGCCGCCGCTTGGGCGCAGATCAAAGACCCGAGCGAGTTCCAGCAGCGCCTAGAGCAGCGTCAGCAAGTCAGTTTGGCGCTGCCTTTTGCCTTATAGCTTGGCCGTCGCCACAGCATTTCCAACAGCCTAAGGCGTAGCGCCCCGGGCGTGTGGCGGAGATACCAACTCCTGAGCGCAGCGCACTCAACCGCCGCACACCCAAGCACCGCCACGGCGCGCACCGGCAATGGCGCGCACCAAAACCCCGCAACCAGCGTAATCGAGCATGGCTTAGATAGCCTGCGAGAAGCCTTTAAATGCGCCAAAACATGGCATTCGGTAGATTTGTGCAACAGTACCGGGCGGGCTGGCGTTATCCTTGCAGGCCTGCGCACTGCATTCTTCGCCCAGCGAAGATCCCCCGTCCTACTGAAGAGCCTGTTGTTATGGATTCCGCGAACGCCCAGCTGTCGATGACGGTGTTGATGACCCCGACCATGGCCAATTTTTCCGGCAAGGTACACGGTGGCACCCTGCTGAAGTACATCGATGAAGTCGCCTACGCCTGCGCCAGCCGTTATGCCGGCTGCTACGCGGTGACCTTATCGGTTGACCAAGTAACCTTTCGCCAACCGATCAATGTCGGCGAACTGGTGACCTTTCTCGCCAAGGTCAACTACACCGGCCGCACCTCGATGGAGATTGGCATCAAGGTGGTCACCGAAAACATTCGTGAACGCTCGGTGCGCCACACCAATAGCTGCTTCGTGACCATGGTGGCGGTCGGCGACGACGGCAAACCTATCCCGGTGCAGCCATTGGATATCAGCCACCCCGACGACAAACGGCGGTTTTTGCACGCCCAGCAGCGCCGGCAAATTCGTCAAGAACTCGAACAACGCTACAAAGACCTAGAGCTGGAAACCTATCCAGCAACAACCGCCATCTAGCGCCTACGGCGGCCCTCGCGTGCAGCTTTGCGGTAAGCTGCACGCACCCCACTGAGGAGCCGCCATGTTTGATCTGGCCGATGTAGCCATTTTGCTGTTGTTCGGCGCTGCCGGCGCTTGGTTATGGCGCGGGCACGGCATTCGTGAACGCGCCTTGGCGCTGGTGCGCCGGCATTGCGAGCAAGCCGAGATCATCTTGCTCGACGACAACGTCGCCTTGCAGCGCCTGCGCTGGTTGCCCGATGCCCGTGGCCAGCGGCGTTTGGCGCGGGTCTATGGCTTTGAGTTCACCGTCACTGGCGAGCAACGCCACACCGGCAGCATCAGCATGTTTGGCCAACACTTAGGCAAAATTGAATTAGCCGCGCACCCGGTCAGTGGCAAAAACTTCAGCGCCGACTCGGTGATCGAATCACTCGCCCGTCAACCCCACAGCTACACACCGAGCAGCACCTTGTTGACCAGCAAGCCGCGTACCGACGCATCCGTGATTGCCACCTACAGCGCCGCAACGCCAAGCAGCACGCCAAGCGCGGAGATTATTCAGCTGCACGACTGGCGGCAAAAACATCCGCCACTAGCGCCAAATCGCCCAGCCGAACCGTCCACAGAACAACCCATAGCACCGCCGCCAACCCGGCACTAGCGGTAACCGCCGACTATGCTCAAGCCTATTATCAAGCCTGAGCCGTCACCATGTCGCAACCTGCGCACCAGCACCCAGCACAACCCTTACGCCCTTGGCTGGCCCGGCTGCACCCCGGGCTGTTTGCCATTCCCCTCGGCCTGCTTGGTTTAGCCGGCGCTTGGCGGCGCATGGCCGAACTGCAGGTGCCGGCGGCCAACGGTTTGGCCGATAGCTTGGTGCTGCTGGGCATGGCCTGCTTAGTGCTGCTGTGCCTGCTCTGGCTGCCAAAACTGCTGCTGCACTGGGGGCAAGTAAAGCGCGAATTCGTGCACCCCGTGCAAGGTGCTCTGCTGGCGCTATTGCCGGTGTCGATGCTGTTGGCGGTGAGCCAACTGGCACCGAACGACCCCACTGCCAGACCCTACTGGCTGACCGTCAGCCTGCTGGCCCTGCTGCTGCAAGGCTTGCTCGCCTGGCAAGTGGTCAAGCAACTGTCGACCGGGCAAATGCCCGAAGAACTGGTGACGCCGGCGCTGTACTTGCCGATTGTGCCCGGCGGCCTAGTCGGCGCCATGGCCTTAAAGGCGCTCGGGCTACCCGGCTTTGCCATGCTTTTGCTCGGCATGGGCTTGGGTGGCTGGGCACTGCTGGAAATGCGCATTTTGCACCGACTGTTCGACGGCCCGCTGCCGATGGCACTGCGCCCAACTCTCGGGATTGAAATGGCCCCAGCCGCAGTCGCCGGGCTCGCCGCCAGCTTCTTGTGGCCGCAATTACCGGCGGAGTTTTTGCTGATCGGCCTAGGCGTAGCCTGCGGCCCAGTAGTGGCCGTGCTCACCCGCTGGCACTGGTGGACGAGCACGCCCTTCACCTTCGGCTTTTGGTCGTTCTCCTTCCCGCTGGCAGCGCTGGCCTCAGTCACCATCGAAGCGGTGCGGCGCGGCGGCTGGCCCACCGAAGTCGCCTTGAGCGCCGTGCTGCTGGTCAGCCTAATCATCGTCTACCTAGCCGTGCGCACCCTGCACCTGCTCGTTCGCGGGCAACTATTGCCGCAAAACTAACAGCCCCTCAGCCCAACAAAAACGCCGCCACCCGCTGCGCCGCTTGTTCAGGGTGCTGCTGCATAAAGCAGTGCCCGCCGGGCATGGGTTGGCCGCTGACGTGGGGATTTTGCGCGACCCAGCGGGCCACGGAGATGGCGACAAAGGGGTAGGTTTGCTCGCCGTAAATAACTTGGGTCGGGGTTTGCACCTTGGCCAGTGACGACCATAGGCGCTTGGGATAGGAGCCGAAAATATCCGCCTCGCGGCTCGGCCGGCACTTAAGCTCGACCCCAACCTCAACCGATTTGAGGGCGTGCTCGACAAAAGCCCAGAGCGCAGCCTCGGTCCAACCCTTAAACATGCCGCGCTCGTGTAGGCCGTCGAACGCCGCCTGTGGGCTCGGCCACTGCCGACGACGGCTGCGCGCTTTGCTGGCCATGCTGTTGCGCCGGTATAAACCGACCACATCGGACAGCGCCATTACGCCGATCATCGTCGGGCTAAACAACACCGGATCAAGCAGCACCGCGCGCTGAAACAAGCCTGGATGTTTGGCCAGCTCCAGCGCGGTAAGCACCCCGCCAAAGCTGTGGCCGACGGCGTATTTAGGCACCGCGCCAAATACCCCGTTGCCGGCGCTGAAAGCCTCAAGCGCCAGCTCTGCGCTGCGGTTCCAACCATGAAAGCGGCCGCCATGATCGCTGTCGCCATGGCCCTGCACATCACACAACCAGAGGTCGAAATCGACCGCCAAGCACTGCAACATCGGCTCGTAGGTACGCCCGCAAAAGCCGTTGCCATGCACAAAGTGCAACAACGGCTTGCCCGAGGGCGGCGTATGCCAGCCACGCAAGGTAAAACCTGCAGAGCAGGCGTGTGACCACGGCAGTAACAACATGAACAACCCCATTGCAGACAGTCCGGGCAGTCTAACCGGCGCACCGACACAAGGAAAATCAGCAGACAACTGCTAGGATAGCCACCGGTTTACTTTCACCACTTCGAGCGCCCATGGACATCTCCAGTTTTGTTGATCTGTTTCTGCACCTAGACACGCATCTCGACGCCCTGATTAACCAATACGGCGTCTGGGTGTATGCGATTTTGTTCTTAGTGATTTTTTGCGAAACCGGCTTAGTGGTGATGCCGTTTTTACCCGGCGACTCCCTGCTGTTTCTGGCTGGCGCCGCCTCCACCCACAGCGGCCTCGACCCTTGGTTGCTGGCCGGCTGCCTGTTTGTCGCGGCGGTACTGGGCGACAGTTGCAACTATTGGATCGGCCGGCGTTATGGCGTGCGTTTGTTTGAGCGCGGCGACTCAAAAATCTTCCGCCGCGACTACCTGCTGCGCACCGAGATTTTCTACGCCAAGCACGGCGCGAAAACCGTTACCTTGGCGCGCTTTATGCCGATTCTGCGCACCTTTGCGCCCTTCGTCGCCGGCCTCAGCCGCATGCCCTACGGCCAGTTCGTCAGCTACAGCGTACTCGGCAGCGTGTTTTGGATCGGCGGCCTGATTGCCCTCGGTTATCAGTTTGGCAACGTGCCCTTTATCAAACAAAACCTGACCCTGCTGGTGCTGCTGGTGATCGCCCTGTCACTGCTGCCGATGCTGCTCAGCTGGTGGCATCAACGCCGCAGCAACTGAGCGGCCGATTAAACCGCAATGTTTGTCCTACTCGAGTCCAGCGACCACGGGTTTATCAACCAACTGCAGGAGCGCCTGCAAAGCTACGGCATTATTTGCTTGGTCAGCGAATTAGGCTGCAGCGCAGACGTTAATCGGCACTTTGCCCTGCAACTGGCTGTGTACTCGCAGATGGCGCAGGCACGTCGCTTACTCTTTCACAGTTACGAATTTGCCTGCTCTCTACATCCTGAATTTCTCCCAGCCCTAACGCAGGTACGGGGAGAGCCTCGGCAACAGTTGTTGCGCTGGTTAACCTCGACCTGGGCGCTACGTTTAAGCGCGCTCTGCCTAGCGGCGCTGGTGCTCGGGCTGCTCGGCGACGCGCTACTCAAATAGCTGGGCCGAAATTAAAGCAGGCAAGCTGCAAAACCTCGGCGCAGCACTGCCGCGTCTTGCGCCTCGGTAAAGATCAGCTCTAGGCGCGAGTCGTTGCGCCATTCGCTGGCGCGCCAATGCGGCGCTTGGCCATCGAGCATATTCGCCGACAACCAACCGGCATTGCTGTGCAGCACCAGCTTGGCCCGCCGCCACGCCATGCTGGCCAGCCATTGCTGCACGCGCAGCAACTCAAACTGCTGGCTGCGGTGCCAACGCCAGCCAATGCTCCAGCCTTCGGGCTGCTCTTGAATCAGGCAAATCGGCTCGGCCACATCGCTCCACACCTGCGCCAATGGCGCCGGCTCTTGCGCTAACAGCAGCGGCGCATCCGCCACTTGCGCCGCACAGTCCCAACCGGGTAAATCCGCCAAGGCCAATTGGCCCTGGGTGGTCCACAGCAGGGGCTTAACCGGTAACTGTGCCTGCAACGCGGCGCGGCTGTCGGCATCCAGCTGTTCGGACTTATTCAGCAGCAACAAACCGGCCAAACCCAAAGCGTCCCGTTGATTGTCTGGCAGAGCTTGTCCAGCCGCCAAGGCGGCGGCGTCCAGCACTAGCACCAACGGCTGCAAGGCCAGCACGCCAAGCCAGGGCGCGGCACTTAACTGGCGGACTAACTCGGCCGGGTGGCCCAGCCCGGAGGGTTCGATAAACAGCCGATCGGGTTGCGCCTTACGCAGCAAACGACCTAGCCCGACCTGAAAAGGCGCGCCATTCACGCAGCACAGGCAACCGCCGGCCACCTCCGACAAGCTGATGCCATCGGCAGTGCTGGTTAGCAGTGCGGCGTCCAGCCCTATTTGGCCAAACTCGTTAATCAACACCGCCCAGCGTTCACTGGCCGGTTTATGCGCCAACAAGTGCTGCAATAAACTGGTTTTACCCGCACCTAAAGGGCCGGCGATCAGGTGGGTGGGAATCTGACTAAGCATCTTGGCATCCGTTAGCACGCAGCTGATGACGCGGACGCTTTTAGCCACCAGTGGCTGCTAGAATCGCGCGGTTAATTTTGGAGGCTTGATTATGCGTTTTTGGATTGCCCTGTGCCTATCGGCCCTGCCCCTGCTGGCCCACGCCGAAGCCTGTATCGTGCACAGCAAGGGCGCGCAGGTGGAGGTTAAAGTCTGCCAGCAAAACCGCAGTATCCCCGCGACGTTGTTTCATAACGGTTTTTGCCAGCCGCAACTGAGCGGGCAAACGGTGGATGTAACCTACGCCGAGCAATGCCCAAGCGGTGCCTTTGGCGTCTGCCGTAACGCCCGCGTCAGCGGCAGCCCGTACCAGCAAGACATCCACTATTACGGGGTCGCCAGTGATGCGCGCCTGCTCAAGCCGGCCTGCGAGCAGCAAAGTAAAGGCGTGTGGATGGCGCCCTAGCCGGCGTGAGTTAGCTGGCCGGCGCATAACGAGCGGCCGGCGGCTAGGCCAACCAATCCAAGGTCAACAACAAGCGCCGCGCACCGACCAGCACCGGCGGCGAGCGATGAATCAAGCCGCGGCCCTCATTGCCCAGCCACTTCTCACCTTTGACCAAGGCCACAGCGCCCACCGCGATCTGCTCGATCTCGCTGACGTGCTGCGGCGCAGCGTCCGCCAAGCTCGCCCGGCTCATGGCGTCTTCGCGCAACCACTGACTGCCCGCACCGGCATAGCTGGTAATCAGGCGCAGCGGAACCTGGTCAACATGAAAGCGCGGGCACATGGCCTGCTCTAAAATGCGCAAACGCAGGCCAATGCGCTTGGCCCCCAACAAGCAGGCATAGGCACTTAACAGCCAGTTAAGGTCGGCCAAAAACGCTGCATGCCCCTGTATATGGTGATAACCGCTGGCTAGGTTACGCACGGCGGCAGGCGGCACATCCTCGACCCAATCGATGCTTAACGACTCTGCCAGCGGCTGCCCAAGCGCCAGTAGTTGGCTGACAAACTGCTCAACCTCAACGCTTAACTGACGCTCATACACGGCCAAATTAACCTCCGGCGCCAGCACCTCGGCGAGCACCTGCGGATTGCTCCCCTGTACTTGCCGGGGGGCCTCGCGCAGCTTGTACGCGGGCCTCATGCAACCTCCTCATGCCACGGGCCGAAAGGGTCTGGCAGTTGCCGCCAGCTTTCGACCCCGGCGGCCATTTCTTGGTCGTCTAACTGACAAGCATCCAGTTCGTCGTTGAGCAGGGCAAAGTCGATGTGCTGGCCGATAAACACCAGCTCTTGCCGGCAATCGCCGGTCTGTGGCTGCCAATTTTTCATGATCGCTTGCACGCCTTCGGCATCTTCCGGCCATTGCTCTTTGGGCACGAAACGCCACCAGCGCCCAGCAAAACCGTGGCGCATCAAACCGCCCGCCTGCGACCAACTGCCGGCCTCTTGATGCTTACTGGCTAGCCAGAAAAAGCCCTTGGAACGCAGCAGCCGGCCATTGGTCCATTCACGGTTGATGAAGCTAAAGAAACGCTCAGGGTGAAACGGCCGCCGCGCGCGATAGGCGGTCGAGGCAATACCGTATTCCTCGGTTTCTGGCACATGCTCGCCGCGTAACTCCTTGAGCCAGCCCGGTGCCTGAGCTGCGCGCTCGAAGTCAAAGCGCCCGGTGTTGAGAATGCTCGCCAGCGGCACAGCGCCCATCACCATCGGGATGATCTCCGCATGGCTGTTGAGGCTGCGCAAGATGGCCGCAAGCTCTTCACGGTCGGCGCTGGAGATCAGATCAATCTTGCTGATCAGCAGCACGTCGGCGAACTCGACTTGTTCGATCAGCAGGTCGGTGATCGAGCGCTCGTCGTCTTCGCCCAAGGTCTCGCCACGACTGGCCAGACTTTCGGCGGCTTGATAGTCAGCCAAGAAGCTCAAGCCATCGACCACCGTAACCATGCAATCAAGCCGCGCGATGTCGGCCAAACTCTGGCCATCCTCGCCGCGGAAGGTAAAGGTTTCGGCCACCGGCAAGGGTTCGGAAATCCCGGTCGACTCGATCAGCAAATAATCGAAACGGCCCTCGCTGGCCAGCCGAGCAACTTCTTCCAGCAGGTCTTCGCGCAGGGTGCAGCAGATGCAGCCGTTGCTCATTTCGATGAGCTTTTCTTCGCTGCGATTGAGGCTGACATCGCGCTGCACTTCGCTGCCATCGATATTGATTTCACTCATATCGTTGACGATCACCGCGACTTTCAGGCCTTCACGGTTACGCAACACATGATTGAGCAAGGTGCTCTTGCCGGCGCCCAAAAAGCCCGACAGCACGGTAACTGGAAGACGCTTATCCATGGGACTGAACTCGACTGTTGAGGTGTTTTTCTTGCTGCTCTTGGCGCTCTTTGGCCTCAATGCACAGGGTCGCCGTGGGGCGCAGCAGCAAGCGCCGCAGGCCAATGGGTTCGCCGGTTTGCGCGCACCAGCCGTATTCGCTACGGGCTAGGCGGGCCAGTGCTTGATCGAGCTTGTCGATCAACTGCTTTTCGCGGCCCAGCAAGCGCAGTTGCCATTGTTGCTGCTCCTCGATGCTGCCTTGATCCGCCAGATCACTGGCCGGCTCAGTGCTGCGCAAATATTCCACTTCAGTGTGCATGCGCTGCTGTAAGTCGGCCCGCTGAGCGAGCAACAGAGCTTGGAAATACGCCCGCTGCGGCTCACTCATATAGGCCTCGGCAGGTTGCGAGAGCAGTTCAGATTCAGTTAACACGGTAGGCCTCAGGGTTTAAATGCTTGGCGTTTCTTTTGTTATAACATAACATTTAAAACCGACAACAGCCGATGATTTTGCGATGAACGCCCTCACCCTCCCGGATATTGCCGCCCAAGCCAGTCGCCATCAGCAGCCCCTCGACTGGGTTGGCATGCAAGGCATAGCGCTGCCGATTTGCCTGCATCAGCAGCGCATTGCCTGCACCGCCAGTGCCGGTGTGAGCTTGGATGACGGCAGTGCCCGTGGCATTCATATGTCGCGCCTGTATCTGGCGCTGGAGCAGCTCGAACACCAGGAACTCAACCCGGCACTGCTGCAACAGGTGCTCGAGCACTTTCTGTTTAGCCATGCCGGCTTGTCCCAGCAGGCCTACCTCGATGTACATGGCGAACTGCTGCTAAAACGCCCGGCCTTGGTCAGCCCAATGGCCGGTTGGAAGGCGTATCCATTCAGCCTGCGCAGCCGGCTGGACGACCTAGGGTTCCACGTGGAACTGCAGCTGGAAATCGGTTATTCCTCGACCTGCCCATGCTCGGCGGCACTTGCCAGACAGTTGATACAGGCGCAATTTAGCAGCGATTTTGCGGGTAAAAGCCTCGAACATGCCGCTATCGAGCAATGGATCGGCAGCAGCCAAGGCGTTCTCGCGACGCCGCACAGCCAGCGCAGCACGGCCACCTTGCAGGTGCGCTTGCGCCGCGACTGCGCCGAGCTGCCGCTGTTGGCGCTGATTGATGCCAGCGAACAAGCCCTCGGCACGGCACTGCAAACAGCGGTAAAACGCGCTGACGAGCAAGCCTTTGCGCTGGCCAATGGGCAGAACCTGATGTTCTGCGAAGACGCCGCCCGGCGCTTGCACCGCATGCTGCGCGAGCAAACTCAGGTGAGCGGTTTCCACCTCAGCGTGGTGCACGCGGAGAGCCTGCACGCTCACGATGCCGTCGCCCACAGCAGCTGGCAGTGGGGTCGCGCATGATTCATTGCCAAGCACTGCAATGGGGCGCGCCCGGCCAACCGCTGACCCCACCGCTGGACCTTGACCTGCCGGTGGGCAGCCTGACCGCCGTCATCGGCCACAACGGTTGCGGCAAAAGCAGCCTGCTTAAGGTGCTGGCTGGCCTGCAAAAACCCTTGGCCGGACGCGTGCGGGTCAGCGCCCAAGGCTTGGGCCAAGTGGCCTATTTACAGCAGCAACAAAGCATCGACCGACAGTTTCCGCTGCGCTTACAGCAACTGGTCAGCGCCGGACTGTGGCGCAGCAAGCTGCCTCGTCAGCTGCAGCAACAGCGTCTGCAACAAGCGTTGGCCGACTGGCACCTGACGGACTTGGCCGAGCGCCCGCTGCAGGCGCTGTCTGGTGGTGAATTACAGCGCGCCCTGCTGGCTCGACTGAACCTGACCGAGGCCTCGCTGTTGCTGCTCGATGAACCCGAAGCAGCGCTGGACGAGCAAGGCCAGCAGTTGTTCTGGCAGCATGTGCAGCGCTGGCAAGACGCAGGCCGCACCTTACTGCTGGTCAGCCACAACCTCAGCGGCCTAACTCAGCGCGTCGATAATGCGCTGCTGGTCTCGCGCCATGGCTGCATCTTCGCCCCGCTGCGCCAAGTGCTCAGCCAACGCGCCGCGCTGGAACAGGTCGCCTGATGTTGGACGCGCTCTGGCAACCTTTTGTCGAATTCGCCTTTATGCGCCGCGCCCTGTTCGGCGGCGCGGCCTTGGCGCTGAGTGCCGGGCCACTGGGGGTGTTTCTGATTCTGCGGCGCATGAGCTTGATCGGCGACGCTATCGCCCACGGCATTTTGCCCGGTGCGGCCATCGGCTTCTGGCTGTTTGGCCTGAGCCTGCCGGCGTTGACCCTCGGCGGCTTAGTCGCCGGCTTGGCGATGGCCGGCCTGGCGGCTTGGGTCACTCGGCGTACCGGCCTGCGTGAAGATGCCAGCCTCGCCGCGCTGTACCCCATCTCGTTGGCCAGCGGGGTGCTGTTGTTGGGGCTGGCCGGGCGCAAATTGGACCTGGTCCATCTGCTGTTTGGCTCTGCCTTGGCGGTGGATAGCGCAACCCTCAACGGCATGCTGCTGATCGCCGCAGGCAGTCTGCTGGGCCTAGCACTGATTTACCGCGCTCTGGCGCTGGACAGCTTCGATCCGCTGTTTTTACGCAGCGTCAGCCGCTTCGGGCCACTGGCGTACGGCCTGTTTTTGACCTTGGTGGTGCTCAATCTGGTCATCGGTTTTCAGGCCATCGGTGCGCTGATGGTGGTGGGTCTGATGATGCTACCAGCCGCCGCCGCACGTTTCTGGAGCCGCCAGCTACCGATTTTATTGGCGCTAGCCGCCGCGCTCGGCGCCCTCAGCGTGTACCTCGGTCTGCTGCTCTCGTATTACGCCAACCTGCCCAGCGGGCCGTGCATCATTTTGCTCGCCGGTTGCGCCTACCTAATCTCGGTGATCGTCGGGCCAGTCCACGGCCTATTGCGCGCACCGCCACTGCCCTTCACCCCATAAGGATTGGTCCCATGCGCACCCTAGTTGCTGCACTGATGTTACTGCTACCCCTGAGCGTGTCCGCCGCCGATAAGCTGCAGGTGGTGAGCAGTTTTAGCATCCTCGCCGACCTGACCAAAGAGGTCGGCGGCGAGCATATCGAGCTGATCAATCTGGTCGGCCCCGACGAAGACGCGCACGTGTTCGAGCCCAGCCCGAAAAACGCCCAAGACCTGCTCAAGGCCGACTTGCTCATCGCCAACGGCCTCGGTTTTGAGCCTTGGCTGGAGCGCTTGCTGAGCAGCAGCCAAGCACGCGGCAAACGCATCGATGCCAGCGCCGGCGTCTTGCCGATAATGCTCGAAGAAGATGACCATAGCGTGCCGGACCCGCATGCGTGGCAAAGCCTGAGTAACGGCGAAATCTATGTGCAAAATATCACCAAGGCCCTGAGCCAGCTCGACCCCGTGCACGCCGCCGATTACGCCGCACGCCGCGATGCTTACCTGCTGCGCCTAGATGCGCTGCGTGCACAAGCCAATCTGCAACTCAACAGCTTGCCGGCCAGCCAGCGCAAAGTGGTCACCAGCCATGACGCCTTCGGTTATTTCGGCCAAGCCTGGCAGTTGCAGTTTATTGCCCCGCAAGGCTTGTCGACCACTGACGAACCCTCCGCCGCCGAAGTCGCCCAGCTGATCCGGCAACTGCGCAGCGAAGGCGTGCGCGCAGTGTTTGTCGAGAACATCCGCGACTCGCGCCTGATCAAGCAAATCGCCGATGAAGCCGGCGCCAAAGTCGGCGGCACCCTGTACTCCGATGCCCTGGCCAGCCAAGGCCCGGCCAGCACTTACTTAGGCATGTTCCAGCACAACCTCGAGACCCTGATGGCCGCACTCAAGCCATGAACCTCTGGCTGCAACTGGAACAGGCCGGGCTGGGCGACAGCCGCCCACTGGCCGAGGTGCTGGACGCCATTCCCTGGAATGCCGACGGCCTGATCGCCGCCATCGCCCAGCAACACGACAGTGGCGCGGTGCTGATGCTGGCGTGGATGAACCGCGCCGCGCTGCAAGAAACCCTCGCCAGCGGCCAGGTCTGTTACTGGTCGCGCTCGCGCCAGCAACTGTGGCGCAAGGGAGAGACCAGCGGGCACCGGCAACGGCTGCTTGAGGCGCGTTTGGACTGCGACGGTGACGCCGTGCTGCTACTCGTTGAGCAGCAGGGGCCGGCCTGTCACACCGGGCGGCCCAACTGCTTTTACAACGCCATTCGCGATACGCGGGTGTGCGTGATCAGCGTGCCGCAATGAAGAGCCTGTTACTCGGGCTGGTGCGGTTTTATCAGTACCTGATCAGCCCCTTGCTCGGGCCACGTTGCCGCTTCCATCCGAGCTGTTCGCAGTATGCCGTTGAAGCGCTGCAACAGCATGGCGCGCTGCGTGGCAGTTGGCTGGCCCTGCGCCGGTTGCTGCGCTGCCACCCGTGGCAGCCGGGTGGCTATGACCCGGTGCCGCCGACTCATCACTGCACTCAAGAGCACCACCATGACTGACTTGCTGATCCGAAACGCACGCCTGATCAATGAAGGCCGCGAATACGACGCCGACCTGCTGGTGCACAACGGCCGTATCGAGAAAATTGCCAGCAGCATCGATAACTGCAGCGCCGAGGTTGAGATCGATGCCGCCGGCCAGTTTCTGCTGCCGGGCATGATCGACGATCAAGTGCATTTCCGTGACCCCGGCGCGCCGCACAAGGGCAGCTTCGCCACGGAATCGCGCGCCGCAGTGGCCGGCGGCATCACCAGCGTGATGGACATGCCCAATACCAATCCGCCGACCCTCAACCTGCAAGCCCTTGAGGCCAAAGAGCGCCGCGCGGCGAGCTGCTCGAAGGCCAACTACGGTTTTCACTTTGGCGTCAGCCACGAAAATCTCGACATAGTCGCGGCGCTCGACCCCAACCGGGTGGCGGCGGTGAAGGTGTTTATGGGTGCCAGCACCGGCAATATGCTGGTCGACGACCTGCCCTCGCTGGAGCGCCTGTTCCGCGATTGCCCAACCATCATCCTCACCCATTGCGAACACACGCCACGCATTCACGAACGCGAGTTGCTGTGGATAAATCGCTATGGCGAGGCCATACCGCCCGATCAGCACCCACTGATTCGCGATGCCGAGGCCTGCTACCAATCCTCCAGCCTCGCCGTCAGTCTGGCGCAGCGTTATGGCAGCCAACTGCATGTGCTGCACATCACCACCGCCCGCGAGCTGAGCCTGTTCCAACCCGGCCCGCTGGCCGGCAAGCAGATCACCGCCGAAGTTTGCGCGCACCATCTGTATTTTGATCACCGAGATTACGCGGCGCTCGGCCACCTGATCAAGTGCAACCCGGCGATCAAAACCCAAGCCGACCGCGATGCACTGCGTCAGGCCCTGCTGTGCGGCCGACTGGACATGATCGCCACCGACCACGCGCCGCACACCCTGGAAGAAAAGCAGCGCCCCTACCTGCAAGCCCCGTCCGGCCTGCCGCTGGTACAACACGCCCTGCCCGCGCTGCTGGAACTGGTGGCCGACGGCCTGCTGCCCCTGACCACCTTGGTCGAGAAAACCAGCCATGCCGTGGCGCAGCGTTTTGCCATCGAGCAACGCGGCTACCTGCGCGAAGGCTACTGGGCCGACTTGACGCTGATCGAACGGCTGGCTGAACCACGCCCGGTCGAAGCCGACCCGGTGCTGGCCCACTGCGGCTGGACGCCGTTTCAAGGCCGCGCTTTGCGCCATGCCGTACGCAGCACCATCGTCTCCGGGCAGCTGGCTTGGCACAACGGTCAGTTGCACGACGACTGCCAAGGGCTGCCGCTGCGCTACCAGCGCGGCTGACAAAAATTACATAGCCGCATTCGTAGGGTGGGTTAGCGGCGCAGAGGCGTCGTTATAGGCCTCACCACGCAATCCGAGCGCCGCGTAACCCACCATTGCGGTTTATCGGTAGACCGCAATGGTGGGTTACGGCGCTTTGAGCATTGGTGTTGTTTGCCTGATCGCGGTTCGCGCAATCCCCATGGATGGGGTGAATGCCGCAAGCACGCCGGGAGCGGGCGCGGCCTAACCCACCCTACATATTTCCTATTTAACCGATCCTGATTAGAGAACCCACATGCCCAGCATTACCCTGCCCGACGGCAGCCAACGTCACTATTCCCAAGCGCTGAGCGTGGCCGAAGTGGCTGCCGATATTGGCCCCGGTCTGGCTAAAGCCGCCTTGGCTGGCCGTCTCGATGGTCAACTGGTCGACACCAGCGCGCTGATCGAGCACGACGCCCAACTCAGCCTGATCACCGCCCGCGACAGCGAAGGTCTGGAGCTGCTGCGCCACTCCTGCGCGCACCTGCTGGCCATGGCGGTGAAGCAGCTGTACCCGAGCGCGCAGGTGACCATCGGCCCGGTGATCGAGGATGGTTTTTTCTACGACTTTGCCTTCGAGCGGCCCTTTACCCCGGACGACCTCGAACGCATCGAAGCGCGCATGTTGGAGCTGGCCGCCGCCGATCTGCCGGTCAGCCGCCGCGAGCTGCCGCGTGATGAAGCCATCGCCCACTTCGAGGCTCAGGGCGAGCATTACAAGGCCGAGCTGATCCGCGATATTCCTGCCGGCGAAGTGCTGTCGCTGTACCGCCAGGGCGATTTCGAAGACCTTTGCCGTGGCCCGCACATCCCGCGCACCGGCCTGCTGCAAGCCTTCAAACTGACCAAAGTGGCCGGTGCCTACTGGCGCGGCGACGCCAAGAATGCCGCGCTGCAACGCATCTACGGCACCTGCTGGGCCACGCCGAAAGAACTCAAGGCCTACCTGACTCGCCTAGAAGAAGCCGGCAAGCGCGACCACCGCAAGCTCGGCGCCCAACTCGACCTGTTCCACTTCGACGACTGCGCCCCCGGCTCGGTGTTCTGGCACCCCAAAGGCTGGACGCTGTTCCAGCAGCTGATCGGCTACATGCGCCAGCAGCAGGACGCCGCCGGCTATGTCGAGGTCAACACCCCGGACGTGATGGATCGCAGCCTGTGGGAAACCTCCGGGCACTGGTTCAACTACCGCGACGCCATGTTCACCACCACCACCGAGGACGAGCGGGTATTCGCCCTCAAACCGATGAACTGCCCCGGCGCGGTGGCGCTCTACGCCCGCGGCCTGAAGAGCTACCGCGACCTGCCGCTGCGCATGGCCGAATTCGGCAAGGTGCACCGCTACGAACCTTCCGGCGCGCTGCACGGCCTGCTGCGCGTGCGCCACTTCACCCAAGACGACGCGCACATCTTCTGCACCGCCACGCAGATGCAGCAGGAATGCGCCGACACCATCGCCCTGGTGTTCGCCATCTACCGCGATTTCGGTTTTAACGAAGTCGCAGTGAAACTCTCCACCCGCCCGGCTAACCGGATTGGCAGCGACGCCACCTGGGATCAGCTGGAAGGCGCACTGTCCGGCGCGCTGCAACGGATGAATATCGACTACCAACTGAACCCCGGCGAAGGCGCGTTCTACGGGCCGAAACTGGAGTTCGTGTTGCGCGATGCGATCGGCCGCGACTGGCAGTGCGGCACCCTGCAAGTGGACCTCAACCTGCCGGAGCGCTTCGACATCAGCTACATCAACGAGCAGGGCGAACGCGAGCGGCCGGTGATGCTGCACCGCGCCCTGTTCGGCTCGCTGGAGCGCTTTACCGGCATCCTCATCGAGCAGTACAGCGGCCTGTTCCCGCTGTGGCTGGCGCCGCTGCAGGCCGCCGTGCTGACCATCTCCGAAGGCCAGAACGATTACGCCCGCCAAGTGCTCGCAGCCCTCAAACGCGCCGGCCTGCGCGCCAGCGTGGATCTGCGCAACGAGAAAATCGGCTACAAAATCCGCGAAGCCACCCTGCAGAAAGTCCCCTACCTGCTGGTCATCGGCGAGCAGGAAAAGGCCGAAGGCCGGGTGACCCTGCGCAGCCGCGCCGGCGAGAACCTCGGCAGCCTGACGCTCACTGAGCTGGTCGAACGGCTGAGCAGCGAGGCGCGTATGCCCGGGCAGGATCAGCCATGCTGATCCGCAAGCTGTTCAAATTTGAGAGCGCGCATATCGTCCGTGGTTGCAGCAGCCGGCGCTGTTCGCGCTCGCTGCACGGCCACTCGTACAAGATCGAATTACTGCTAGAGGCCGATGCGCTTGATCATGGTCAGATGGTCTACGACTTCGGCCTGCTCAAGGGCGATGTGCGCGACCTGATCGACGCCTTCGATCACGCCGTGACCTTCTGGGATGGCGACGACGCCGACTATATCGCCAGCTGCCAGCGCTTCTCCGAGCGCTGGATCAGCCTGCCGGTATCGCCCAGCGCCGAGCAGTTTTCGCGGGTGATCTTCCGCCTAGTCGACGGTCTGTTGCAGCTCACCGAAATGGTCAACGGCGAGCAGGACGTGTGCCTGCACTCGGTGATCGCCCACGAAACCGAAACCGGCTACGCCCAGTGCTTTCGCGAGGATGCCTACAACCCACGGATGGGCGAGTTCGAGCTAGGGCAAATCAGTTTCTCCGCCCAAGTCAAAAACGAGTGGCGCGACCCACAGCTGTTCGACAAGTTGCTGGCCGGCGCAGCCTTTATCAATCGCCCGCCGGACTGAGATCAGCACCTGATGATCGCAGGGCCATGATCACAGGGACATGGTGTCGCAGTGGTTCTGTGTGCTGGGGAAGGTGCCGTCATGGCGCTAATCGTTGTGGCCGTCTGCGCTGTCCACAGCCCGCCTGGGGCTGTGGACAGCGCTCAGTAGTCGACACTGCGCAAGCCTTCGGCGGCATAATGCCGATGGCCTAAGCGCTGAACATTAGGGATCAACCTATGCTTTTAAGTAAACGCGAGCAGGCCGATAGAGAGCGCCAACTGGTCGTGAGCCTGACCCAAGCCTGCGAGACGGGTAAATCGGAGTTAGTCGGTTTTAACTGGCTGACCCATCGGTTGGATGACCAACAGTTTCCCTCCAGCCTGATGGTGGTATGGATCTTCGACACCCAAGCCAACAGGGATAAAGCCCTGGCAGATGTCCAAGGAGAACGCATGCTCGAACTCACCGCCGAGGCATTTAGCCAAGCAGGCATTCGCGTTAGCCCGGTGTCGGCTCATCTGGATTTCGACAGTGAAGAGCAATGTCAGCGTACTGATGCAGGTAACTGGCAGCAACGCTTAGCGCGCAAGCGCTCGAGCCGGAATTAGCCGTGGCCAAGGACATCGAAAACCCATGCATTTCGGTTTGTCAGTTGAGTGGTGAATTGTGCCTGAGCTGCGGTCGCACCAAGGCAGACATCCGAAAATGGAAGAAGATGAAACGTCCAGAGAAGATGGCCGCAGTACAGCGTGCCGCCCTGCAGCTGAAGAGCCTGCAAAAAAAGAATTAATCGCCCGGTACAGGGACTGTACTCAATATCTTGCTGTAGCGACTCAGCGCCTGAGCAGATGCAAGCAGGCTCAGTGCTCAGGGTCAGCGCGGCCCCCTTTACTCCGGTAATCGTCCCTCTGGTGCAGGCCCGACTCGGAAAAACCACGATGCTCAATGGCGACCAGAACGTGCGCCTGCAGTCGCTGATCGCCCACGATACCGATACCGGTTACACCCAATGCTTGCGCGAGGACGTCTTCAATCCACGGATGCGCGCGTTCGCGCTGGAGCAAATCCAGTTTTCCGCGCGGGTGCAACGCGAATGCAGCGACCCGCAGCTGTTTGCCAGCTGCTGTCCGGGCTTAAACAGGCCTAAAGCAGTGGTCGGAGCAAGCCAAGCAGATAAAGGCACAAGGCTATGGCCAAGCCTGCACGCCTGACTTAGCCTTAGCCGGCGACTTTTCAGCGCAACAGCCCTTGCCACGCCTTTATCCGCGCCCGCGATTGCGCAAGAATGGCGCAGTCGCGGCCCGCCGGCCACGGCATTGGGCCAGCGGCTAAACGCTGGCCAATAAACGCCTGCCAATCCCTCTTGAGTGTCGCGCCGTGAATCAACTGCTGGCTATCAACCCGTTGACACTGCTGGGCCCGCATGGCGATTTGTTCGTGGTGCTAGCGCTGCTGATCGCCGCAATTCTGATGTTTATGCGCAACCAACCGCGCATGGACGTGGTGGCGCTGATGATGATCGCCGCCCTGCCGTTCACTGGAGTGGTCAGCATCAGCGAAACCCTCAGGGGCTTCAGCGACCCCAACGTGGTGCTAATTGCGCTGCTGTTTGTGCTCGGCGAGGGCTTGTCGCGGACCGGGCTGGTGCGCCGGGTTGGCGATCTGATTTATCAACATGCGGGCAACCATGAAGTGCGCCTGATCGTGCTGATCATGTTGTCGGTGGCCATCTTGGGCTCGGTGATGAGTTCCACGGCGGTAATCGCGATTTTTATCCCGGTGGTGCTGCGCATTTGTCAGCACACCGGTATTTCACCGAGCAAACTGATGATGCCGTTGAGTATCGGCGCCCTGATCAGCGGCATGCTGACCCTAGTGGCCACCTCGCCGAACCTGATCGTGGACGCCGAGTTGCAACGGCAAGGGTTTGAGGGATTTGATTTTTTTACCATTACCCCGATAGGTTTGACGGTGCTGGCCACCGCCGTGCTGTACACCGTGGTGGCGCGCAAATGGCTGCCCGACCGTAGCTCCCAAGGGAAAAAAACCAACCGCCAATTTACCTTTCAGGACTGGTTCGAGCTCTATCGCCTGCATGATCGGGAGCTGCGCGTGCAATTACGCCCCGACAGCATTTGCTGCGGCCAGGCTCTAGAAAGTCTGCCGCTGAGAAGCGATGGGATTAACTTACTGGCCATTGAGCGTGACGTCAGCACTCGCCAAGCGGGCCTGTTTAACGTGCAAAAGCGCATATTGCTCAAGCCCCAGGCATCCACTCGCCTCGCCGCCGGCGATATTTTGCTGCTCGACGCGCACGTCTCAGGGGAGCGTATCGAGGAGCTGCTGAGCCTCTATAGCGCCGTGCGTTTGCCGCTGGCAGAGGGGGTCGCCAGCCTTGCCAGCTTCTCCCAAGACCTCGGCATGATCGAGGCCATTGTCACCGCTGAGTCGCCGCTGATAGGCCAAACCGTGCATCAAGCGCGGATGCGCAGCGACGTCGGGATTACCGTGATCGGCCTGCGTCGCGGGCAAAAAAGCGTCACCGAAGACATGCTTAATGAGGTCTTGCGGGTTGGCGACACCTTGCTGATCACCGGCTTTTGGGACGACTTGCAGCGCGCCAATCAGCAGCACACCGGCTTAGTGCTGATCAATAAGCCACGGGAAATGGCCGACATCTTGCCCGCGGCCTCTAAGGCACCGCAGGCACTGGCGATACTAATTGCCGTGGTGCTGCTGATGATGACCGACTACCTGCCCAATGTGCATGTGGTGCTGTTGGGGGTATTGCTAATGGGCCTGTTTGGCATCATCGACATGCCCGGCGCCTACCGTGCGATCAGCTGGAAGAGCTTAATTTTAATCGTCGGCATGATGCCTTTTGCCATGGCTCTGCAGCGTACCGGGGGCATTGATATGGCCGCCGATGCGCTGCTGGCAATGGCCGGCGACGATGCACCGCGTAACGCGCTGGCGCTGATTTTCATCGTTACGGCGGTGTTAGGCATGTTTATCTCCAACACCGCCACGGCCATCCTGATGGCACCGGTGGCCATGAACATTGCGGGCGCGCTGGGCGTATCGCCTTTACCTCTGGCCCTAACGGTGTGCGTGGCCGCCTCAACGGCGTTTATGACCCCGGTTTCATCGCCGGTAAACACTCTGGTAGTGGGGCCCGGCAAATACATCTTTGCTGACTTCATTCGGGTTGGCGTGCCGTTATCCATACTGGTGTTTTTAATCTCGGTGATCCTTATCCCGATTCTCTTGCCGTTTTAAGCCAGCGCCGCACGGCTCATCCGGCAACCGTAACGCCCGGCAAAACACTTGGCGTAGCTCGTTTAACGGCTTTGCTGCTAGGGTTAAAGCCTGGCAGCGCCCGTTTTGCGCGACCCTCAGCGAGAAAACCATGTTCCCCGAAAGCAGCATTCCCGAACTCGCCCACGTGATTCAGTTGGCGGTCGCCCCGGTGTTTTTACTCACCGCGCTGAGCACCATGCTGGCGGTGCTAACCAATCGATTGGCGCGGGTGGTCGACCGCACACGCAAGCTGGAGGTGTTTATTCTTGAACACCCCGAGCGCTCCAGCCAGCCGCGCAACGAACTGTCGATCCTGTTCCGCCGCACCGTGCTGTGTAACCGCGCCATCAGCCTGTGTACCCTCACCGCGCTGCTGATTTGCACGGTGATCGGCCTACTGTTTATCAGCGAGCTAATGGGCTTTAACGCCACCTATGGGGTGGCGGCGCTGTTCGTGGTGAGCATGGGCACTTTTATCTTCGCGCTGTTGAGTTTCCTGCGCGAAATCCGCGTCGCCTCGGCGGCCTTGGAAAGCTCGGCCAAACAGATTTTGTCGCTGACCGAGCAGAAAATTCAGCGCCCCTAAACCGGCGCGAGCTAAACCGCTTTACCAACCACCGCCACCGCCACCACTGCCGCCGCCAGATGCACCACCAGCCGAGGAGCCGCCCGAAGAACCAGCCGATGCGGGGCTAGGCGCGGCTTGGGCAATCGCAGTAGCGCGACTTAAACCGCTGCACAGATTGCTGGCAAACGCCTGCCCCGCGCCCACACTGCTGCGGCCCTGATACCACTGCGGTTGGTAACCTTGTTCGGGCAGATCGATCAAGCCACTGCGCAGCGCTTCACTAAAGCGCGCCGTCCAAGCGTGCTCGACATTCAGCGCCATGGCATACGCCAGGTGCCGCTCGTACAGGGCAATGCTCATGGTTGGCCCGCCACTAGCACGCCCATGGATGTCACTCTCGGCCAGTTGCAGGTACTCACGCTAACCCGCCAAAACCCAGTCAATTGCACGCTCAAATAAGTGCTTCGCCACTGAGCTCTTGGTGGTACAGCCGCAAACCACGCGCTTGATAGTTGGCCAGCGCACTGGGGTGATCCAAGGTGCAGGTGTGTACCCACACGCGCTGGGTGCCGGGCCACGCCCACGCCGATTGCAACGCGTGGGTGAGTAATGCACCGCCAAAACCCTGGCCGAAAAACTCGGCGACCAAGCCGAAATACTGAATTTCGACGTCGCCAGCGGCGCTCATCAATAGTTCGTAATAGCCGGCCACCGCACCGTGCTGATAGGCCACCCAAGTACGCTGATTGGGCTGACTAACCTGCGCCTGCCACTGCGCATCGGTCCACAGCAACTTGTCCGTCCAGGCCCAAGGCCCGCCCACCAACTGGTAAAGAAAACGGTTCAGTTGAAACTGCTTAATTTGGCACTCAATAACCTGTAACTCTGCCGGTAACGGCTTAGCGCACAGTTGCTCGGGGCTGTGCATATCGAGGTAATAGGTGGTGGTTAAACGCTCGCTCATCTCGGCAAAACCTGTCGAACATAGATTGGAATACCGGTAATGACACTGAGCTATTACCGCCGCAAACCAATTGTGCCGGCTATGGGCAACTTATCCCAGCCGAACAATTGGTGTAGGTATTTCGAGGGAGCGCCCTTGCGAGCGCACAGTGCGGCATTGCTACGGGCCGTTTACGCCAAGGGCGCGGGCAACCGCGGCAGCTCCAGCCAGAAGGTTGCACCACTGCCGGCAATCGAGTCGAAACCGCCCGAGCCGCCCATCCGCTCGACTAGCTCACGGGTAATCACTAAGCCAAGGCCGGTGCCGCGCTGCTCGCAGGTCCGGCGAGCAACCCCAACGCACCGCTGATCGAAGTTAACGGGGTGCGCAGTTCATGGCTGACAGTGGAGACAAACTCATCTTTCATCCGCTCGATGCGCTGCGTTCGCTGATATCGCGCAGCATGGCGACAAACATCGGCTGGCCTGCCGGGTAATTTGCGACACTGCCAGTTCAAGGGCGAAGTCGCTGCAGCCTCGAGCTAATGCCTTAACCACGCTGCAACAAGCCCTCACTCAACCATAGTTTGAGCCAGCCGGCGGCCTTCAGCGGGGCCTGATCGTCGTGTTCGGCGAGTTGCTCGCAGAGCTCGGCGAAGTTCCAGCCGGCATCGCACATGCCCAGCAGGGCGCTGGCTTCGTCACCGGCAAAGCTGCGGTACTGGCTGATTAGCTGATGGCGCCACAACAGGCACAGGGTGGGTTGGGCTAACAACGCGCTGGGCGGGAACTCGCCCTCGGCCTTGGCCGCTTGCCAGAGCGCCACGCTGTTGTAGTGCAGCTGCAAGCGCTGCACGCAGGGCAGCAGTTGCACCAGTAAGCCGGGCCACTCGGATGCTGGTAACTGGGCCATTTGTTCTAAGCGCAGTGGTTCACCGGGCGGCGCATCGAAGGCTAAGGTGAAGGCCCACTCTAGGTGTGCCAGCTCGACCAGTGGCGCGCTGTGCTCGGGGTTGAGCTGTTGTTGGAGAAACCCGGCAAAGCGCTCGCCGAGCCAACGCAAACTAAAATGCCGCGACGGATAGGCGTCTAAATAGGCCTGCACCCAGCTGGCAAACTCTTCATCGCCTAACCAGTAACGCACGGCGGGAAAGTCTTCCAGCATCACCCCGAGCAAACGCGCGCGATAGGCATGGTGATAGATGGCTAAACCCTGCTCCACTGACAGCGTCGGGCTACCGATCAGGCTGGCCTGCAAGGCCGTATTGGGTTGCGCATCGGCGCCGAGCAAATAGCCCTCGACCGCCAGTTGCCAGTCATTCAGGCGCATAGGGAACGCCGCTGTAAGGTGGCATTGCCGAGTTCGCGGGCCTTGTGCAACTCGGCCAGCAGTTCGCTAAAGGGCGGGTAATTATCGTCCCGTTCGATCATGGTGGAAACCGGGCCGAGGTGCTCAAGGGTGCGTTGATACAGCTGCCACACTGGGTCGCAAATCGGCTGATCATGGGTGTCGATCACGTAGTCGCCATAATCGCTGTGGCCGGCCAAATGGATTTGCCGAATGCGTTGCGCTGGCAGACCGCTGATAAAGCTCCAAGGGTCGAAGTGGTGGTTACGCGAGCTGACGTAAACGTTGTTGATGTCCAGCAGTAACTCACAACCGCTCAACTCGCTGAGCCGGGCGAGGAACTGCCATTCGTTGAACTCATCGTTGGCGGTACGCAAATAGCTGGAGACGTTTTCCAGCACCAACGGTCGCTCGAGTACGTCCTGCACTTGGCGCACGCGGGCGGCCACATGTTGCAGGCTTTCTTCGGTGTATGGCAGCGGCAATAGGTCGTGCAACTGATGGGCGTTACCGCGACTCCAACACAGATGGTCGGAGATCCACTTCGGTTGTACGCGGGCGGCCAATTGCTTGAGGCGCTGCAGATAGTCCATGTCCAAGGCATGCGGGCCGCCGATCGACAGTGACACGCCGTGCATGACTAACGGGTAGTGCTCGCCGATCGCGTCGAGGTAGTACAACGCCTTGCCGCCATCGACCAAATAATTTTCTGAGAGAATTTCGAACCAGTCCACCGCTGGGCGCTGGTCGAGAATTTCTTGGTAGTACTCATTGCGTAAACCCAGGCCATAACCGAGGCAAGTCGTCACTGGCTGCATGCTTAACTCCACGTCGATCAAAGGCTGCGGTGGCCTGCAACCGGCCACCGCCAACCAACCTACTCGCCGACTTTGCCGCCCGCGTTATTGCACTCAGCTAGGGTGGTGGCCTTGAAACCATGGCCCTTGCAAACAGCCTGACCTTTGCAGGCGTTTTCTGCCGTTTTGCAGTCGTTCTGGCCCTTGCAGCCGTTGATTCCATAGCAATGCACCTTGGCTTCTTCAGCCATCACAGGGGTCGACAAGCTGGCGAACAAACCAGCAGCGGCCAAAGCCAGAGCGGCGCCAGTCATGTTTGCAGTTTTTTTAACGGTCATAAATAATCCTCAGCGTGCATTGGGGGGAGCCGACTTAATCGAAGTGTTTAAGCCTGACACCTAAGTAGAGAGCGATTGGGTTAGCGCGTTACAACACGGCCAACATTATTTGCCTATCGATAAAAATGCAGCCTAGCGTGCGCCTCACCGCGATGACACGGGCTAGCCACCTAGCCAGCGTTGAGCCTAGTCACGCGCGGCTGAAGCGCAAGGCTGTTAGGGTTATGCTTAGCCGCCCTGAATAACCCGTGGCATGCCGATGCAGCTAACTAATCACGTGCAACTGGCCGACAGCGAGATTGAGCTAACGGCGATTCGCGCTCAGGGCGCGGGCGGGCAGAACGTCAATAAAGTCTCCAGCGCGGTGCACCTGCGCTTCGATATAAACGCCTCATCCTTGCCTCCATTCTATAAGCAACGGCTGTTGGCGCTGCGCGACAGTCGCATCACCGAAAGCGGCGTGATCATCCTCAAGGCCCAGCAATATCGCACCCAGGAACAGAACCGTGCGGATGCGTTGGAGCGCTTAAAAGAGCTGATTCTGGCCGCCACTAAAGTCGAAAAAGCCCGCCGGCCAACCAAGCCGACTTTGGGCTCGAAGAAGCGCCGACTGGAAGGCAAAACCCAACGCGGCTCGATCAAGGCCGGGCGTGGCAAGGTGGATTACTGACGTGCGTGTGCGCCCAATCCATCGGCTAAACCGCTAAACGGCGCAGGCAATAACGGCTCAGATGGATATTGCCTTGGTTGTCGGCCAGGGCCATTTCAGCGCCCAGTTCGCGCAGGCGCTGGTTGAGGTCGCTGGCGTACAGTTGCTGCACGAACAGCGGGTAATCCACGGCTTGCTCAGCCGGTAATTGGCTGAGCAAAAACTGCTGCAACGCCGGCAAACTGAATTGCCAGTGGCCGGCGCAGCAAACAAAACCCGCTGCGGTTAATTGCGCGATAAACCCTTGCTCAGCGCGCAATACGCGTTGGCAATAGTCGAATAACAGCGCAACGCTTGGCGACATTTTGGCCCTTATTCCACAGTCACCGATTTAGCCAAGTTACGCGGCTGATCAACGTCGGTACCCTTGAGCACGGCGACGTAGTAAGACAGCAACTGCAGCGGGATGGTGTAGAGAATCGGCGCTAGGGCGTCGTGGATATGCGGCATGTTCACCACGTGGGTGCCCTCGCCATTGCGCATGCCGGCTTGCTGGTCGGCAAACACGATCAACTCGCCGCCACGGGCGCGAACTTCCTGCAGGTTGGACTTAAGCTTCTCCAGCAACTCATTGTTCGGCGCCACTGTGACCACCGGCATGTCGCTGTCGACCAAGGCCAGCGGGCCGTGCTTGAGCTCGCCAGCCGGGTAGGCCTCGGCGTGGATGTAGGATATTTCCTTGAGTTTGAGCGCGCCTTCCATGGCCACCGGGTATTGCGCGCCACGGCCGAGGAACAGCGTGTGGTGCTTCTCGGCGAACAGTTCGGCGAGCTTCTCGATGGTTTTATCCATCGCCAGCGCTTCACCCAGACGCGCCGGCAGGCGGCGCAGTTCGGCCACCAGTTCGGCTTCCAATTCTTTACTCAGAGTGCCGCGCACCTGACCGAGCGACAGGGTCAGCAGCATCAAGGCGACTAGCTGCGTGGTGAAGGCTTTAGTCGAGGCCACGCCGATTTCCGGGCCGGCTTGGGTCAGCAGAGTCAGGGCGGATTCGCGCACCAAGGAGCTGGTGCCAACGTTGCAAATCGCCAAGCTGCTGAGGAAGCCCAGCTCCTTGGCGTTGCGCAAAGCGGCCAGGGTGTCGGCGGTTTCGCCGGACTGCGAAATACTGACGAACAGGCTGTCCGGCTGCACCACCACCTTGCGGTAACGGAACTCGCTGGCAACTTCGATCTGGCAGGGAATGCCGGCCAACTCTTCCAGCCAATAACGAGCGACCATGCCAGCGTGGTAGCTGGTGCCGCAGGCAACGATCTGTACGTTTTTTACCTTGCCAAACAACTCGGCAGCTTGCGGGCCGAACGCCTGCACCAACACATGGTCGGCGCCTAAGCGGCCTTCCAGTGCACGCTGCACTACGGTTGGCTGCTCGAAGATTTCCTTCAGCATAAAGTGCCGATACGCGCCCTTGTCGGCCGCCTCAGCACCTTCGTGGTATTGCACCTGTTCGCGTTGCACTGGCTGGCCGGCGGCGTTCCAAATCTGCAGGCTGTCGCGGCGGATTTCGGCGATATCGCCTTCTTCTAAATAGACGAAGCGATCGGTCACTTGGCGTAAGGCCAGCTGGTCGGAGGCGAGGAAGTTTTCGCCCATGCCCAAACCTATCACCAGCGGACTACCGCTGCGCGCCGCGAGTAGACGATCCGGCTGTTTCGCGCTAATCACCGCCAGCCCATAAGCGCCGTGCAATTCAGGGATGGCCGCCTTCAGGGCATCGGCCAAATCGGCATGCTCTTTGAGCTTGTGGTGCAGCAGGTGCACGATGGTTTCGGTGTCGGTATCCGAGCTGAACAGATAACCGAGACCTTGCAGGCGTTCGCGCAAGGCTTCGTGGTTTTCGATGATGCCGTTGTGCACTACGGCCAAGTCATCGCCGGAAAAATGCGGGTGGGCATTCCGTTCGCACGGTGCGCCGTGGGTGGCCCAGCGGGTGTGGGCAATGCCCAAACGGCCGAGCAACGGCTCGCTGCTCAACGCCTGATCCAACTCGGCGACTTTGCCGGAGCGACGGCAACGTTGCAGTTGGCCATCGGCTGTCAAAATCGCCACACCGGCGCTGTCATAGCCACGGTACTCAAGGCGCTTGAGGCCTTCGAGCAAGATTGCGCTGATATTACGTTCGGCGACGGCGCCAACAATGCCACACATAAATTTCTCCTTACTTAGCTTGGGCAGACACGCAGAGTAAATTGACTCCGCGTGCGGCAATTTGTTCGCGCGCCGCCAGTGGCAAGCGATCGTCAGTAATCAGGGTATGGATGTTGCTCCACGGCAACTCCAAATTGGGAATTTTGCGGCCGATCTTATCCGACTCAACCAGCACTATGACCTCGCGCGCCACCTCGGCCATCACCCGACTGAGACCGAGCAATTCATTGAAGGTAGTGGTGCCACGGGCTAAATCGATGCCATCGGCGCCGATAAATAACTGATCAAAATCATAGGAGCGCAACACCTGCTCGGCCACCTGGCCTTGGAACGACTCGGAATGCGGGTCCCAAGTGCCGCCGGTCATTAGCAATACTGGCTCATGCTCAAGCTCGCTTAGGGCGCGGGCAACATTCAGTGAATTGGTCATCACCACTAAGCCGGGTTTATGGCCCAGTTGCGGGATCATCGCGGCGGTGGTGCTGCCGCTGTCGATAATGATCCGCGCATGTTCACGAATACAGCCCGCGGCGGCAGTGGCTATGGCCTGTTTGTAAGGCGATAGCGGCTGGGTCGGTTCGCTAATTAACTCCTGCGGCATCGGCACTGCGCCACCGTAGCGGCGTAACAATAGACCGCTTTTTTCCAGCGCGGTGAGGTCTTTGCGGATGGTGACTTCCGAGGTATCGAAACCCTTGGCCAACTGATCGACACTGACTTCGCCCTGCTCAGCGAGCAGAGCTAAAATGGCATGACGACGTTGCGGTGTGTTGCGCTTTGACATCAGATAGTTTCGATTCGAAAGATAACTATGCGAATCAAAACCTAATGAAGGTTTTTCGTCAAGTGAGAATCGACGTAGGGTGGTCAACGCGCAGCTTGGCCACCAATTTACCGGGACACGCATTGGATCGGATATCCACCAGCGGTGGCCAACGCTGCGCAGTTGACCACCCTCCGGTTACTTCTTGATAGGCCGTTTCCAGCCGTCGATATTGCGTTGCTTGGCGCGGCCGACGGCTAAGGCGTTGGCCGGTACATCGGCAGTAATCACCGAGCCTGCACCTGTTGTGGTTTTGTCGCCCAACACCAGCGGCGCAACCAAGGAGCTGTTGGAGCCGATAAACACGTCTTCGCCCATGATGGTTTTGAACTTGTTGGCGCCGTCATAGTTGCAGGTGATGGTGCCGGCGCCGATGTTCGTGCGCGCACCTATCTCGGTATCGCCCAGATAGCTCAGGTGACCCGCTTTGGCGCCTGCGCCCAGCACGGCATTCTTCAGCTCGACGAAGTTACCTACATGGGCCTTGGATCCCAACACAGTACCCGGCCGCAGACGAGCAAAAGGACCGCAATCGGCGCCCTCGCCCAACTCGGCGCCGTCCAGATGGCAATTGGCTTTGACGATGGCGCCTCTGCGCAGAATCGAGTCCTTGATCACGCAGTTGGGGCCGATCTGTACGTTGTCTTCGATTATCACGCGGCCTTCGAGAATCACGTTGATATCGATCAGCACATCGGGACCCACCGTTATCTCTCCGCGCACATCGAAACGCGCCGGGTCGCGCAGGGTCACTCCTTGCGCCATCAAGCGGCGTGCTGCGCGGTATTGGTAATGCCGCTCCAACTGCGCTAGTTGCATACGGTCATTAGCGCCCAACACTTCCATTTCGTCGCTGGCTTGTACGGTGGCAACCACTAGGCCGTCGGCAACTGCCATGGCGATCACGTCGGTCAAATAGTATTCGCCCTGAGCATTGCTGTTCGACAGCCTTGCCAGCCAACCGGCCAACAACTTACCGGGCACCGCCAGAATGCCGGTGTTGCCTTCGCAAATGGCGCGCTGATCGGCAGTGGCATCCTTGTGCTCAACAATAGCCTGCACGTTGCCATCGGCGTCGCGCACGATACGGCCATACCCTGTTGGATCGGCCAGGTCGACGGTAAGCAAACCAAGCTGCTTGTTGCTGACTTTTTCCAGCAGGCGTTTGAGGGTTTCTATTTCAATCAGTGGCACGTCGCCATAGAGAATCAACACCCGCTCGGCACTCAACGCCGGTAAGGCTTGCGCCACCGCATGGCCAGTGCCCAGCTGCTCAGCCTGCAACACAAAATTCAAATCATCCGCCGCCAAGCGCTCCCGTACCGCCTCGGCGCCGTGGCCGATCACCACTTGAATGCTTTTTGGCAGTAGCTGCCGCGCCGTATCAATCACATGCCCGAGCATCGATTTACCCGCCACCGGATGCAACACCTTAGGCAAGGCCGAACGCATACGGGTGCCTTGGCCGGCGGCGAGAATAATGATATCGAGCGACATAGGAGCTTCCTGCAAAAAGTGGTGGTGAAGGTGTGATTATTACAGGCAAAAAAAAGGGCAGCCAAGGCTACCCTGTTTCTTTATTGCGCTGAAGCCGGTGGTGATTAACCGCCAAACTTCTTACGCATCTGCTGAACAGTACGCAGCTGCGCTGCTACTTCAGCCAGATGAGCGGCAGCAGAGCCGTAATCGAACTCCGCGCTGTGCTCATGCAACGCCTTTTCGGCGGCCTTGAGGGCCGTCTGGGCAGCTGCTTCATCGATGTCGGCAGCACGTAACACGGTATCGGCCAAGACCTTAATCATGTTCGGCTGAACTTCCAGGAAACCACCGGAGATGTAAAACACTTCGGTTTCGCCGTTCTGCTTAATCACCCGAATCGGACCCGGCTTCAGGTCGGTAATCAGTGGCGCGTGGCCCAAAGCAATACCTAGGTCACCTAGGTTGCCGTGTGCTACGACCATTTCTACCAGACCGGAAAAAATCTCCGCTTCCGCACTGACGATATCGCAATGGACTGTCATAGACATGTGCTTGCCTCACGTAAGCGCCCGTTGCCGGGCGCTCGGATTACAGTTTCTTGGCTTTCTCGACGGCTTCTTCGATACCACCAACCATGTAGAACGCTTGTTCTGGCAGATGGTCGTAGTCACCGTTAAGGATGCCTTTGAAGCCTGCGATGGTGTCTTTCAGGGAAAC
>JBILAR010000059.1:0-20973 GCA_044354115.1 Pseudomonas sp. | reverse complement strand
GCTCTGGTTTGGCCCACCAGGTGTGCAAACCAAGGTCATACAGTGGGGTGATTTTGGGGTGCTCGAAGCGGTTCCAGTAAGCCACCCGCCAAGTTTTGATATGCCAGTTCGGGATCACGTAAAAGCCCCACTGCAACGCGCGGTCGAGGGCTTTGCTGTGGGTGATTAGGCTTTGCCGCGAGTCTGCATTAATCAGGCCCTCAACCAAGCTGTCGATGGCCGGGTCTTGCAGACCCATATAATTGCGGCTGCCGGGTTTGTCGGCGCTGGCTGAGTGCCAATACTCGCGTTGCTCGTTGCCGGGCGAGTTGGACTGCGCGAAGCCACCAACGAGCATGTCGTAGTCGCGTGAACGCAGGCGGGTGATGTACTGGGATACGTCCACCCGACGAATCTCCAAGGCAATGCCTAAGTCAGCTAGGTTGCGCTTGAATGGCAATAACACCCGCTCGAAGTCGATTTGCGCGAGCAAAAATTCAAACTTTACCGGCGTACCTTCGGCGTCGACCATTTTGTCGTCGACGATCCGCCAGCCGGCTTCTTGCAGCAGTTGATAGGCGCGTCTTTGCTGCTCGCGAATAATGCCGCTGGCATCGCTGCGCGGGGCGCTGAAGGCTTCGCTGAACACCCGGGGCTCGAGCTTGCTGCGCAGCGGCTCCAAGAGTTTTAACTCACCGTCGCTGGGCAGGCCGCTGGCGGCCAAGTCGGAGTTTTCAAAGTAACTCTGGGTACGGGTGTAGGCACCGTTGAACAGCTGTTTGTTGCTCCATTCAAAGTCGAATAATAGGCTCAGAGCCTCACGCACCCGGCGGTCTTGAAAAATCGGTTTGCGCAGATTAAACACAAAGCCCTGCATACCCGTGGGGTTGTGATTGACGATTTGCTCTTTGAGCAGCCGACCGTCATTCACCGCCGGGGTGTTATAGGCCGTCGCCCAGTTTTTTGCGCTGACTTCTAACGCGTAATCAAACTGCTCAGCCTTAAGGGCTTCCAACGCCACGCTGCCGTCGCGGTAGTAGTCGATGACCAGGTTGTCGAAGTTATAAAAGCCGCGATTGACTGGCAAGTCTTTGCCCCACCAGTCTTTAACCCGCTCATAGCGGATGCTGCGGCCGGGTTCGAGCTCGCCGACCTTATAGGGGCCGCTGCCCAGCGGGATGTCGAGGTTGCCTTTGTTAAAGTCGCGGTTGGCCCACCAGTGTTTGGGCAGCACCGCTAACTGGCCCAAAATCAGCGGCAGTTCGCGGTTGTTGCCGTGCTTAAAATCAAAGCGCACCCGCAGAGGATCTTCGGCTGTGACCTTGGCCACATCGGCGTAGTACGCCTTGTACTGCGGCTCGCCATCTTTCATCAGGGTTTCAAAGCTAAACACCACATCTTCGGCCGTCACGGCTTGGCCATCACTGAAACGCGCCTCTGGGCGCAGATAAAAGCGCACCCAGGTGTTGTCGGGAGCTACTTCAATTTTGCTGGCCAGCAGGCCGTATTCGGTAAAGGGTTCATCCATGCTGTGGCGCGTCAGCGTGTCGTAAATGATGCCAATGCCATCGGCCGACACGCCTTTGCTGATAAACGGATTAAGGCTGTCATAGCTGCCCAGCCCCGACTGGCGAAAGGTGCCGCCTTTGGGCGCTTGTGGATTTACATAATCGAAGTGTTGGAAGTTAGCTGGGTATTTTGGCGGCTCGCCGTACAGGGTGATGGCGTGTTGACCAGCGGCCTGGGCCACGCTGCTGGTCAGTGCCAGCAATGTCACAATTCGCAAAATAGGACAGCTAAAAAAACCACTCATTGTTGCTGCTCCGAAGGCGTTAGCCACCAAGCGCGCAAACCCAGGGTGTAGGGCGGCGCGGGTAAAAAACTAAAACGCTTGCGATAGGCAAGCCGGTGGCTGTTTAGGTACCAATTGGGAATGCTGTAATGCTGCCATAACAGCACTCGGTCTAGGGCGCGGGTGGCGGCAACTTGCTCGTCACGGTTGCGGGCGATCAGCAGCGTGTCTACCAATTTATCCACGACTGGGTTGTGAATGCCGGCGTAATTTTTGCCACCCTTAATATTGAGCTGGCTGGAGTGAAAGTACAGGCGCTGTTCCAAACCGGGGCTGAGGCTCTGCGGCAGGGTGCTAAGAATCATGTCGTAGTCATAGTGGTCGAGACGTTGTTTGTACTGCGCCGGGTCAATGGTGCGCAGGCTCACCTGTATGCCAATACGGGCAAGGTTTTGCACGTAGGGTTGAAAGATCCGCTCAAGATTGGGGTTTACCAGCAGAATTTCAAAGCGCAGTGGCTGTCCACGGCTATTGACTAGCTGCTGCCCCGACAGGTTCCAGCCTGCCGTATTAAATAGACTTAACGCCTCGCGCAAGGATTCGCGCGGGATGCCATCCCCTAAGGTTTTTGGCAGGCTAAAGGGCGTTGTAAATAACGCTTTGGGTAATTGCTGGCGATGGGTGGTCAGCAGCAGCCATTCGCGGCCCTCGGGCAGGCCCGTGGCGACAAAGTCGCTATTGGGGTAATAGCTGGTGGCGCGCAGGTAAGCATTATTGAATAAGGTGCGATTGGTCCACTCAAAGTCAAACAACAAACCGAGTGCTTGGCGCACTTGGCGCTGGGCAAACATCGGCCGGCGTTGGTTCATCATTAACGCTTGGGTTTGCGCCGGGATTCGGTGGGGTATTTCGGCACGGATAATATCGCCGCGTACAACCGCCGGAAACTGATAGCCGCTGGTCCAGTTTTTAGCTTGGTGCTCGATATAAAAATCGAATTCCCCAGCTTTAAAACCTTCAAAGGCGACATTGCTGTCGCGATAAAACTCCACCTCGACGCGGGCAAAATTGTACTTGCCGCGGTTGACCGGCAGTTTTGCGCCCCACCAATTTTTCACCTGGGTAAACACTAAACGGTGACCGGGTATGACCTCGCTAATGCGATAGGGGCCGCTGCCCAGCGGCGGCTCAAAGGTGGTGGCGGTAAAGTCACGGTTCTTCCAGTAGTGCTGGGGCAAAACCGGCAGTTCGCCGAGGCGCAAAATCAGCAAAGGATTGTTGGCTTGTTTAAATACAAAACGAATGCGTTTACGGTCGAGAATATCGACGCGTTTAACCTCCTGCAGATTGGTCCGGTACTGCGGGTGTCCTTGCTTAATTAGCAAGCGATACGAGAAGGCCACGTCATAGGCGGTAATGGGCATACCGTCATGAAACACCGCCTCTGGGCGCAGGTTGAACACCACCCAGCTGCGGTCTGCGCTGTACTCCACCGACTGTGCAATCAGGCCATAGCTAGAAGACGGCTCATCGCCGGAGGGGTCGTATTGCCCGGTACCGACCATTAACGGCTCATTCAATTCAGTAATGCCGTATTGCAAAAAGCCCGGCGTTGCGACCGGGCTGGTGCCTTTAAACGTGTAAGGGTTAAGGGTGTCAAAAGTGCCTGAGGCCATTAGCCGTACGGTGCCACCTTTGGGCACATCCGGATTCACCCAGTCAAAATGGCTAAAGCTTGCCGGGTATTTGAGTTCGCCGAACTGTGCGTAGCCATGACTTTGGCTGATGCTAGCTTGAGCGGGGCTACAAATTAGCCAATTAATTAAGAGTAGGCCATTAATTAAGCCGGTTACGCCGCGACGTGTTGCCGTGCAGCTGCGACTGAGCCAGTTTGCTAATAAAAGGAGGGGGCGCATGTGGCGCAAGAGGCGATCCATAGCAGGCTTTTGAACTACTCGAACCTTACAGTAACAGCTTGTATCGACAGGAAAAAGACTGGTTGTTTGGCTGGCGGTGCCATTACTTTGACATACACTCAATTAAAACCGTCGAGGACGCCGCAGTGGAACCCCAATGTTATGGCTTGCAAGCATGGCTTGAGCGTTTAAATGACTCAGACTTACCCGCGCTGGCGGCAGTGGTAGTCGACTTACAACGCATGGCTGAAAACGACAGCGCTTCGGTGCAGCAATTGGCTGATGTGCTGTTACGCGATGCCTCGCTAACCGCCAAGGTGCTGCGAGTGGCCAATAGTGCCTATTACAACCCGGCGAAAGAGGACATCCGCACCATTACCCGAGCCATAGTGCTGACCGGCTTTGAAAGTATTCGCCTGATTAGTCTGTCGGTCAGCTTGATTGATGGCTTGCTCAGCCGGGCGCCGCGTTACCAGTTGCCAGAGTTACTCGCACGCTCCTTTCATGCGGCCGTGCAGGCGCGCAATATCGCCGGTTTTTTACTCTCGAAAAACCAAGAAGAGGTGTTTATCGCCGCCCTGCTGCAGCACATGGGCGAACTGGCTTTTTGGGGCTGTGGCGGGGCTAAGGCCGATGAATTGGGCGACTTATTAGCCGAGCCCGAGATGGATGTGGCGGCGGCGGTGCAGCAGGTACTGGGCACCAGTTTTAATCAACTCACCCACGGATTGATAAAGAGCTGGAACCTTGGGCCGCTGGCCATTTTTGCCAACGAAACGGGCACGGGTAAATCTCCCGCCGCCCAAGCGGTGCATTTGGGCGTGCGCATCAGCGAGGTGGCATTGGACGGTTGGGACTCGCCGCAGATGGACGAGTTGGTGCAACAGTTTGCCGTACTCACCGGGATTTCCCCCGAAGATGCCATGCAGCAGGTGCTGGCCAGCGCCGAGGAGACAGTCAAGGTAGCCGCCACTTTCGGCGCCAGCAAACTCTGTCAGCTAATTCCCAATACCGATCCAGAACAGATCCAAATCCAGCGTGAGCAGCGCAAAGCTCGTTTACTGCAAGCCAACTTACTGGTCATGCAGCAAGCCTTACAAGATCTGGCGCTGATGATTTCAGCCCGCGCCGATGTTGGCCTGATTCTCGATACCTTGCTTAAGGGCCTGCATCAGGGCGCAGGCCTTGAGCGGGTAATGCTGGCGGTGCTGGCCGATGAGCAAACACGCTTTAAGGTAAAACGTGCGGTGGGTGAGGGGACTCAGGCGTGGTTGAGTGACTTTCAATTGCCGGTTGATCCGCGTGGCGAGCCACATATTTTCAGTTATGTGCTGCGTAATAAAGAGGCGCTGTGGATGGGGGTGCCGGCCAGTTACAGCTTTAACGATTTGGTTTCTTTACCCATGCGCCAAAGCCTCGGTGCAGGGATGTTTTTTATCGCTCCGTTGCTGGCCGGTAAGCGTGAAATTGGTGTGCTTTACGCCGATTGTCGTCTATCTGGGCGCGCCCTTAAGCATGAACAGTTCGTGGCCTTTAAGCGCTTTACCGAACTGACTGGGCGCTGCTTGGAGGCGCTCAGTGCGCGCAAATGATTACTTGTCGGTATACAGGGTCAGGGTCTGACCTAGCTTGAGGGCGTGGGTGGTGCTGGGGTTCCAGTTTTGCAATTGCTGCAGATCGACCTTAAAACGTTTGGCAATCTGATAAAGCGAATCACCTTGCTGCACCTTGTAATAGGTGACGGCCTGACGCGCTGCAGGTTTTTTCGATGGGCTAGTTTTGTCGGCTTTGCTGGTTTTTTCAGTTTTGCTGCTGGTTGCGCTGTGGGCGGCGAGCTTGCCGTTGACGCTGCTTTTTAGCGTCACTTGGGTTGCGCTTTGCTGGCCTTGTAAAACTAATATCTGGCCAAGTTTTAGCCGGCTGCCCGATAGTTTATTCCAGCGTTTTAGCTCGGTAACGCTAACCTTCTGCTGCTTGGCAATGCTCTCGAGGTTATCGCCCTTGCGCACCACATAGCGCTGTGCGGCTGCGCCTTTACTCGATGTCCGGCGTTCTGCGGCAGGCTCCACTTGCGGGGTAAAGGTCTGCCCTGGCTGCACAGCAATGCTCAGGACTTGCCCGGTTTTAAGGTGGTTAGTGGCGAGCTTGTTAAGGTCTTTGATGCTATCGCTGGAGGTTTTGTAGCGATTGGCAATGCTCGCGAGGCTATCGCCCCGGCGCACCTTGTGTTCGCGCCAGTCCATTTGCTCTTGCGGTTTCAGCAACAGCAAGTTGGCGGCGAGTATTTCGGCTTTATCACTGGGCACCAGCACATGTTGCGGGCCGTCAATGGTCACGCCTTTTTTGAAGGCGGGGTTGAGTTGGATAATCTCGGCTTCTTCGACATTGGCCATTTCGGCCACGCTCGACAGTTGCAGGCGTTGTTTGAACTCAACCATTTCAAAGTAGGGCTGGTTGGCGATTGGATTGAGGTCGATGCCGTAGGCCTCGGGGCTGCTGATGACCTGCGACAACGCCAGTAACTTAGGCACGTAATCTTGGGTCTCTTTAGGCAGCGGCAGGTTCCAGTAGTCGATCGGCAAACCGAGTTTTTGGTTGCGTTGGATCGCGCGGCTCACGGTGCCTTCACCGGAGTTATATGCGGCGAGTGCCAGCAGCCAATCGCCGTTAAACATGTCGTGCAGGCGGGTGAGGTAATTCATTGCCGCGTTGGTCGAGGCGGTAATGTCGCGGCGGCCGTCATACCAGTTGGTTTGACGTAAGTTGAAGGTGCGTCCTGTGGCCGGCATAAATTGCCAGATGCCGGCGGCATTCGCGGGTGAGTAAGCTAATGGGTTATAGGCGCTTTCAATGATCGGTAAGAGCGCTAGCTCCATGGGCATGTTGCGTTCATCGAGCTGCTCAACCACATAGTGAATATAGGGGCTGCCGCGTTGGCTTGAGCGTTCGACTGATACCGGATTACTGGCAAACCACAGTCGCTGGCGTTCGATACGAGGGTTGATGCCAATCTCATCTTGTAACTGGTAACCGCTGCGAATTCGCTGCCAAACATCGGTCGGCTCTTCTGGCTTGCTGGTTTCGCTCCAGTTAATTGGATGTTCACGCGCTTCGCGGGCGCTGTCCGTTTCAGTGCTGTCCGGACGCTGGCTGTGACCTTGGCAGCCGGCCAAAGTCACCGCGAGGCAAACCAATAGGGTCCGTCCGCCGCGTGCGAATGCCTGAATGTCGATGATTGTACGAGTCGAACTAGGCATTAGCAGGGGGATGTTCCGCAGCAAAAGTTCGGCGATTCTAGAAACCCTCACGAGGGGGGTCAAGTTATCACCGCAACGGGTACTTGCTGTGGATCAGTCAAAACTGATTCTTCCACGCCCGCAAACTGGTAAATACCGCTTCTGTGTTGGCATGCTGGCAATTGTCCCGCTGGTCGATTTTATCTTTTACAGCTTGTTCATGGGCGCGCAAAAAAGGGTTGGTGGCAAGCTCCAGCGCCATGTTCGAAGGCAGGCTGATAGCACCTTGCGCCCGCAGACTTCTGACCTCGCTTAGGCGTTCAGCAATCTGAGTATTCAGCGGCTCAACCGCTTGGGCAAACTGCAAATTACTCAGGGTGTATTCGTGCGTGCAGTAAATCAGGGTGTTGCCCGGCAGTTGTGCTAAACGCTGCAAAGAATGGTGCATTTGCGCTGGGGTGCCTTCAAATACACGTCCGCAGCCGCCGGCAAATAAAGTGTCGCCGGAAAACAGCAGGGGTTGCGCGGCTGCGTGGTAGTAGACGATATGGCCAAGTGTATGCCCCGGCACGGCAATCACTTGCAGGTTGAGTCCGAGCACTTCGATGCAATCGCCTTCAGTCAGAGGATTATCGCGGCCGGGAATATTCTCGCTGGCGGGGCCATGTACGCGCGCGCCAGTCTGGGCTTTTAATTGCAGCACACCACCGACGTGATCGGGGTGATGGTGGGTGATTAAAATGTCGCTTAATTGCCAGTCAGGATGGATTGCGAGCCAAGCCAGTACTGGCGCGGCATCACCAGGGTCAATTACCGCGCAGCGCTTGTGCAAAGGGTCTTGCAGCAGCCAAAGATAGTTGTCGGTAAAAGCTGGCAGGGCATCAATGACGATCATGGCAGGGTTCGCTAAGCTCAGATTAATAGCGCATCTTAGGCCTATCACAGGGCGCGGGGCTATGTTTTAGCCGTGGCCATCTGCTGGAGGAGAGTGGCATGTTCGAGCAAGCGTTTGCCCAGGCCGATGTTGATTGGCTGCAGTTGCAAGACCAAGCGCGACAATGGCTGGCCGGCCCGTTGGGGCAGCTTTTGTTGGCCGAGCAGCAGCGTTTGCTGGAGGCCGAGTTGGCGCGCTTTTTTGGCGGCTATTTAGTTCATTACGGGCCGGAAATTGCGGCTTTGCCGAATGCCCCACAGATCCAGCGTCGGGTGCGCTTGGGCGCGCCGTTTGCTGGGATAGAGGTGGCGTGCGAGGAGCAGGCCTGGCCGCTTAGCGAACATGCTGCCGATGTGGTGGTGCTGCAACATGGCTTGGATTTTAGTCTCTCCCCGCATGGCTTGTTGCGCGAGGCCGCGCGTAGCGTGCGGCCCGGCGGACACTTGCTGATCGTCGGAATTAACCCCTGGAGCACTTGGGGTTTACGTCGCCTGATCGCCCGTGACGGCCTGCGTCAAGCCCGCTGCATCGCCCCTGCACGGGTGACGGACTGGTTACGCTTGTTGGGGTTTGCGCTGGAGAAACGCCGCTTCGGGTGCTATCGTCCGCCGCTTTGTGCGGCCAGCTGGCAAGCGCGCTTGGCCGGCTTGGAACGCTTCGGCGATAGCGGGCAAATGCCCGTAGGCGGCTTCTATCTATTGGTCGCGCGCAAACTGGTGGTGGGCCTGCGCCCGCTCCGGCAGCCGCAGCGGGCAGCAATGGGTAAGCTGCTGCCGATGCCGGTGGCCAAGGTCAGTCGGCGCGACGCTGAGCCTTAACATTATCAATCTCGCTGAGATGTAAGAATTAGTATGAACGAACAGATCGAAATTTTTACCGACGGCGCCTGCAAGGGCAATCCCGGCCCCGGCGGCTGGGGCGCCTTGATGATTTTCAAAGGCGTAGAAAAAGAACTCTGGGGCGGCGAGGCGGCTACCACCAATAACCGCATGGAGTTAATGGCGGCTATCTGCGCTTTGGCTGAGCTCAAGCGTGAGTGCCAAGTGCGTTTGGTGACGGACTCGCAATACGTTATGCAAGGTATTCAGGAATGGATGCCTAACTGGAAAAAGCGCGGTTGGAAGACGGCCGCCAAGCAACCGGTGAAAAATGTCGATTTGTGGCAGCGCCTCGATGAGCAAGTGCAGCGTCATCAGATTACTTGGCAGTGGGTGCGTGGTCATACCGGTCATCCGGGCAATGAGCGGGCTGATCAGTTAGCCAATCGTGGCGTTGCTGAACTGAAATTGGGCTAGCTGAAGCGGTACAACTGATAGTTAGCCAATCGTGGTGTTGCTGAACTGAAATTGGGCTAGCTGAGGCGGGGCAACTGACAGTTAGCCAACCGTGGTGTTGCTGAGCTGAAGTTGGGTTAACCGAGTCGGGGCAATAGAATTGGCCAACAGTGGCGTTGCCGAGCTGAAATTGCCTTAACTGAATTGGCTTTAAGTAGCAGGAATAACTATGCGTAGCGTCGTCCTCGACACCGAAACTACCGGCATGCCGGTCACTGATGGTCATCGGATCATTGAAATTGGCTGTGTTGAGCTGCAAGGCCGCAAGCCTACCGGCCGGCATTTTCATGTGTATCTGCAGCCCGATCGAGATATTGATGAGGGCGCCATCGCGGTGCACGGTATTACGGCCGAGTATTTGGCCGGTAAGCCGCGCTTTCGCGAAGTGGCCGATGAGTTTTTCGAGTTCGTTAAGGGCGCGCAGTTAATTATTCATAACGCCGCGTTCGACTTAGGTTTTATTAACAACGAGTTTGCCTTGCTCGGTCAGCAAGACCGCAGTGATCTCAGCGAGCACTGCACGGTGCTGGATACCTTGATGATGGCGCGCGGTCGCCATCCGGGCCAGCGCAACAGCCTCGATGCTCTGTGCAAGCGCTATGGCGTGGATAACTCCGGCCGCGACTTGCACGGCGCTTTGCTGGATGCCGAGATTCTCGCTGACGTGTATCTGGCCATGACCGGCGGGCAAACCAGCTTGTTGTTGGCGGGTAATGCCTCC
The DNA here is from genome assembly GCA_044354115.1 of Pseudomonas sp. Taxonomy (GTDB): domain Bacteria; phylum Pseudomonadota; class Gammaproteobacteria; order Pseudomonadales; family Pseudomonadaceae; genus Aquipseudomonas. The sequence goes on along the minus strand of JBILAR010000059.1, from coordinate 11,061 downwards.
GATGGCGAAGACAGCGGCGGCGCTCAGCAAGCCAGTGAGATTCGTCGTTTGCCGGCAGCCCGCCAGCTGACCCAGGTGATCCGCGCCAGCGAGGCCGAGTTGGCCGAGCATGCCGTGCGTTTGGCGATCATTGCTAAGTCAGCTGGCGCGCCAGCCCTGTGGACGCAATTAGATACGCCAGTTGGTGAGGTTTAAGCGGCGCAGAGTTATCGCGGCGCGACCTTTTCGTACAGTCTGACGCTGGTGGGGTTTCGCCGTTTCTGGCCAGCCTCTAACCTGAGACGATAGGCAGCATCTGACTGCCCGCCTCAGGACGCCACAATGTATAAAGACTTAAAATTCCCCGTCCTTATTGTGCACCGCGACATCAAGGCCGATACCGTTGCCGGTGATCGCGTGCGCGCTATCGCCCGTGAGCTGGAGCAAGAGGGCTTTAGTATTCTTTCCAGCGCCACCTCGGCCGAGGGGCGCATCGTGGCCTCCACTCACCACGGCCTCGCCTGTATTTTATTGGCCGCCGAGGGAGCCGGGGAAAATCGCCATCTGCTTGCCGATATGGTCGAGTTGATCCGCGTCGCCCGTTTACGTGCCCCGCACTTGCCGATTTTTGCATTGGGCGAGCAGGTCACCATCGAGAACGCGCCGGCCGAAGCCATGGCCGACCTCAATCAGTTACGCGGTATTTTGTATTTATACGAAGACACAGTGCCGTTTTTAGCCCGCCAAGTGGCTAGGGCGGCGCGTAACTATCTTGAGTGTCTATTGCCGCCGTTTTTCAAAGCGCTGGTGCGGCATACCTCAGAGTCCAATTACTCCTGGCACACACCCGGCCATGGAGGCGGGGTGGCGTATCGCAAGAGTCCGGTTGGGCAGGCGTTTCATCAGTTTTTTGGTGAGAACACGCTGCGCTCCGATCTCTCGGTATCGGTGCCGGAGCTTGGCTCATTGCTAGATCACACCGGGCCTTTGGCCGAAGCCGAAGCGCGGGCGGCGCGTAACTTTGGCGCCGATCACACCTTCTTTGTGATTAACGGCACCTCAACGGCAAATAAGATCGTTTGGCACTCGATGGTCGCCCGCGATGACTTAGTGCTGGTGGACCGCAATTGCCACAAATCGATTTTGCACTCGATCATCATGACCGGTGCCATTCCGCTATACCTGTGCCCAACGCGCAATGAACTGGGCATTATCGGGCCGATTCCCTTGTCGGAATTTAGTCGTGAGGCGATCCAGGCCAAGATTGATGCCAGTCCGCTGGCACGCGGGCGCGAACCTAAGGTTAAGTTGGCGGTGATTACCAACTCGACCTACGACGGCCTCTGTTACAACGCCGAGTTGATCAAGCAAACCTTGGCCGGCAGCGTCGAGGTGCTGCATTTTGATGAGGCTTGGTATGCCCACGCGGCGTTCCACGAGTTTTACGCGGGGCGCTTTGGCATGGGTACCACCCGTGAAGCAGATGCGCCGCTGGTGTTTACTACCCACTCGACGCACAAAATGCTTGCGGCCTTCAGTCAAGCTTCGATGATTCATGTGCAGGACGGCGGCGCGCGTCAGCTCGATCGCGAGCGTTTTAATGACGCCTTTATGATGCATATTTCCACCTCGCCGCAGTACAGCATCATCGCCTCCTTGGATGTGGCCTCGGCCATGATGGAAGGGCCGGCAGGGCGCTCGTTGATTCAGGAAACCTTCGATGAGGCGCAAAGCTTTCGCCGGGCGCTGGCCAATCTTAGTCAGCATCTGCAGCCGGATGATTGGTGGTTCAGTATTTGGCAGCCGGCTATCCCAGAGGGGGCAGAAACGCCTGCAACCGCAGATTGGTTGCTCACCCCGAGCGCCGAATGGCATGGTTTTGGCGAGGTGGCGGATGACTATGTGTTGCTTGATCCGATCAAAATCACCCTAGTGACCCCCGGATTAACCGCCGGCGGTGCCTTGAGTGACTGCGGGATTCCCGCTGCCGTGGTGAGCAAGTTTCTTTGGGAACGTGGTTTGGTGGTGGAGAAAACCGGCCTGTATTCCTTTTTGGTGCTGTTCTCCATGGGCATTACCAAGGGCAAGTGGAGCACGCTGTTGACCGAGTTACTCGAGTTCAAACGCAGTTACGACGCTAATGCCGCGCTGCTTGATGTTTTGCCGTCCATCGCCAGCGCGGGCTCTGGCCGTTACAGCGGCATGGGCCTGCGTGATCTGTGTGACCAATTGCACGCCTGTTACCGGGAAAACGCCACCGCCAAGGCGCTCAAGCATATGTACACGGTGCTCCCGGAAATCGCCCTGAAGCCCTCCGATGCCTACGACAAGTTAGTCCGTCGCGAGATCGAGGCGGTGCCGGTGGCCCAGCTAGAGGGGCGGATTGCCGCGGTGATGTTAGTGCCTTATCCGCCGGGTATTCCACTGATTATGCCGGGCGAGCGCTTCACCCAAGCGACGCGCTCGATCATCGATTACCTAGAATTTGCCAAGACCTTTGATCGTAGCTTTCCCGGTTTTGACTCAGATGTGCACGGCTTGCAGCATCAAGACAGCGGCAATGGGCGCTGTTATAGCGTCGACTGTATTAAGGAGTGAGTTTCGGCTGGCTAAAGCCACCTCGTTCGGCTCTGTAGCGTTATCCTGATTTGTGCAGGATCAAGGGCTTAAGGCTAGTATTGAAAAAACAACTCGAAGTGTGAGTGCGTGCCCTGGATCACAGTGGCCAGCATCGACATTTAGCCCATGCTTGTTATAGTTGAACGATTGTTTCGATAACAAGATCTATGCGCGATTGCGTTTTCTTTGCTGAGGTAGCCTGCTGTGTCCGACTACAAAGCCTTCTTGGCTGGCTGTGCCGGCAGAATTACTCTGCTGCATGGCTGCGCTGCCATCATCAGCCACGCGCATGCTTATATGGCCAACTTATCTGCCCACCGTGTTGCCCTGCAAACGCAGATGCCTTTCGCGCGGGAGGCGCTTTAACCCATGGTGACTGGCGTGACGTCCCTAAGCGTGGTGCGCGATGAGTTGTTTGCCACTATCGATGAAGCCGAACTGAGCCTTGAGCAGTTTATTGCCGAGCGCGAGAACGGTAGTTTATTGCAGCAATCGGTTGAAAACCTGCATCAAGTGCGCGGTACGCTCAAGCTGATAGAGCTGGCGGGTGCCGAAATGCTCGCGCAAGAAATACTCCAGCAGGCCACCGATATCCCCGCCGGAGCCGGCGAGGAGCGCGATGGTCAGCTTTCTGCACTCAGTAATGCCTTACATGTATTGCGCCGTTATCTGGAAATTATCGATGCGCAACGGCACGAAGTACCTGAAATTCTGTTGCCGGCCATTAATGATTTACGCCTAGCAGGGGCACAACCGGCATTGCCGGAAAGCTTCTTTTTTAGTGTGCGTCTCGATCATCCGCGACCGCAGAGTAATCCACCGGCACATGGGTTTGATCCACTGAGTGTCGAGGTCAAGCGTCTGCGGCATATGTATCAAATTGGTTTGCTGGGTTTTTTACGTGAAGAACAGCCCGCCGGCAGCTTGAAGTTAATGCTGCGCGCCATGGCGCGACTGGACAGTTTACTGGCCAATGATGAGCGTGGGCGCTTGTGCTGGATTGCGGCAGCGGCGCTGGAGGCGCAAGTTGACGGTCAGTTATTGCCGCGTAAAACCCGCAAGATGCTGTTCTCGCGCATCGATCGGGAGTTGAAGCAACTGTTGCTCAACAGCAGTTATGAAGCGCCGCGTAACTTGCTTAAAGAATTACTCTATTTAGTGGTGCTGGCTGACAGTCGCGGCCCACGTGCAACCCAAGTTCACGAGCTGTTTAGCTTGCAGCCGCTACCCTTTACCGATCACCTGCTGGAAGAGTCTTATCAGCGTTTGGCCGGCCCTGGACAGGCGGTTATGCGCTCGTTGTCCACGGCAATCCGCGACGAACTGAGCAGCCTAAAGGATCAACTCGACCTGATTGAGCGCGGCACTGTCAGCGCCGAAGGTTTGGTCCATCTGTATACCGTGCTCGGCAAGGTATCGAAAACCCTCGGTATGATTGGTTTAACCTCGGCGGGTAATGCGCTGCACGTGCAATTGCCCGTGGTGGCCGGTTGGATTGATCAAGCGCCAATCGAGCAGGAACAGTTGATTAAGCTGGCGGACGCGGTGCTCTATGTTGAAAGCATGGTTGCCAGCCTTGATCGTGATACCCGTTACAACAATCGCTCAGTCGATGCTGAACTGGGCGATGAGGCGACCTCTTTTGCCCTGCATCAGCTAAACGAGGCGCGCATTGTGGTTATTGATGAAGCGCTTGGTGGTTTAGCGCTGGCCAAGCGTTCGATTACCGCTTATCTCGAGTCAAACGGTGAAAAACTCAACTTAGCCAATGTGCCCTTTAGCCTGCAAGCGGTGCGTGGTGGATTGTGGTTTCTCGATCAGCCGCGCGCCGCCTTGCTGGTAGGCGCCTGTGCCGACTACATCGAAAAACAGATGCTGGAAACCCAGTTGATGCCCTCTGAGCAAATGCTCGAAACCCTCGCCGATGCGCTAACCAGCCTTGAGTATTACCTCGAAGGCGGCGCCGTGCTGCGCCCGGAAACCAGCCCAAGCGTGCTCGACTTAGCAGCCGAAAGCGTGCGTGCCTTAGGCATCTCGGTGGCGCTTTAATGCCGCAGCGTTGGCAATCTGCGCTACTCGACAGCAGCGCGCCGGGAGGCTGGGTGCTGGCGCATTGTCAGCAACATTTTCTGGCTGACGTTAACGGTGTGTTATTCCCCCGAGAGTGGCTCAAGCGCCAAGACTTGACCATTCTGGCTGAGCACGGCTTAGGCTATTTTGCCGGTGAGTCAGTGTATTTGCTCGAGTTGCAGCAACCGGCCGAGATTGCTGGCTGCACTTGGCAGGGCTTACGCCAATTGATGCTGCAAGGCGATGCCGGTACTTTCAAGATGCTTGGTTATGCCAGTCAGATTGCGACTTGGGCGCGGCAACATCGCTTTTGCGGCAGTTGCGCGGCGCCTATGCAACCGTTAGTGGCTGAGCGGGCAATGCATTGCCCCGTGTGCGAAATCCAGCATTACCCAAGGCTGTCGCCGAGCATGATAGTGCTGGTAACTCGCGGTGATGAAATTCTACTGGCGCGTTCTCCGCGTTTTAATCCAGGTGTGTACAGCACCTTGGCCGGTTTTGTTGAGGCTGGTGAGTCGGTTGAGCAGTGCGTGGCCCGGGAAGTGTTTGAGGAGGTTGGCCTTGAGGTCGACAATCTCGAATACTTGGGCAGCCAGGGTTGGCCGTTTCCGCACTCGTTGATGCTTGGTTTTCATGCCCAGTACCGCTCGGGCGAGATCGTCATGCAGGCCGATGAAATTGAAGATGCGCGTTGGTTTGCCCTCGACGATTTACCGCTACTGCCGCCTACTCACTCGATATCTCGGTACTTGATTGAGTTGTATCTAGCCCGCCGCTCAGGCTTACCCGAGCCAGTGCTGCCAAACTAGGCGAGCAGTTAAACCCAGCACCACCAAGATAAACACCGGGCGGATAAACCTGTTGCCGCCTTTAATGGCGGTGCGTGCACCAAGGAAGGCGCCGGCCATTAACGCTAAGCCCATACCAATACCCAGCAGCCATGCCACTTGGCCACTGACGATAAAGACGCCCAAGGCCACCGCATTGCTGACAAAGTTCATGCTGCGGGCCACGCCGCTGGCGCGCAGCAGGTCGAGCGGATATAGCAGCAAACTACTGACAGTCCAGAACGCTCCCGTTCCCGGCCCGGCGACCCCGTCGTAAAAACCTAAAGCCAAGCCTTGTGGCCACTGACGCTTCTTGGGAATGGTGACTTGCAGGTTGGGCTTGGCTGTGCGTGGTTTATCAAACAGCAGATACAAACCGCAGGCAAACACAATCACCGGCAGCATTTTCTCTAACCATGCCGATGGTAACCAATGGGCGAGAGTGGCGCCTAGCAAGGCGCCGATAGCCGTCGCCAGCAAGGCGTTGCGCCAGTCCTTGGGCAGAAATAACTTACGCCGGTAAAAGGTCAGACTGGCCGTGGCAGAGCCGAAGGTTGCACAGAGCTTATTGGTGCCCAGCACTAGATGTGGTGGCAAACCCGCGGTGAGCAACGCCGGAATAGTCAGCAAGCCACCGCCGCCGGCAATCGCATCGATAAAACCGGCCGTGAACGCCACGCCAACCAGCAGTAGCAGGGTGAGGGGATCTTGCGTCAGTTGTGCAGCAAACAGCATAAAAACGCGACCTGTGTGGGTTTGTGCGCCATTGCACTTGGCCGGGCGCAAGGTAGTTGCGCATAATGCCGGCTTATTCAATCACAAGGAATTGAACTTATGCAGTATGACGGCCTAGCGCTGGGTGTGGTGCTCTTGGCATTGCTGGCGCTGTTAATCGCTGCGCGAATTTTGTTTAACACCACTTGGTTTCGCGGATTTTTACGTGGTTGCTGCGGTTTGGGCTTTATCGCCGTCGCCGGTTTTATCTTCTTGCTGGCCGATGATCTGCGCAGTTACCGACCGTTAGCAGCGGATAAACCTTTAGTGACTGTGAGTTTTCAAGCGCAGGGAGCACAGCGTTTTCAGGTCAGTTTGCAAGAGGGCGCTAGCGAGCGCCTAGTGACACTGGAAGGCGATCTCTGGCAGTTAGATGCGCGCTTGCTGCAGTGGAAGGGCTTGGCTGGCTTGATTGGTTTACAGACTGGCTACCGACTAGAGAAACTCTCGGGGCGTTTTTTAGCCATTGAGCAGCAGGACATGGCTCAGCACACTGAGGTGAGTTTGGCGCAAAGTCGCTATGGCATCGACCTGTGGCGCTGGCTGCGCACTGGGCCGCATGATCTGTTTTTACTGAATGCCCAGGCGCGCCGTGTGACCTATTTGCCGATGGTCGATCAGGCGGTGTACTCAGTCAGTCTGACGCCTACTGGGCTGTTAGCGCAGCCGTTGAACCAAGTCGCGATTCAAGCGCTAAAAGACTGGCAATAAATAGCCGCGCATAAAAAAGGCAGCCACGAGGCTGCCTTTTTTGTTTGGCTTGCTTACGACAGAAAACCGCCATCGACGTTCAGCGACACGCCGGTGGTGTAGCTGGAGGCTGCACTGGCCAAATAGAGCACGGCGCCGGCCATTTCACTCGGGTCGGCCACACGCTTAAGCGGGATGCGCTGCAGGGCGATCTTCAGAATGCTGTCGTTTTGGGTCAGTGCCGCGGCAAACTTGGTGTCGGTCAGGCCAGGCAGCAGGGCGTTGCAGCGGATATTGAACTGCGCGCACTCTTTGGCAAACACTTTGGTCATGCTGATCACGGCCGCTTTGCTGACCGAGTAGATGCCCTGAAATTCACCGGGCGTAACGCCGTTGATCGAGGCCACGTTGATGATGCTGCCGCCGCCGCTTTCGCGCATCAGCTTGCCGCCTTCAATCGACATAAAGTAGTAACCGCGAATATTCACGTCGACGGTCTTTTGGAAGGCCGACAAGTCGGTATCCAGCACATTGCAAAATTGCGGATTGGTGGCGGCGTTGTTGACCAAGATATCCAAACGGCCAAACTTCTCCCGAATTTGGGCAAATACGCTCTGAATTTGTTCCATCTCGCCGATGTGGCAGGCGATGGCGGTGGACTTACCACCCTCGGCAATAATGGCGTCGGCCACGCCCTGGCAACCGTCGATCCGACGACTGGAGACGATCACATGGGCACCTTGCTGGGCCAAGAGCTTGGCGATCGACTCACCGATGCCGCGGCTGGCACCGGAAACGAAAGCGATCTTGCCATCAAGGTCGAACAAATTGGTTTTGGACATGCGCTGCTCCTGATTGAGTGGGCTTAATGGGGTGCGTCTTACAGGCGCGATTGCTTGATGACCTGCAGGCTCATCTGTTCGAGCAGTTTGTTCATCTGGACGAACTGCGCGAAGCGTTTGTCCTGGGTTTGGCCATGGTAGAAGCGGTAGTAAATCTGCTGGACGATGCCGGCGAGGCGGAACAGGCCGTAGCAGTAGTAAAAGTCGATGCAGTCGATTTTGATCCCGGCGCGCTCGGCGTAGTAATCGGCGAACTCTTGGCGGGTCAGCATACCCGGCGCGTTGCTCGGTTGGCGGCGCATTAACTGTACCGGGGCAGGATCGCTGGCCTCAATCCAGTAAGCCAAGCTGTTGCCTAGGTCCATCAGCGGGTCGCCGAGGGTAGTCAGTTCCCAGTCCAGCACGCCGATGATCTGCTGTGGATTGTTGGGGTCGAGCAGCACGTTATCGAAGCGATAGTCGTTGTGCACGATGCTGGCGCGCGGATGATCGGCCGGCATCTTGGCGTTCAGCCAGGCCTTAACCTCGGTCCAGAGTGGCGCATCCGGGGTCAGGGCTTTTTCGTATCTGTCACTCCAACCACTGATTTGTCGCTGCACGTAGCCTTGTGGCTTGCCCAAGTCGCCAAGGCCGCAGGCGTTGTAATCAACCTGATGCAGCTCAACCAGCTTGTCGATAAAGCTTTCGCACAGTTGACGGGTTTGTTTGGCGTCGAAATTCAATTCGCTGGGCAAATCGGCGCGCAGGATGATGCCGTTAACCCGCTGCATCACATAAAACTCGGAGCCAATCACCGACTCGTCGGTGCAGTGCACATAGGCTTTTGGGCAGTAGGGGAAGCCGCTATTAAGCTGGTTGAGAATGCGGTACTCGCGCCCCATATCGTGGGCCGATTTGGCCTTGTGACCAAAGGGCGGCCGGCGTAGCACCAGCTCGCGCTCGGGATATTGCAGCAGGTAGGTCAGGTTCGAGGCACCGCCCGGGAACTGACTCATGATTGGTGTACCGCTCAAGCCATCAATATGCGCTTTGAGGTAGGCGTCAATAATGCCAACGTCGAGTTCTTCGCCTGCGCGGATAGGTGTGGACTGATCAGTAAGCGCCATGCTTATCCCTTTTGCTTATGATGGGGGCTTGAGATTATTGGTTAATCTAATGCTGCTCAGCCTAGCTCACAAGCTGCGGTTGCTGTTATTGGTGAGCGTGTTGCAGCGTAATCAGTCGGCTTGATTGATGGATTAAGGTTTTCAAAGCGAAAAAAAACCGGAGCACAAAGGCTCCGGTCTGGTCTGACGGGTAACCGTCAGAGGCTTAAACTGGGAACAGTTCGCCCAGTTTCATCGCCAACATCATGTCGCCTTCAGCGCGCAGTTTGCCGCCCATGAACGCTTGCATGCCGTCGGTTTCGCCGGTGGTGATGCCGCTCAGGGTTTCGGTGCTCATGATCAGGGTAACGTTGGCAGCAGCCGACTCACCTTGGCTCAGTTCGCACGCGCCATCTTTAACGGTCAGGAAGAAGTTTTCGCCGTCTTCGATGTTGAAGCCAAATACCAGGTCCAGGCCGGCAGCAGCGGCAGCGTTGAACTTGGATTGCATGTTTTGGGCGATATCAGCAACTGAAGTCATGGTCGTATCCTTAGATTTTAGGTTTTGTAGCGACCTTGCGGGTCACGGTGAGGAGAAGTTCATCGGAAGGTGATGAGCTCCGGTGCCTTTAATAGCTGTAAGTGCAACTGGCTATTAAAGGAAGCTAGGGCAACTTCGTTGGCGCGAAACTTCAAGCGGCTCAACGAGGTATTAACAATTTGCCAGTTCAGCTCAAAGGCTTTGTCGGCCGGTATGCCGGTAATCAAGCGCAGCAGCGCAGTGATGGTGCCGCCAGAGGTGAATATTGCGATGTTATCCGTGCTTTGCGCCGATGTCAGCAGGCGTTGTAAACCCGCCTCGACGTTCTGCACATAATCCGCCCAGCTGACTAAGCCGTTAACTGGATAGTCACCGCTGGTCCAGCGCTGGATGATTTTCGCGAATAGGCGCTGAAACTCGGCTGGGTGTTGCGCGCTGTTGCGCATCACTTGCAGCGCTTGTGGCTCTTGCGGGAGCAGCGCCGGCAATAGATTACGGATCACCGCCTCGGCATCAAACTCATTAAAGGCCGTATCGGTTTCAAGTGCCGGAACTGCTACGCCGGCAGCACTCAATTGGCCGAGAGCGAGTTTGCCGGTGTCTTGTTGCCGGCGTAAATCACCGCTCACGCAGCGGTCCAAACGGATATCCAACTCACACAGATGCTGACCCACTACTTCGGCCTGGCGCATGCCAATGGGCGACAGCACATCGTAGTCGTCGGCACCGAAGGAGGCTTGGCCATGTCGAATGAGGTAAATACTGCCCACGTTTGCTGCCATCCGCTGGGTGTAAAGAGCACCGAGGTTATGGGGATAGAAACAGCCTGTCAACGGAAAACATACGCTTGTTTGAATCGCTGGTTTGGACACTTGGCGAATCTTTTGCGGCTGGCCGAGGCAGGGTCGCGCCGGTATGCTGAAGGCTGAGTGTCGCTGCCGCTCGGTGCGGCGCTACCGCTAAAAATAAAGGAGAGACGTGTGGAGTTTTTGTTTGAATATGCAGGTTTTTTGGCCCGTACCGTCACTGTGGTGGTCGCGGTAGTGACAGTGCTGGTGGTGATTGCGGCGTTGCGGGGCAAGGGCCGGCATAAAGGCAGCGGACATTTACAGGTACAAAAACTCAATGATTTTTATCGTGTTCTGCGTGAGCGGCTAGAGCATGCGGTACTCGACAAACAGGCGTTAAAAGACTTACGCAAGCTCGAAGGCAAGCAAGCCAAGCTGAAAAAACGTGCCGGCGATAAGAAGCAGCGGGTGTTTGTGCTCGACTTTGATGGCGATATCAAAGCCTCGGCCACCGAGCATCTGCGCCATGAAATTACCGCGTTGCTGGCCATCGCCACCCCTGAAGATGAAGTGGTGCTGCGTCTGGAAAGTGGGGGCGGCATGGTGCATAGCTACGGCTTGGCGTCATCGCAATTAGCGCGGATTCGCCAAGCGGGCGTGCCGCTGACGGTGTGTGTCGATAAGGTCGCGGCCAGCGGCGGTTATATGATGGCCTGCATCGGCGAGAAAATTCTCAGCGCGCCTTTCGCCATTCTTGGCTCGATCGGTGTGGTCGCACAACTGCCCAACGTGCACCGGTTGCTGAAAAAACATGAGATCGATTTTGAGGTGCTAACCGCTGGCACC
>JBILAR010000114.1:0-9918 GCA_044354115.1 Pseudomonas sp. | reverse complement strand
GTCGTACTCGGCTGTTGTGCCATCGTCAGCAGTGACCACACGCTGTTTGCGATCAATATTGACCACGGTGCGGCCCAGCAGCAGGCGGATGTGGTTGTCGCTGTACCAGTTGAGGTCGTTGAGGATGATGTCCTCAAAGCGTTGTTCGCCGGCCAGCACGGGGGAGAGCAGGATACGGTTGTAGTTGGGATGAGGCTCGGCGCCGAACACAGTAATGTCATATAGGTCGGGGGCCAGTTTGAGCAGCTCTTCGAGGGTGCGCACACCGGCCATGCCATTACCGATCATCACCAGCTTGAGTTTTTGCATGCCGGCTATCTCCTGAGTCATTGATCACGGAAAAGGTGGCTGCCGTAAATGGCAGGCCAGAAAAACAAAAAAGGCGTCCCGCTAGTCACCTAGCGAGGACGCCTTTGTCCAAGTCCCGTTCTATCGGGAAGTGCGATCATCGTCGTTGATGGCCGCGCTTTATTAAATTGTCACATTGGCTATTGCAGGGGTTGTGCCAACTTTTGAAAGGCGTGATTTTTATAGGGATTTAGCCGTTTAAATGGGGACTATAGGTGATTTCTTGCACTCGTTTAAGGCGGTTTGCGCCATTGTGGTGCGTTGTTGCTGCCTAATTGTGCGGTCGAGCTATGGCGGCGGATAGACACGCTGGCAAAACCTATAAAGAAGCTATGCTTTTCCCTAATGCTTTGCCTTTTACTACCGATAAGGTCTGTGAGAACAAGTACATAGCTGCACACACGGCGCGCTAAAAGTGCTTGCAGGGTGTTTGGGCAGCTTTATGGTTAGCTGACTCGGCATCTATTGATGCGCACCGCGCAGTTAACGCTCTTAAGGGGATAAAGATGGGATTCTCATTGATATGGGTTGTGCTGTTTGTGGTCGGTGCTGGAGCAGGTGCGTTTTTCGTCTCGTTAAGTGCCGCCGCCCGTGACAAGGCCCATGTGCAGCAGTTGGCGGAGAAAGACGCCAGCATCGCTGAGTTGTCGCGGCGCATGCCGGCCAGTGAAGTCAGTGCGCTGCAAGACCACTTAGCTAAGGAGGCGCTGACTGCGCGGCAAAAAAGTGAGCGTGAACTCGAGCGCCTGCAAGGTGAACTGGACAGCCAACGGCATAACGCGGCTGATCGTGAAAATGGCTTAGAGCAATCGCTGCGTCACAGCGAGTCTGAGTTAGGGCAAATTAAAACCACCCTTGGCGCTGAAAACGAGCGCTTGCGCAGTGAGATTACGGGCTTGCTGGCAATGGTAAAAACCATCGAACGCTGGCATGAAGAGATGGAAGCCATTCTGGTCAACAATAAAGTCATGAAGAGCAAAAACGCCGAGTTTGCGGTCATTGTTAAGCAGGTGGTGATGCTGGCCCTGAATGCCTCCATTGAAGCAGCGCGTGCGGGCGAGCAAGGTCGTGGTTTTGCCGTGGTGGCGGACGGGGTGCGCGATCTGGCCATTACCTCAGAAAAACTCTCGCGCGATTATCGCGAGAATCTAGACAAGAACGATCTGGTTACCACCACCACCTTTCAAGACCTGCAAGCCAGCGGCAAGATGATTCAAACCGCCGTTTTCGGCTTGCGTGCGGCCAATGACAAAATCCGTGACGCATTGGGCGGGAGGGGCTGAGCATCATGATCAGTCAAAGTGCGAAATCGGGTATCGAATGGTTGTTTGAAAAGGCCGTACGGGCCAACAGTGTTTGCGAGGGGGACAGTTGCACGCTGGTTAAGATAACCGCCGAAACGCCACCGCTCGCCAAGGTCACTCAGCAATTGGTGGTACTGACGATTTCCACCTATTTGTTTCGGATTGTGGCGTTGTTTCAATTTAACGATGATGCCGCCACCAACGAGCACATGGTGCGTATGACTCGCAGCCAGATTCCTGATCTGGATGCGCAGGCGTTGACCGATGCCTATGCTGAATTAGTAAATATGGTCTGCGGGGCGGTCAACCGTGGCCTTGGCGTACCGTTCCCGCATATCGGCATGTCCACCCCGTACATGCTCGAAAGCTCGTGTGCCAACTATGCATCCGCTCTAGAACCGCAGTATTTGCAACGCTACGAAGTGGCGATAAACGATGCCATGCGCTTCAATCTAACCATCTGCTTGTGCGCAGGGGCGGATACCTCGTTGGACTTTCGTATCGACACCTATGAAGCAGAAGAGGAGTCAGCTGGCGAGCTTGAGATGTTTTGAACTTAGCAAATTTGTGCGTGTATCTGACCGGTATTTTTATAAGAAAAAGGTGCAAATATGACTGACGCAACATTGGTGATGAGCAAAGTCTTGGTGCTGGACGATGCGTCTGAGCACTTCGCGCAAATTAAGCAATTTTGCGAAGACTGCCGTTTGGTCGGTATTAAGCCCAACCTTGGCAGTCAGGGTGGCGTGATGGCAATTTTGCGCTCGAATGTCGATTTGGGCGGCATTATTCTCTACGAAAACTACTTAGGTCAGGCCATGGGCTTGACCTTGGCGCATGCTATTCATGCTGCGCGTCCAGAACTGCCAATCTTCTTGCGGCGCGATGGTGATGCAACTCTAAACGGGTTAGCCGCTGGTGATGCCAGCGCCTTCTGCGCGGCATTCTCGATGTCTGATCTGGGTCGCTTTAAAGGCGTACTAGAGTCGTCAATTTTCAGCCGTGTGTATCCCACCGATTTGGTCCGCGGCATCACCGAGATGACCGTGGGGTCACTGCAAACTTTGTTCAAGAGCTGCTCGGTTGAAGTTGAAGCGCCATATCTGGTTAAAGACCAGATTATCTACGGCGAGGTGTTCAGTATGATCGCCATCGAGAGCAATTGGTGTCGCGGCTACATGATGCTGCAGACCGAAGAGGAGCGGATGCTCAATCTGCTGCGCCACAACGCGGCAGCAGACGCCGAGCCTTTGACTTTTCGCGATCTAAACAGCGTGCTCGGCGAAGCGACCAATCTGGTTTGGGGCTCCTTCAAGAATCGCTATGTGGGTTACCGCGATGACATGAGTGGGCTGACGCAAACGCAGGTGCCGATTATCATTAATCACCAGCGCCGCTACATCTCCTTCGGTTCTGATGACCCGCAGCTCTGTCTGAAATACAATCTGATTCCGCTGGACGCTCCACAATCTGCACCGGTTTCAGTGTTTCAGCGCTTCGTGTTTAACTTGTCGTGGTCGCCTGATCAGTTCTCCGAAAATCCATCGGTTGAAGCCTTGGTCGACTCCGGCGAACTGGAAATGTTTTGATCAGCTGCGCAACTCAACTCAACACTTTTTAAGCAAGCAAGGAACTCCTAAATGGCTCAAATATTGGTAGTCGACGATTCAAGCACCGTACGCAACGAAGTGTGCGACTTCCTTAAGGCCAATGGTCTTACGGTTACCTCTGCGGTGGACGGTAAGGACGGCCTGGATAAATTGCGGGCGGATCCTGCGATTAAGTTGGTGGTTTCCGACGTCAACATGCCGAACATGGATGGCCTGACCATGGCCGAGAAGATCCGTGGTGAACTGCGCAACACCACAGTTAACATCATTATGCTCACCACCGAAAACAGCCCAAGCATGAAAGAGCGCGGTAAGGCAGCCGGTATCAAAGGATGGATTGTTAAGCCCTTCAGCGGTCCTGCGGTGATTGCTACGTTCAAAAAGCTGGCCGTTTAATTTAGCCAGTACGTCATTGCAACGTTGCGTTAGCCGCGTTGCAGATGGCGCTGAGAGTTAAAAACATACAAAAATAAGTGAGGCACTATGAGCTCCAAGACCGAGTCTGAAAATAAAAAAGGCTTACAGATAAAAACCAAGCTGCGTCTTACTTTGGCTCTCTCATCTCTTGGGTTGGCGGTTATGTGTGCGCTGGGCATTATCGGTATGAACCGCGCCCTCACCACCATTAGCTATCTTGGCGAAACCAAGCTACAGGCCGCGCTTAACGTTGGCCAAATGCAAAGCTCGTTACTTAAGTTGGGCGGGCTGAATAGAACTGTTTTGGAATATAAAGAAGTCTCGGGTGAGTATCGTTTGTTCGAGGGGCTAAAGGCTGATCGTGACGACGTGCTACTGGATCTAAACGAAGCGTGGGCACGCTATGAGAAACTGCCCAAAGAAGAAGAAGAGCAACAATTGTGGGCTTCATTGGTTGACAGTTCTGAACTGTGGAAAAAAGCCGATGCCAAGCTCGACGCACCCTTAATCGAATTATCCAAGCGCCATGACAAGCCCACCCATGAAACTTTGATGTTTCAGTATGAAGGCTTCTTGCGCAATATTAAGACTGGCGAAACCTACATGACCGACGGTGTGTCGGGGCTTTACCGTTATCTGGCGGAGGCCAGTGTTAAAGCCTCTAATGACGCTATTGCAGTGGTTGAGCAGTCAAAGAAGCAAATGATTGGCTTGGCGGCGGGGCTTATTTTCTTCTCGTTGCTGTTTGGTATTTTGATGTCGCGCTCTATCCACCGACCGCTCACGCGAATGATCGAAGCTATTGGTGATATCCAAAAAAACGACGACTTTAGCCGTCGTGTAGAAGTTGAAACTCACGACGAAATTGGCGTCACCATCGTCGCTTTCAACGGCATGATTGCCAAAATTGAAGCGAGTTCTGCGCAGTTACGCCAGAAAACCAACGACATCCAAACCATGCTGCAAAATATGCCCCAGGGCATTTTGACCATCATCGATGGTGGTTTGATTCACAACGAGTATTCGGCTTATTTAGAAACCATTCTTGAGACCAATAAAATTGCCGGTCGCGAGGTTATGGAGCTGGTGTTCTCTAACTCCAATCTGGGCGCAGATACACTCTCGCAGGTTGAGGCAGTCGGTGGTGCGTGTATCGGTGAGGACTTGATGAACTTTGAGTTCAACTCGCACCTGATGGTCACTGAGTTTGAGAAAACCATGGCGGATGGCCGGGTTAAAAGTCTTGAGCTTAGCTGGTCGGCGATTACCGATGACAACGAAATGATTGTCAGTTTAATGCTCTGCGTTCGCGATGTAACCGAGCTGCGTAAGTTGGCCGCCGAGGCCGGTGAGCAGAAACGCGAACTGGAAATTATTGGTGAAATTCTGGCGGTCAATCAGGAGAAATTCCACGAGTTCATCTCCGGCTCGACCCAGTTTGTCGAAGAGAACGAAGCGCTTATTAAAAACACCACCACACTGCAAACCGATGTTATTGCCCAGCTGTTTCGCAATATGCACACCATCAAAGGCAACGCGCGTACCTATGCACTGCAGCATTTAACTAACGTGGTGCACGAGGCTGAGCAGACCTACGACGACTTGCGTCAATATCCAGAACTTGAGTGGAACCAGGTTGCTTTGCTTGAGCAGTTACAGTCCGTGGCTGACTTGCTGGCTAAGTACGAGAAGATCAACGAGGTCACTCTGGGTCGTAAAGGGCCGGGCCGTCGTGGCAGTGTCGAGCGCTACCTGATGGTGGACAAGGAGCACATCCACGACACGCTGCTGCAGCTTGAATCGGCCAATATGTCCAGCATGCATGATCTGGTAGAAGCGCATAAAGCGGTTCGCCGCACGTTACGCCTGCTGGGTACTGAGCATGTGGGCGAGACGTTGGCGGGTGTGTTCGAGTCGCTGCCATCTCTGGCCGCGGAACTGGGTAAAGAGGCACCTGTTATTACTATTGACGAGCATGGCTATGTGGTGCGGGGGCAGGTCAGTGGCATCTTGAAAAACGTGTTTATGCACCTGCTGCGTAACTCGATGGATCATGGGCTGGAAACAGCAGAGGTGCGCACGGCCAAGGGTAAATCGGCGGCTGGCAACATTAAACTTGAGTTGGGTGCAGAGGGCGGGCAGTTCAATATCCGCCTTGGCGATGATGGCAAGGGTTTGGCATTGGGGCGCATACGGCGCATAGCGCTTGAGAAAAACATGCTGCCTAACGGCGAGCAGAGCAGCGATGAAGAAGTGGCTAAGGTTATTTTTGAGGCGGGCTTCTCAACTGCCGATGCAGTAACTGAGGTTTCTGGTCGTGGCGTGGGTATGGATGCGGTGAAAGACTTTGTCGCTCGTGAGGGTGGCAGCATTCGCTTCGAGTTCGTCGACAATGCGGTAGGCGCGGATTTCCGTCAGTTTCAAACCATCGTCAGTTTGCCAGAGAAATTTGCTGTGCATGCTGAAGGTTGATCGAATACATGTGGGGCTGCCTACAATGGGTGCCCCACGCTTGTTAACTTGGCAGTAAATCCCCGCTAAAACTAAATACCGCTAGCATCTGCTGGTGGTATTTCAGCCGCGCATCAGTAGCACCAGCAGTAGCAAGTTCAGTAGCAGCGAAAACAACGCCAGACCACGCCATACTTTAAGCGGTTCCCGCTCAAGTAAGGGTTTTGGCCGGCTACTAATGGCTTCGCGCTCACCTCGTTCGATTACCAGTAACCACTCTTCGGCCGTTTCAAAACGCTCAGCCGGGTTGGCTGCGACCGCGCGCTTTAGGCATTCATCCAGCCAAACGGGGAGGTCAGGACGATAGCGACTGGCGGCCGTTGGCGTGCCAAAACGCGGATGCTGAAATGCCTCTATTTCACCGTGTGGATAGTGCCCAGTGAGTAGGTAATAAAGGGTTACGCCAACTGCGTAGAGGTCTTGAGCCGTGCTGGGCGGGGCGCCGGAAAATGCCTCGGGGGCGATATAACTGGGTGTGCCGGGCAGTGCGCTGGTTTCATCGCGAGACAGTCCGGGGCAATAGGCCAAACCTAAATCGAGCACGCGTAACTCGCCATCGTCGCCCCACAGCAGATTTTCTGGCTTGATATCGCGGTGCAAAATATTACGTCGGTGCAGCATGCCAATGGCGCGCAATAACCTTGGGGCCAGCTCTAACCATTGTGGCAGGCCGAGGTTACCGCTCTGCTGAAATTGCTCGGCGAGTGTTTGGCCGGCGTATTCACGTTGCACGTAATACAGGTGCTGGCGCTGAGGCAGGGGGTGGGCTTCGGCAAAGTAGCGGCCGGCCACCCGTTTAAGAAACCATTCTTCTTGAAGTAACGCCGGGCCGGCAAACGCGTCGCTATGCCGGCTGGCGGGCAAGGTTTTCAGTAGCCAGTTACGCTCTTGTGCATCGCGCACACGGTACATCAGTGATTGCTTGGATTCGCCAACTAAAGCCTCGACCTGCCAGCCTTCAAAACTTTGTCCTGGGCGTAGCTTAGGCGGCAAGGGCCATTGGTCCAGTTGTGCCAAGGTATCTGCGAGCGCGCTTTGCGGTAGGCTGTCGATGGTCACCAGCATGGCGCTGGCGTTGTCTTGGCTGCCGGCTAAGTGTGCAGCGCTAACCAGTGCCTGGCAGGCGGCGCTGGGGTTGGATTCATCTTGCAAAATGCGCTGCACGCCGATGTCGCCGAGTACCGACCAGATGCCATCGCAAACCAACAGAAAACTTTCACCGAGCCGCAGTTCACCTTCTAAATAGTCGACGACTAAATGCTGATCCAGGCCCATGGCGCGCTTCAGGACGTGCTGCATGCCGGGTTGTTCCCACACATGTTCCTCGGTCAGGCGCTCAAGCACGCCAGCGTGCCAGCGGTAGGCGCGACAATCGCCGACGTGCGCCAAGGTAAAGCGTCGGCCGCGGAGCACCAGTGCGGTGAGGGTGGTCAGCAGCGGCTGGCCACCGCCGTTGGCTTGCAGCCAGCGGTTATGGGCGATGAGCAGGCGGTCGAGCGACTGCACCACGGCCCAGGTTTCGGGAGTGGCGTAGTAGTCCAGTGCCAGTGCTTGCAAGGTGGCGCGTGCGGCTAAGCCGCCATCTGCACATTGGCTAACCCCGTCGGCCAAGGCAAATAAGCTACCTTTACTCGCGGCTAAGGCTGCGGTGGGCGTGACGATGCGCAGAGCGTCCTGATTCTCCTCGCGCGGGCCGGTGGCTGTGGCTTCGCCAAAACTTAAGTGCAGGCTCATGCAGTGTTCTCAAGGCAAATAACAAAAAAGCCCGCGTCGGCAGAACCGGCGCGGGCAACTTAGCTACGGCTTAGGTTATACGCGGGCAGCGGTGGACGCTGCCGAACCCCAAGTGGTTCTCCAACGCAGCTTAACGCCGTACAGGCCAATCCAAGCAATAATGCCAAGACTGGCGAACAGCCACAGGCCCATTTGGTAGTCGCCGGTGGACTGCTTGACCGCGCCTAAACCGGCTGCCAGAAGGAAGCCGCCGATGCCGCCAGCCATGCCGATTAAACCGGTCATTACGCCGATTTCTTTACGGAAGCGTTGTGGAACCAATTGGAATACCGCGCCGTTACCTGCTCCCAAGCACAGCATGGCGACCACAAATAGGCCTAGTGCCGCAGCGGCGCTAGGCAGGTTAAAGCCGACGGCGAAGATGCTCAGTGAGGCAATGGTGTACACAACCAGCAGGGTGCGGATGCCACCAATGCGGTCGGCCAGTGCGCCGCCGAGTGGGCGCATCAGGCTGCCAGCAAAGACGCAGGCTGCGGTGTAGTAACCGGCTTTAACCGCATCGAAGCCGTACTGGTCGTGGAAGTAGCCGGGCAGGGTGCTGGCCAAACCAAGGAAGCCACCGAAGGTCACGCTGTAAAAAAACATGAACCACCAGCTATCGCGGTCACCCAGTGCCTTGAGGTAGTCGCTGGTGGATTTTACCGGCGGACGGTTAGGGGCGTTGCGGGCCACCCCAGCAAAAATAATCAATACCAACACGAGCGGAATCAGCGCCAGACCAAACACGTTGTTCCAGCCGAATGCCGTGGCCAGAGCTGGGGCAAACAAAGCGGCCAAAACGGTACCTGAGTTGCCAGCGCCAGCGATGCCCATGGCTTTACCTTGATGCTCGGGCGGATACCACTGCGAGGCCAGGGGTAGCGAGACGGCAAAGGAGGCGCCGGCAAAGCCTAAGAAAACACCCAGCAACAGGGCTTGTTCATAGCTCTTGATGCCGAACTGCCAGGCACAGAACAGCGCGGCAATCACAATAACTTGACCGATCAGGCCGGCGGTTTTCGGCGAGGTGCGGTCGGCCAAAATACCCATCACGAAACGCAAAATAGCCCCCGCCAAAATGGGCGTGGCAACCATCATGCTGCGCTGTTGCGTGGTGAGTTGCAGGGTTTCGGCGATCTGCACACCCATAGGGCCGAGAACGTACCAGACCATGAAACTCAAATCGAAATAGAGAAAAGCTGCGAACAGCGTAGGCGCGTGGCCGGCTTTCCAAAAACTTGTATTCATCGAACACCTCATTGGCTCAAAAGGGCCCGGTCGGACTTAACCCAGCATGGTCGTGGCCACGTTGAGAAAAATCCGCCGGGGTGGTTGCCCGCTTGTGGCGGACAACCCTGCGCCGAAGCAACAGTCAGTTTAGATAGTTGGAAGTAAGCGTCCGGATCACGGCCAGCTTACCGCCCCAATCGCTGGGGCCAAACGCAAAAAGGCGTCGCGCACTGCCTGCTTTGAGCAGGAGTAACGCGACGCCTTTGTCGTTATGGGGAACCGCCTTTGGTAACCCTTAAGTAGGTATTAGCAAAAGCTGAGCCAAGTTCGGTAAAAGCCGGAAATGGGTTTTTAAGGGTGCGCTAAAGCGCGAGTGGCGAGCTAAAACGGGGCGGACGGATAAGTGGTGCTCTGAGTTGGGGCATGCCTTGCTTCAATTCAGCCAGTTGACCTTGGCAAATTTGGCGATGAACTCGGCGGGCATGGGAATGACCTTAAGTGCTTGATAGTTAAAGAACACAAAGCCGGATTTGGCCATGGCCACCAGCGTCCCATCGGCAGGACGGGTGATGCGAAAGGTAATGTCGCCGCCGTAAGTGTTGAAATCCATGACCCCAACTTCAAATAACAATTGGTCACGGGCGTGGGCTTCGGCTTTGTAAGTGGTGGCGAGGTCGGTGACGATAATGCCGATGCCATCATCGGCCGTTTCGGTGATGCCAAAC
>JBILAR010000119.1:0-9329 GCA_044354115.1 Pseudomonas sp. | reverse complement strand
ATCGGTCACGCGTACCGTCAGTGTGGTACTGAAATAGTATTGGTCTTCGGGGAACGCTAAGGTCAAACGGGCCATACTTAACACCTCGGGCAAGTTGCACCGATAGCAGCCTGTCGGACTTAGGTCTGTCCTGCTGCGGAAAAGCCGGATTTGGTCATTTTTCGCGCTCTTTCTCGTTAAAGAGAGTGACTATTCGCCTCAAAAGAGCACAAAAACTGCCTCAAACCGGCTTTCCTTCGCTACGGACGCCTAAGCCCGCCAGGCAGCTAGGGCGCAGATCAATGGGGCTATTATTTACAGTGCGACTAAGCGCTCGGCTAGTTGGTCATTGTCGACCAACTGGAGAAACTCATCACCTAGCCTTTGGCTTTCACTCATGGCTTGGCGCCAATAGCGTTCTCTACCCAAGTCATTGCCCAGATAACGTTTGAAGTCGGTGCGGTCGGGGAGCTTGCCATGGGGTAGGCGTGCCAAGTACTCCGCTGAGGGTGCCAGTAACAAGACATCCTGCATGCGCATTGCATCGGCGCGCCGCCACGGCAGGCTTTTATCAAACCAGCCAGGAATCACTTGGTCGGTAAAATGCGGGTAGAGCACCACGTCATCGCCGTTAAAGGGCAGATCAAGGTGATAGTCGAGCAGCCCGCCGTCGCGATAGGTGCCCGCGCCGACGCCGGTTATTTCCGGCACCGCCTGCATCACCATGGGGATGGAGCCTGAGGCCAGCAGTGCTTGCTTGACGTTATGTGCACTCAGCTCGGCAAAGCGCGAGGGGAAATCATCCAGCGCATGCAGCGGTGGTGCTTGGCGTGGGTCATGCACAATTAGGCGCTCAAAGTGCTTGGCTAAACGCGAGCGACTGAGCAAGTTATTGCCAATGGCGGCGGTTAAGCCCAAGCCCAGTGCGTGACGACTGTCTTTGGCGAGTAGACCATGGCTGTTAACCAGCAGAATGTTGAGGCGGTAGTGGGGATTGTTCAGCAAGCTTTGTTCTTGGCCGTCGAGCAACTCATCAAGCATGGTGCGGCAGTACTGGCTGATCTGCGCCATGCTGGTTTTCTTGCCAAAACGCTGCGCGGTGTACAGTTCACCCAGCCGGCGCAGCCCCGCGCCGGCATCCGGCAAGCAGGCGCTGGCAAAGCGCCAAGAACCGATGGATGCGCCAATCAAGGCGCGCTCGCGCGGTGCCCTCGGTAGCCACTCGGCAAATAGCGCGAGGTCCAAACCCTGTATGCCGAGTGCTTTTGGCCCGCCCGCTGCGCCCGGTAATATCCCCACATCGGCCGGCTTAAGGCCGCGCTGGCGAATGCGTTGCAAGGTCCGGGTGCCGGCCTTAATGGTTAGGGCAGGGAACTTAATGTGGATGGCGCTCATGGGACTCTCCTCGCTAGCGCGCCAGTATAAATAGCTACAGGCCTAGACCAAGCAACTTCATCCGGTGAATAACCTCGCTATGCCGTCACTGGTTGTTTTAGCGTGGCACTGTCAGCGCTTAAGCTTGCTTTAAGCTTGAGCGTTGATACTTGCCCGCACTGCCTTGAAGCAGCATAAAAAAATAGGAGCAGAGCATGCTAAGTAATACCGCAGATACCTACGGCAGCGTCAGCCGGGCCTTACATTGGCTGATGGCGCTGTTGATCATTGGCATGCTGGTGGGTGGTTTTACGATGGGCGAATTGGCTCGCGATAATCAGCTGCGGCCATTGCTGTACAGCTTGCATAAGTCCACCGGCGCGTTATTGCTGCTGCTCATCGCGCTGCGTGTGTTGTGGACCCTGGTTAACCCTAAACCGCAACCGTTGGGAGGCAAAGATATTGCGAACCAAGTGGCGCGAGTGGTGCACCTTGGTTTGTACCTGTTGATGATTGGTTTGCCGTTGTCGGGTTATTTGTTGGTCGCCTCGGGCACCAGCGTCAAACCTTTCGAGTTCTTTGGCCTGTTCCCTCTGCCAAAAATTGCGCCGAACGATTGGCTGCATGAAACCGCTGAGGAGCTGCATGGCGACCTGCCATGGTTTGCCGTAGCGCTGATAGCAGCGCACATTGCCGGCGGTATGAAGCGCCATTTTATCCAGCGTGATGGCACCTTGGCGCGGATGTGGCGTTCTTAAATAACGCCAATACAGCCGGCTGAGTTAGCCGGCTGTTCGCTGTCGTTACATACCGTTAGCAAATTCAGGCCGGCTCAGGTCGATGCTGGCGCGCACCGGTTGCAGTGCGGCGCTGTATTTTTGCAGGATATTCAAGGCGTAATCGATACGCGCGTGCAGGCGTTGATCGTCCTCCTCGCTGGCGATCGGCTGATTCAACTGTTGCTCAACGTGGCGCACGATCAGGTGTTCTGGGATGTAACAGAGGCGGCAGTTTTTGTAGCTGGAGGCGCGCAGCTCGCTGATCGGGTAGGCCCCACCAATCCCAGACGACACCCCGACCAGTAACCCCGGCTTATGCGCCAGCTCAGCTTTGCTTGCATATATAAAGAAGTTCTTAATGGCCGGGCAGGCCATGCCATTCCACTCCGGGGCCACTATCACCAGCGCATCCGCCGCCTGTAAGCGCACGGCGTATTCTGCCCATGGGCCGCTGTCCGCGCTGGGCCAGAGCGGTAAAGGTGCTTGCCCGAGGTCAAGTACCGAGCACAGTTCAGGGCTGCTGTGGCCCAAGTCGATCAGGCGCTGACGGATAAAACGGGCGACTTTGCCCGACTGGCTATTGTTGCGGCTGGACCCTGCGACTAAAACAAAGTTAAGCATGCGGCTATCTCCTAAACGTGTGGCAGCAGGCTAGCCACACGTCGCTGTCAAAACAAGGAAGCAGCCGCCAGATCAGCGCACCGATCACGCCAGTGTGATTGCACCGGCCACTGTTTTAGGCGCTGGCGAGCGCTTAAACGCGAAATTGATCCATCAGTTTTTGCTGCTGATTAGCTAATCGATTGAGCGCCTGACCAACGTCTGAAGACTCTTGTGCTTGCCCGGAAATCGACTCGGTAACGTCGCGTATCGAGGTGACGTTGCGGTTGATTTCATCGGCCACCGAGCTTTGTTCCTCGGCAGCACTGGCGATCTGCATGTTCATGTCGGTAATCACCCCGACCGCGTCGCCAATGCGGCGTAGAGCCGTCACGGCAGCCTCAACCTGAGCCACGCTGCCTTGGGCTTGGCGATGACTGCTGTGCATGGAACTGACCACCTCACGGGTGCCGGTTTGCAGCGCTTCGATGACCTGGCGGATTTCCTCCACCGAGTCTTGCGTGCGCTTGGCCAGGTTACGTACTTCATCGGCCACCACGGCAAACCCCCGGCCTGCTTCGCCGGCACGGGCCGCTTCAATGGCGGCGTTCAGAGCCAGTAAGTTGGTTTGCTCGGCGATTGAACGAATCACTTCGAGCACCGAGCCAATTTGCTCGCTGCTGCTGGCCAGACCTTCGACTTCTTGCATGGCCACATTCATTTCGCTGGCCAGTTGTTCGATCATTAACGTGGTGTTGTCGATCACCGCCAAGCCCTCGCGGGTGGCGTGATCGGCACCACGGGCGGCCTCGGCCGCTTGCGCTGCGCTGCGGGCGACATCTTGGGCGGTGGCGCTCATTTCATGGAAGGCGGTAGCCACTTGATCGATTTCGCGATACTGCTGCTGCATGCCGGTGCTGGTTTGATCGGCAATTGCCGAGGACTTGTCCGCCGTGCTGCGGGCCTCCACTACCGAGTGTTTAACCTCGGCAATGATCGGCTGTAATTTGTCCAGAAAGCGATTGAACCAGCCAGCCAGTTCGCCCAACTCGTCATGTTTGGCATAGCCCAGGCGGCGGGTTAAATCGCCTTCGCCACTGGCGATGTCTTTGAGCATGGCGGCAACCCCGAGAATCGGCTTAGTCACACCGCGCGCGGTTAACCACATCAGCAGCACCCCGGCGACTCCGGCAAACAAACCCAATGCCAAGGACAGACTGCTATCTGCCGTGCGTTGTTGGTCAAGTTTTTCTTGCAGTTGACTGGCCGGCTCAAGCAGCACCGCGTTAGGCACTTCGAGCATCACGCTCCACGGCTTGGCGTTTGGAATCGGCAGTAATGGGCTGAGCACTTGCAGTAGGCCGTTGTGGTCGATTGTGGCCGTTTGGCCGGCCTCAACCAGCGCGGTAATTTCAGCACCTTGATTGCTAAAGGCGTTATTAACTGACTTGCCGAGTTGCGCTGCGTCGCGGCTATGGCCTGCCAGTAAGCCTGTCGCGCTGATGATGCTGACGTGGCCGGCACCTTGGTAAAGCTCTTGGTGCGCGGTTTCGCTGAGCTGTTGCAAGCTGTCGAGGCTGATATCAACCCCCATAACACCGACTACCTTGCCATTTAGCAGCAGCGGGAAGGCAATACTGGTCATCAGCACTTGTTGACCCGCAACAGCATCAAAGTAAGGCTCTAGCACGCAGGCTGCAGCGCTGTTGCGCGGGCAGGTGTACCAAGCGTTATAGGGCGCGCCGCTGGCGCCAATGCTGGTATCGGCGAGGTTTTCTTCGGTCATTGGTTCGGCTTCAAGCTTGCCCGGGGTGGCCTGGGACCAATACAGCGCGAAACGCCCCTTATCATTGCTGCCAATTTCCGCCTGGCCGACAAACAGTTCATCTTTGCCGTCTAGGGCATTGGGTTCAAAAACCACATACAGGCCGAGCAGGTCGGGGTTGCCCTCTAGCGCGGTGCGAATTTGCCGGGTCATGTCCTCGCGCAAATCAAAAGCATCAATAAAACGCTTCTCTGCTTGCTCACGCAAAAAGATCACTTGCCTTGAGAAGCCTTTGCCGTATTCGTAAGCCGCCATAAAGTGCTTCTGTACCAACAGCGCTTGCGCTTGCGCACGCGCTTGCAGGCGCGCGCGCGCGGCCTCTTCGAGCATCTGGCTGCTGGCCTGCTTAACCACGTCGCTGGTTTTTTGCGCCTGATACAGCGAGGCACCTACCAGCAGGGTAACAATGGTTAGCAAGCATAAGCCGGCGAGGAGGGTGATCTTCCACTGGATGGACAGGCGATTGAAAAGCATATGAAGCCCCGGCGATTGTGCGCTTGAGTGATTTTTATCGGCAGTAACTGGCGGTTCTTTATGAATTTTTGTGATGAATTGAATTGTGAACGGCTTGTACGATTTATTCCACGGTAACTTTTGTTAAGTTGGGCCTAGGTGGATTGGCGTCGAGGCAGCAGTCGCGCTTGTCCAGTGTTTCGAGTAAGCGGCAGTGCTCGGCGCTGTCGGATGAGCAACCAACCAGTTTTTCCAGTACGTTGCGCATTTGTTGCAGGTCGGCGATTCGCTCGTCCACTTGTTGTAAATGCGAGCGGGCCAAGTGGTCGGCTTCGGCGCAGGGGCTGTTGGGGTGGTCGGCCAGTTCCAGCAGGGTTCTTAGCTCGTCGATGCTAAAACCCAGTTCGCGCCCGCGACGGATAAAACCTAAGCGGCGCACGTCATTTTCTTGGTAGCAGCGATAACCCGAGGCGTCGCGCGCCGGTTGCTGCAGCAAACAGATGCGCTCGTAATAGCGGATAGTTTCGAGATTGACGGCGCTCTCTCGGCTTAACTCACCGATGCGATAAAGTTTGCTCATGACGCTTGACCCTGTAGTAACTACAGGCTTTAGCCTACACCTGAAATCAACTAAGGAGTTATCCATGAGCGCCCATTGCTGCCATACCGAACCTGTTGCTAAGCACATGAGTCCCGCCTATCGGCGAGTGCTATGGCTGGCTTTGATTATTAATGCGGTTATGTTCGCGATCGAAATCAGTGCCGGCCTGCGCGCCGGTTCGGTGGCGTTGCTGGCCGACTCGTTGGATTTTCTCGGTGATGCTGGCAACTACGCCATCAGCTTATTCGTGCTCTCTATGAGTTTGACCTGGCGTGCCCGCGCTGCCCAACTGAAGGCCGTGAGCATGGCGTTGTTTGGCCTGTGGGTGCTGTTGGCGACCGTTTGGAATGCTTGGCATGGCAGCCTACCTGCGGCGGCAACCATGGGCCTGATCGGCAGTTTGGCATTACTGGCAAACCTAGCTGTGGCTGCCTTGCTGTATGCCTGGCGCGACGGTGACAGCAATATGCGCAGCGTCTGGCTCTGCACCCGTAACGATGCCTTGGGTAATGTCGCGGTGTTGTTGGCCGCACTTGGGGTGTATCGCAGCGGCAGCGCATGGCCCGACCTAGTTGTCGCCGGCATTATGGCCAGCCTGGCGTTAACCTCGGCCTGGCAAGTGTTGCGCCAAGCGCGCAGCGAGTTGCAGGTTAGGGTATAACGCCGGCTCAATTTTCTTATGCTGTGAGTCGCCGATGTTGTTAAAAACCTTGGGCTTATTTATGGCCACTGCGGTTGCCGAAATCGTCGGCTGTTATTTGCCCTATCTGTGGCTGCGTAAAGATGCCTCTGCTTGGCTGTTGTTGCCGGCGGCGCTCAGCCTTGGGTTGTTTGTCTGGCTGCTGACCTTGCATCCGGCTGCCAGTGGCCGGGTGTATGCCGCTTACGGTGGGGTGTATGTGGTCACCGCGTTGCTGTGGTTGCGCTGGGTGGATGGGATCAAACTGTCGCCGTTGGACTGGCTGGGCGCCGCCATTAGCCTGCTGGGGATGGCGATTATTGTCAGCGGCTGGAAGGCCACATGAACCGAGTCACAGGCTGATGGCCTATGTTGGGCTGTTCGTGCTGGCGCTGCTGGCCGCGACCTTATTGCCGATGCAATCGGAGGCTGGTTTAGTCGCCTTATTGCTCACTGACAGCTACAGCACCACGGGCTTATTGCTGGCAGCCATTGTCGGGAATACCTTGGGTTCATGTATCAATTGGTGGCTGGGGCGCTCGCTTAATCGCTTTCAATCGCGCCGCTGGTTTCCCGTGAGCCCTGCGCAATTGTTACGCGCGCAACACTGGTATCAGCGCCACGGACGTTGGAGCTTATTACTCAGTTGGTTGCCGATAGTCGGTGACCCGCTAACCCTGGTGGCCGGGGTAATGCGTGAGCCGCTGGGACGTTTTGTGTTGCTGGTACTGCTGGCTAAAAGCGCACGTTATTTGCTGCTGGCCGCGATTGTGTTGGGCTAAAACTAAACAGCCCCGAATTTCGGGGCTGTTTAGTTTGTGGCTTTAAAGCGTGCCTTAAAGCGCCGCGAGGCCAGTGTGTTGCAGCAACTCCAACAGCGGTTGTGGGTAAACCCCGAGTGCTAAGGTCAGCACGGCCATGGCCATCAACATGATGCCGCCAGTGCGTTGGCCCCAGTTCTCCGGTGCATCATGGCGATGCAGGCCCGGCTCAACCAGAAACAGAGTCACCATCACCCGCAGGTAATAGAACACGCCAATGGCGCTGCCGATCACCATAGTGCCCAGCAGCCACCAGAGTTGCGATTGCACACCGGTGGCGACGATGTAGAACTTGCCGATAAAGCCTGCAGTCAGCGGAATACCGGCCAGCGACAGCATCATCAAGGTCATTACCGCAGTCAGATTTGGTCGGCGCCAGAACAGTCCGCGGTATTCATACAAAGCATCGCAGTCACGACCGTGATAGGGCGTCGACATCAGGGTAACCACGCCGAACGCCCCGAGGCTGGTCAGCACATAGGTGGTCAGGTACACGCCAATGGCCTCAACTGCCAAGCCTTGGCTGGCGATTAACGCCACCAACAGGTAGCCGAAGTGGGCAATCGATGAGTAACCCAGCAGGCGCTTAATGTTGTTTTGCATTAATGCCAGTAGGTTGCCGACAAGGATCGAGGCAATTGCAATCATGCTCAGCAGGTCATTCAACCAGCCGCCGGCCATCGCCGGAGACAGTTGATACAAACGCAGCAGCACGGCAAATACCGCCACCTTACTGGCAGTGGCGAGAAAGGCCGCCACTGGCGCCGGGGCACCTTCATACACATCGGGCGTCCACAGGTGGAAGGGCACCAACGACAGCTTGAACGCCAAACCCACCAGCATCATGCCGATGCCTAAGTGCACCAGTTGGCTCAGTGGAGCTGCGACGGACAGTTTAGTGCCCAAGCCGGCAAAGCTTAAGGTGCCAGCATCGGCATACAGCAGCGCCATGCCGAACAGCAAGAACGCCGAACCGGCTGCCGAAAGGACCATGTATTTGATCCCGGCTTCCAGCGAACGCTTGTTGAAGAACGCGTAAGCGACCATGCCGTACACCGGCACGGAGAGCATCTCCAAACCGATAAACAAACCGGCCAAATGCTGTGCGCTAACCAGCACAATGCCGCCGGCAGCCGCCAAGATAATCAGCAGATACAGCTCTTCGCGATTGCCTGGATAACCTTCCATATAAGCATGTGCAAGGGTCACGCAAACCAGCGTGGAGGCCAAAATCAAACCGCTGTAAAACAACGCAAAGTTGTCGACCTGTAGCAGTTCAGTAACCGCGATAGGCGTGACTTTAAGCGCCGGAATAATCGCCAGCAGCGCTAAAACTAAACCGGCCACCGTTAGTAGGTAGGTCTGGGCGTGATTACGCCGCCAAGCGATTGCCAGCATCACCAGTACGCCGGTGGCGCAGGTGACCAGTAGCGGCAGTAAGGCAATAAAGTGTTCTGTCGTTAGTTGCATGGCATGACTTTCCATAAAGCAGCTAGCGGGCCGCAGCAAGTTGAGTAAAGGCGGTGCTCAGCCAGTTTTGTACACCGTGCATGGTGGCTGCCGAGGTATCGAGAATCGGCTGCGGATAAACTCCAAGCACCACGATCATGACTGCCAAACTGAGGGTCATCGCCAGTTCGCGGGCATTCATGCCGCGTAAAGCTTGCTCAGATTTGGCCGGGCCAAAGTAGGCGCGATGAATCATGATCAGCGAGTACACCGAGCCAAACACCAAGCCGCTGGTGGCAATCACCACCGTCCACGGCGTGCTCTTAAACGCGCCGAGTAAAATCAGAAACTCGCCAACGAAGTTGCCGGTGCCAGGTAAACCTAGCGATGCGGCAGCGAAGAACAGGCTAATGGCCGGCAGATAGGCAATCCGTGACCACAAACCGCCCATCTGGCGCATGTCGCGAGTGTGCATACGCTCATACAACTGGCCACAGAGGATAAACAGCGCGGCGGCAGACAGACCGTGAGCTAGCATCTGCACCACCACGCCTTGTAGCGCTTGTTGGCTGCCGGAGTAAATGCCGATCAAGATAAAGCCCATGTGCGAAACGCTGGAGTAAGCCACTAAGCGCTTGATATCGGTCTGTGCAAAGGCCAGCAGGGCACCGTAGAAAATCCCGATCAGGCCAAGGGTCATGGCAATCGGGGCAAACTCGGCTGAGGCATTAGGGAATAACGGTAAGGCAAAGCGCAGCAGGCCATAGGC
>JBILAR010000041.1:0-25673 GCA_044354115.1 Pseudomonas sp. | reverse complement strand
CAGCACTTGCAGGTTCGGCAACTCGGCGGCGCGGGCATACACGGCCTCGGCGTCGCTGATGGCGATGCCGAACTTGTTTTCTTTTAAACCGGTAGAAATGTACGGGTGAGTGCCGGCATCGACGTCCGGATTAACCCGCAGCGATACCGGCGCTTGTACACCCAGCTCGGCGGCCACTTGTTGCAGGCGCTCCAGCTCGTCGGTGGACTCGACGTTAAAGCAGTGCACGCCAATTTGCAGGGCGCGGCGCATGTCGTCGCGGCTCTTGCCGACGCCGGAGAACACCATTTTTTCCGGTTTGCCACCGGCGGCCAAAACCCGCTCCAACTCGCCACGGGAGACGATGTCGAAGCCGGCGCCGAGGCGCGCCAAGACGTTGAGTACGCCGAGGTTGGAGTTGGCTTTAACCGCGAAGCAGACCATGTGCTCGATGCCGTTTAGGGCATCGGCATAGGCGCGGTACTGCGCCTCGATATGGGCGCGCGAGTAAACGTAAGTAGGCGTGCCGAAGCGCTCGGCAATGGCGGACAGCGCCACGCCCTCCGCGAACAGTTGGCCGTCGCGGCTGGTAAAAGCTTGCATGGAAACCCCTTAGTTTTCGTAGACGTCTTTATCGTGCTGCTTGGCGGCTTTTTCATCATCGGGGTGATAGAGCGGGCCTTTTTGTCCGCAGCCAACTAAGGCCGAAGACAGTACCAGCAGTGCAACGAAAGGAAGCAGTAAACGCTTCATAGGGGCAGTCCTTGTAAAATCAGTAATTGCGCCCGAGTATACCGGCCCCCCGGCGGCTTGCCTATGCGCCACAGTTCACGGTTGCCGGGGCTTATAAGGCTTAGTGACGATTAGCGTGGAGCGTGGATGAACAGTCCCAAAGCACACCCAGGTTCAGTGTCGGTGGCCTACCTGCAAGGCTTGCTCGACTACCTCGCGCAGCGCGACATCCCCACAGCCAGCATGTTGGCGCAGGTGCAGCTGGCGCCGAGCATCTTGGCCCAGCGTGAACAGCGCATCAGTGCCAGCCATTATTTGCAGTTGCTTGAGCGGGGGCTGGCGTTGAGCGGCGATGAAAATCTTGGTTTGCACCTCGGTGAGGCGGTGCGGCCGGGTTATTACGGGGTGCTCGGTTATTTAATTATGAGTTGCGCGACCTTGGCGGACGCCTTGCACCGGCAAGCACGTTACGCCGAACTGGTCGGTAGTCTGGGTCGCGTCGAACTGCAAGATGAGCCTGCGCAAGCCGGCCTTGAGGCGCAAATAGCGCACAGCTGGCAGCCGTTATCGCCCCAACTGCAGCGCCACACCAGCGAAGAAACCTTGGCCGCCTGGGTGACCTTCGGGCACTGGATTAGCGGGCTGGACCTAGCTCCAACGCGGGTGCGCTTTCAGCATCCGCAGCCGGCTGACATCAGTGAGCACCAGCGAATTTTTCGTTGCCCAGTGTTATTCGATCAGGCCGACAATGCCTTGGTGTTTCCTAAGCGCCTGCTCAATACCCCGCTGGGTCAGGCCGATGGGCCGATGCGGATAATGTTGGACGCCTATGCCGAGCGACAATTAGCCGAGCTTAAACAAGGCGATAGCCTGCTTGTGCGCGCGCGCGAATTGCTGACGCTGCAGTTAGCGGCCGGCCCGGTTGATTTGCCACATTTAGCCCGCGCCTTAGCCCTGAGCCCGCGCACCTTGCAGCGGCGCTTGAGCGACGCCGGATTAAGCTTTAGCCAGTTGCTGGATGAAACCCGCGAGCCGCTGGCGCGGCACTACTTGCGCGACGCGAGCTTGGAATTGGCCGACATCGCCTTTCTGCTTGGCTTTAGCGAAGCGGGTTCTTTGGCCCGCGCGTTTCGCCGTTGGACCGGGCAAAGCCCCGGCGCCTACCGGCGCAGTTTATTAGCCGAATCGGCGCACTGAGTGCACACTAGCGTGCCTGCGGGCGCTGCTCTGTCCGACCGGGTAAAAGCCGGATTATTGCTGCTGGACGTATTTTTTATTTGTTGAGGTAGTTGCAATGAGTTTGACCGAAGCCCGTTTTCACGATCTGGTGGATGCTGCGCAAGAGAGCATCGAAGACGTGTTCGATGGCAGTGACCTCGACCTCGATCTAGAAAACTCCGCCGGGGTATTAACCGTGCGCTTTGAGAATGGCACTCAGCTGATTTTCAGCCGCCAAGAGCCGCTACGGCAACTGTGGTTGGCTGCCCGTTCGGGTGGTTTTCACTTCGACTACGACGCCGCCAGTGAGCGCTGGATGTGCGACACCAGCGACGAACTGCTCGGTGAGATGCTTGCCCGCTTGACCCTTGAACAGGGCGGTGTGGAACTTGAGTTTGAAGAGCTCTGACACCTCGGCCAACATCCCGGCCCCAGCGGAGTCTCCCGTTGACTCACCGTGCCGGCGCCAGTGCTGCCTAGACGATGCCGATTGCTGCCTCGGCTGTGGTCGTCTACTGGCAGAAATCCTCGAGTGGGGCAGCGCCAGCAATAGCCGCCGGCGCGAGATATGCGCAGCGGCGCAAGGCCGTTTAGACCGCTCGCCGCTCGGCCGCCGCTAACGCCCCGCTGCCTTGTGTATTTGTTCGGCTGTGTTACGGTCGGCCTCTGCCTCGATAGATAGAGGTTCAACTAAACCCCGGGCAATCAGACTGTGTGAAAACTACTGCGCTCGGTTATGCCGCGTTAAAAACAGGCTCGGACTGCTCATTTACAACTCGTAAACTCCGCGTCCTCGCCTGTTTTTACCTTGCCTAGCCTTCGCTCGCTACGCTTGCACACTGTCTGCTATCTCGGGGTTTTGCTTTCTTGCGTCAGTTACAGGGGGCTTCGCCAGCATCATGAGTACAGCGTCCATCACCGTCACACGCTTGGATTTACAACGCTTGGAGCGTTTGTTTGCCGACCCGAAAAACGCCGGCCCTGGCGTCGAGGCCTTGGAGAAGGAGTTGGCGCGTGCGCAAATCGTTGGCCATGACGAAGTGCCGGCGGGCGTGGTAACCATGAATTCACGGGTGTTCTGTCGCGACGAAAGTAGCGCCAAGGAGTACCACCTGACCTTGGTCTACCCGCAGAACGCCGGTGCCGAGGGCACAGTGTCGATTCTCGCGCCAATTGGCAGCGCCTTGTTGGGCCTGAGCGTCGGTCAGCAGATTGACTGGCCTGCCCCCGGCGGCAAGCTGATCAAACTGACCCTGCTGGCCGTTGAATATCAACCGGAAGCCGCCGGCGACTTCAGCCTCTAGCGCTAGCGTCTAACGCCGCCTACGCCATCACGCCTGCTGCAACGCGCTATTCAGCGCTTCTTCCAGCCGGGCTTTGTAGCGTAGGTAGTGGATGGTTTGGCTGTGGCCGTCGTCGAGCACTCGCGATAGGTCGAGGTCGGTGATGTAGCAGGGGTAGCGTTCGCCGCCTTGGCGTTTGCTGAGGATGTGCCGGGCGACGGCGGCGAATAGATCGGTGCCATGTTCTAGCTCGGAAAACTCGCGGTGGTTGCAGTACAGGCTGATGTGTTCGCGGCCGGGTTCGGCCGGTTCGACTATTACCTGCACCTGATAGAACGGTTGACTGCCAAGGGTTTGTGGCGCCGGGCGGCGTTCTAGCTGCTGGGCGCGTTGCGGCGCGGCGGGCAGCACTTGGTAATACAGCAGCTCCAACTCCATCGGCAGTTGTGGGCTGTCGAAGGTGACCAGGGCGTTGCGTCGGTAGAGCATCGATTGCAAGAAGCGCTGCACCGGGGTCAGCAGATTTTGCTCATCATGGAAGGGCACGCGCTGACGCCACAGGGCGTTGTGCTCATCCAAAATGCTCAGTTCGGCGTGCTCGCCATGCAGGCGATAGAACACTTGAATACAGTCGGCGCGGCCCTGCGGCAGGATCAGCGCAAGGTCGTCGCCCTCTAATACATGCGGGTCCAAATGCAGGGCGCTAAAGCAGCTTTGCTGCTGGCCAAGGTGCTCAATCAAACTCGGCAGATCGGCCAGTGTGGCGTGGCTGACTTGGCCGGGGGTTAGGTTGATCACATGGTAGTGCTGTTGAATCTGCAGCAGGTAGCGGCTCAGTTGCGGCTTGGCGAGCTGGTTGAGGGCGTCGTTAAACAGCGCTGCAACCCGTTGGCCGATGGTTA
Source organism: Pseudomonas sp. (assembly GCA_044354115.1). GTDB lineage: Bacteria > Pseudomonadota > Gammaproteobacteria > Pseudomonadales > Pseudomonadaceae > Aquipseudomonas. Next base: position 21,559 of record JBILAR010000041.1, on the reverse strand, counting down.
CCGCGCGGTTTTTGCAGAAGCAGCGAATCTGCAAGTTGGGTCTTCTGCCACCGGCCGGCAGACTATTTAAATAGTCGCGCAGGCAGTCGAGCAGGGCGTTAGGGCCGTCGTAGCGGCTGACCAGCAGTTCGTTCCAACTGTTGAGGGTAATTTGGTCGAAGGTCAGCACCAGATTTTCACGCACCCCGGAGTAACCCAGCGCATCGATACGGCCGCTGGTCAGGTGCACGTTGAGCAGGCTGTGTTGCTTGAGTGGGTCAACGCCGACATTCACCAACAGCAGCACGCTGGCCGGTGCGCAGGCTTCGAGCAGGGCTTGCTCGGGCACGCTGGCGAAGGGCAGCGGCAGCACCAATTGCAGGCTTTCTAGTAGGTTGGACAACTCAAAGTCATTTAGGTCGCTGCTACCCGGTTGTAAGGACAGACGCGTGCTGCTGTCGATCACGCTGTTGCGGTGGCACCAAGCGAGCAATTCGGCCAATTGTCGGCTGCGCTTTAGCGGGGCGAAATCCGCCGCTTCTTGGCCGTTTAAGCTGCCGCTGTACAGCGCCCACTGGCCGTCGCTGGTGGCCTCGGCCGTAGGGCTTTGCACCAGGGTCAGGGTTTCTTCGGCAAGGTCGGGGGCTATGCCGGGGTTAATAAACTCGACCTTGCCGGCCTTGCGCTCGAAGGCGGCGTACAGGCGGCGGCCGAGGATGCTCAGGTCGCGACTGTTGAGCAGGCTGCCGGCCTGCTGGGTGCGGGCAAAATCGGACAGGAAGCGGTAGCTGTAGGTCAGCTCATTGACCAGCGCGCGGCGCTCCTGGCTGACCTGGCGAACCTTCCACTGCTGGCGATTGTCCAGCATCAGAAGTTCGCGCTCGCTCCAGCCCCACTCGGCGGTGAGGCGTTCGAGCAGCAGACGTTGCCAGCTTTTTTTGCGGTTGCGCGGCGGTTTGCTGAGCTTCTTATTGACCTTCAAGTACAGGCAGCGGCGGATCAGTTCGAGCCGCTCCAACTCGCCTCGGCCGTTGAGGTACTCCTCTAAACGGCGATACAACACGATGTAGCTGTCCAGCTCGTCCATATCGAGACGATTGGCAAACACCGCCTGCTTGAACCTGAGGCTCAGGCATTCAACCCGTGGATGCTCGCTGGCGTACACCTCGGTGAGCAGCAGTTTGAGCACCGATTTATACGGCGACTCGATGCCCTTAAACAGTTGCCACATGCCCGCGCCGAGGAACTCCGCTGGCGGGATCTGGGCTAGGTGGCCGAGGTCGAGCACGTCATCGGCGCGAATAAAGCGTTTGCTCAGTAGGGTGCTGCAGTAGTCGTCGTAGCGCTGCTCTTCATACACCGGCACCAGCCACCACAAAGGCGTGCGGCCGGCCAGCCAAATGGCGCTGCGGTAAAACTCGTCGAGCAATAAATAGTGCTGGGTGGTGCCGCAGTCGTCGGAGGTCAGCTGCGCTTCGCGATCGGTCACATTGAAGCGCGCCGGATCGACCAAGAAGCAATGTACCTCGGCGCCTTGAGTGGCGGCCCAAGCCTCCAGCAGGGTGCATTTGCGTTGCAGCTCATCCAGCGCTTGCTGCGAGAGTTGCGGTGCATGGCACACCCACAGGTCCATGTCACTCTGCTCGGCTTGCGCCAAGGTGCCGAGACTGCCCATCAAAAACAGCCCCTGTAACGGCAGTTGTGGCTTACCGCGATAGGGCTTGTAGACGAACGAGCGGGTCAGGCGCTGGGCTTCGCCGAGTAGCTCGTCGTCCGGCTCAAAACCACAGAGACCGGCCGGCGTGCTGCCCGAGACATAGCCCGGCAAGAGAGGGTGATTGACGTGAAATAACAAGGGCAACAGCTTCAGCACCCACTGTTGGCGGGTGGACAGCGCTTGCATGGCGCGCTCGATGCGCCCGCTATTAACTTTAAGAAAGCGCGCGCGTAATTGCGTCAGCACCTTGCGGTCGATGCCATCGTCAATGTCGGGGCGGATTTCTTGGTTGCGGCTCATGCTTAGAGCCTAAGCATATTCGCGGGCTTGTGCCAGAGTGGCGTGCGGTCATGGTGGACAAGCTTCGCGTTGTCCACCCTACAAAGCTCATATCGGTCTGTAGGGTGGTAAACCGCGCAGCGTTTGCCACCAGCGTGCATCGCTAGTTGAGCACCACCAGCAGCAAGCCGATCACCACTATGCCGACCCCGACTAATTTCGGCGGGGTCAGGCGCTCGCCGAGCAGCGTGATGCCCAGGGCCACGGTAATCGGGATGCTGACTTGCCGGAACGCCACCACGTAACTGACGTCGCTGGCATAGGCCATGGCCCAGACCACTAGGGCGTAGGTCAGCAGCATCATCACTCCGGTAAACAGGCTGCTGCGCGCTTGGCCTTTGAGTTGCGGCCACTGCCGCCGCTGGCTGGGCAGCAGCAACGCCAGCCCGAGCCAGAGTGTCGCGCTGCAGGCTTGCAGCACCACATACAAGAGCGCCACCCAGGCACTGTCTAGAGCTGCTCCGGGCAATTCGCGCATGGCGCGAGTGGCTAGGTCGTCGATCAGCGAATAGCCGGCAGTGGCAGTGGCCGCCAATAGGGCGAAGCAGGTGGCGGGGTTCAGGTAGTGGCTCAGGCGCAGGTCGCCAAAGCGTTGCATGGGCAAGAAGAAACAACCGCCGACGATCAACACGATGCCGAGCATGGCGCCGCCGCTGATGCGCTCGGCGCTGCCCAGCAATAGGCTGCTGAGCATTAGCAAAATTAATGGTGAAGAGCGGATCAAGGGGTACAGCGCGGACAACTCGCCGCGCCGGTAAGCCTCGGCCAGACCCCATAAATACAGCGCCTGACACAGCCCGGAGAGCAGTACCCAAGCCCAGATTCCCGGAGTCATGGCCAGCAGCAACGTATGGGTGAATGGCAACACCAACGGCAAGCCGAGCAGTGCGCCCCAGAGGCTGGCTAGGTAAAAATAGCCAAGGCTGGGGTTGGCTTTTTTACCGGCCAGATTCCAGCTGGCATGGCTGATGGCCGAGAGCAGCACCAGCAGCAGGGTAAAGCTGCTCATGCACCGCGCCAGATGGTTTGTCGGCGCTGCAGGGCGGCGCCGAGCAGGCCGTGCAGCAGTTTGGCCAGCGCGCAGGTGGCCATGATGCACACGGCCATGGCCGCGGCGCTGGCGGTTTGCCCAGCGTCATCCAGATTGAGCACGCTGATGGCCGCAAGGTTGGTGTGTGGGCCGTAGAGAAATACCAGCGCCGACACTGTGGTCATGGCGTTGACGAAAAAATACAGGGCTACATCCAGCAGCGCCGGCAGGCTCATCGGCAAGCTTACCCGCCAGAGAATCTGTAGGCGCGAGGCGCGCAGCGATTCGCCGACCGCTTCAAACTCGCTGTCCAGTTGTTTAAATGCCGTGACCAGATTCAGGTGCGGCACCGAGTAGAAGTGCGTCAGGGTGCAGAGCACCAGAATGGTCATACCGCCGTATAAACCATTCAACGGGTTGCTCGGGTGGTTGAAGAAGAAAATATAGCCCAGCCCTAGGGTCATTCCCGGCACCGCCAGCGGCAACAGGCTGAGTAACTGAAACAGCGCGACCAGGCTGCGTGGCTGCGGGGTGCGCTGGCTCAGCCAGGTATTGAAAAACACCAGTGTGGTGCCCGCCAGCATGGTCAGCCCGGCGAGTTGCAGGGAGTTGAAATAGCTGCCCCAGCCGTCGCCAATCACCCGGCCGAACTGGTAGTTATTCAGGCTCAGCGTCAGGTTGTACGGCCAGTAACTCACCAGCGAGGCGTAGATCGCCATGCCAATCACCGCGGCAAAAAAAACCAGCACCGGCAGTAGCAAGGTGGCGGCCCAGAGGTCGCGCAGGCGATTGATTTTCGGTCGCCAAGGCACCGCGCGGGCGGTCAGGGTGGCGGCTTGGCGGCCTTGCACCCAACGATCGGCCATAAACGCCAGTAAGGCCGGCAACAGCAACAGCACGCTGACCACCGCGCCCATCTCGAAGCGCTGCTGACCTATCACCTGTTTGTACACGTCGGTGGCGAGCATGGCGAACTGGCCGCCGATCACCTTGGGCACGCCAAAGTCGGTGAATACCAGAATAAACACCACAAAGCCGGCGCTGACCAAACCGTAGCGGGCATTCGGCAGGGTTACGGTAAAGAAGGTTCGCCAGCTTGAGGCGCCGAGCACCTCGGCCGCCTCGTAATGGCGGGCGTCGGCCTGCGACATGGCGGTGAGCAAAATCATCAGCGCATGCGGGAAGGTCCAGAAACACGAGCCGAGGACTATGCCCAACGGGCCATAAATCGAACTGTCACCGAGCCACGCCTTGAGCACGCCTTGTTCGCCGAACAGGTAAATCAGGCTGATGGCCGGCAGCAGCGATGGCGCCAGAATCGGCAATAACAATGCTGCACGAATCCAGCCGCGATACGGCAACAAGCTGCGGGTTAAGGCCCAAGCGGCGGCAAAGGCGCTGCTCAGTACCACTAGGGTGCTGAGCGCGGCCACCAGTAACGAGTTACCCAGCGCGCGCAGTAAGGCGCCGCTGGCAAAGTATTGTTCAAAGTTCGCCAGACCGACAAAGTTGCCGTCGCGGTCTTCCAGGCTACGCCCCAGCAGACTGAGCAGCGGCGCGGGTAAGAGGACGATAAATAGACCAATCAGCAGCGCAAAAAACAACGCCAACCAAAGGCGCTCATGGCTGACCAAGCGACCTTGGCTTAGGAGGGAGGCAAACATGGTGAGGGTAATCCAAGAAAATTGACCGCCAGAGACGGCCTTAAAATGCTGAAAAATTAGGCCGCAAAACAGCTCAAGGCATCGGCCGGCAGGTGCATGCCCAGCCGCTTGCCCTCGCAGAGCCCCAAAAGTCGGGCGCGGCGGGCATCCACATCGACCGTCAAGGCATTCGGCAGGCCCTCGACGCGCACGCGTAAACGAATAAAGGTGCCGAAAAACTCCACCTGCTCCACCTGCGCCGGTAAGCCGCCTTCATTGACGGGCACCAGTTGCACTTCTTCTGGGCGAAATGCCAGACGTAGCCGTTGCCCCGGTTGTTGCGCCGGCATATCCAGCGGCTGACCGGCAAGGCTGAGTTTGCCTGCGGCATCGCGACTGGAGTCGACGAAGTTCATCGCACCAATAAACTCAGCCACAAACGGGCTGGCCGGCTGGCGGTAGATTTCTTGCGGGGTGCCGACCTGCTCAATCACGCCTTGGTTCATCACCACGACGCGATCGGCCATGGTCAGGGCCTCTTCTTGGTCGTGGGTGACCAATATAGTGGTGACTCCAAGCTGCTGTTGCAGGCGACGAATTTCCTTGCGCAGATGGCCGCGCACACGGGCGTCCAGCGCCGACAAGGGCTCATCCAACAACAACAAACCGGGCGCCGGCGCTAGGGCGCGGGCCAAGGCCACCCGCTGTTGTTGCCCGCCGGACAGTTGCGCCGGGTATTTATGGCGGTGTTCGTCCAAACCGATGAGTTCCAGCAGTTGCGTGACCCGCTGTTCGATCATGGCTTTGGGTTGATGCTGGCTGCGCAAGCCAAAAGCGATGTTGGCCTGCACGCTGAGATTGGGGAATAAGGCGTAGGACTGAAAGACAATGCCAAAGTCACGTTGGCGCGGTGGCAGCAGCGAAATGTCTCGCTGACCTTGCAGCAAACGGCCGCTGCTCTGTGCTTCGAGGCCGGCAATGATGCGCAGCAAGGTGGTTTTACCGCAGCCCGAGGGGCCGAGAAAACACACCAGCTCGCCCGGCTGGATATCCAGATCAATATCGCGCAGCACTTGGGTGCTGCCGAAGTGCTTGTTAATGCCGTGCAATTGCAGACGGCTGCCGCAGCCTTGAGTCATGGGGATTACCTTTAATGTGCAGCTTTGTACAAAAACAACAAACCCCTGTTTTCCGCCAAACCTGGCTGGACTGATTAGGTCAGGTCTGGCGGACAGGGTGTTGCCGACACTCGGTTTAGGGTTTGCCCCTAGTTACTTGGCTTCGGCCTTGCCTTCGTAGCGTTTCTGCCACTCGGTGAGGATGCTGTCGCGGTTTGCGGCGGCCCAGTTGAAGTCATTCTTGATCAGCAACTTTTCTGGATCGGCCGGGAAGTGTGCGACCGGCTTGGCGATCCCCGGACGGGCGAGGATGGCGTAGCCTTCGTTGTACAGGTGGTTGGCTTTTTCGCTAGCCGCCCAGTCCATCAGGGTTTGTGCCGCAGGCAGTTGCTTGGTGCCCTTGAGGATGCCGGCCGCTTCCATTTCCCAGCCCAGGCCTTCGCTTGGGAAGATCAGCTCCAGCGGTGCGCCGGCGGCTTTCTCTTTAGCGCCACGGTAGGCGAAGGAGATGCCGATTGGCGCCTCGCCGGTGCCGGCCATCTTGCAAGGCTTGGAGCCGGAATGGGTGTATTGCTTGATGTTCTGGTGCAGGCCGTCCATGTAACTCCAGCCCTTCTCGGCGCCAAAGGTCTGCAGCCAGGCCGAGACGTCCAGAAAGCCGGTGCCGGATGACGCCGGATGAGGCATCACGATATGGCCGCGATACACCGGGTTAGTCAGGTCTTGCCAGCTCTTGGGCATCGGCAGATTGTGCTTGGCGGCTTCTACGGTGTTGAAACAGATGGCGGCCATCCAGGCATCCATGCCGACCCACGTTGGCGGGTTCTGGCTGTCACGGAACAGCGGTTTAAGCTGGTCGACATCTTTGGCGGCATAACCCTGCAACATGCCTTCTTTTTGCAGCAGCATCAGGCTGGTGGCGGCCAGACCCCAGACCGCGTCTGCCTGCGGGTTGGCCTTCTCGGCCAGGAGGCGGGCGGTGATCACGCCGGTAGAGTCGCGCACCCAGTTGATCTTCACGTCCGGATGGTCCTGGTTGAAGCGTGCCGCGTACTTGCCCATGTCTTCTGGCTCGAGGGCGGTGTAAACGGTCAGTTCGTTGGCGGCTAGGGCCGCAAACGACAGGCTGGTCATGGCAACGGCGAGCATGGAACGCAAAGGCTTGAGCAATTTCACAAAAAACTCCTAATCGGGCGAGGCCCGGAACCGGGGCGATGGTGACTTGGGTGCGCGAGCGCGCTGTCAGCCGTTACGGCTGAGTCGTGTGGGCTCGCTGGTCTAAATGCTATGCCTGCTGGGTTGCGGCTTTGTGACGAGAGAGGCGCAAATGACCTAGTTTTACTAATAGCCAGCGCCAGTCATTCTTGGGCTAGACCAGGAAGCGGCAGGCGTAAGCCGGCTTGATGGCCGCGCAACTCACGCCGTAGCCAGTCGCAGAAGGCCAGTACCTTGGGACGTTGATCGCCGCGCTGACAAACCAAGTAGTGACCGCCGCGAGTCGGCAGTACGCCGGGGTGCGGTTGCACCAGCTCGCCACGGTGCAGGGCGTCGCTGACCAGAAAGCTACGGGTCAGGAGCGCGCCATCGCCATAGCGCACCGCTTGCATGGCGAGGGTGGTGGTGTCGAACTCCAAGCCGGGGGCCGGCGCCAGCCCGTCGATCTGCTGACAGGCGAGCCATTCGTTCCAGCCTTCGCGATAGCCGAGCACGCTGTACAGCGGCCAGCGCATCAATGCCTGCGCCGACTCCGGCCAGCCGCGCCGCTCCAGCGTGGCCGGGCTGCAGACGGTCAGCCAGTGTTCGCTGGTCAGGCGTTCGACCTGGCGATTACTCCAGTCGCCATAGCCATTGCAAATCTCCACGTCGGCATTGCTGTCCTCGGTAAAGGCGGTCCAGGGCGAGGAGCTGATGCGCACGCGAAAACGTGGATAGTCGGCCAAAAAGCGTTGCAGCCTTGGGGCCAGAAAATGTTCGGCGAAGGAGTTGGAGACGCGCACGTTGAGCTGGGTGCGGCTACGTTCGCCGAACAGTTCGTCGGTGCTATTGCGCAAGGTATGGAACGCTTGGGTCAGCGCCGGCAGGTAGCTGCGGCCGACCTCGGTTAACCGCAGGCCTTTGGCTTCGCGCACAAACAAGGGGCTGCCGAGGTGCTGTTCGAGCTGTTTAACCTGCTGACTGACGGCCGCTTGGGTGACGTGCAGCTCTTCGGCGGCGCGGGTAAAGCTGCCCAGGCGCGCCGAAGTTTCAAAGGCACGTAGGGCGTTTAGTGGCGGCAGTCTGGACATAAGTGGGGGCTAATAAGGCTTTGGTCTAGGCGAGGCTTGCAGTAAATCGAGGCTGTATGACGGTGCTGTTACAGGTCATAAGAAAATCTAGCGCTCGGCGCAAGCCCTGCTGTGTGGGCTGTTGGGCGCAGAGTGTCGATACTGCCGAGCATTCAACTTGGTGCATAAGGCTCCCGTCATGCAAGCGCTTACTCTGGCGATTTTCGATCTTGATCACACTCTTTTGGACGCCGATTGTTCCGCCAGTTGGGCGGCGCATATGCAAGACCTCGGTTGGGCCGACCGCGAGACATTTGCCCGCCAGCACGCGGCCTTAATGGCCGATTACGGCGAGCGTGGGCTGGACATGCATGCCTATTTGGATCTGACCTTGGCGCCATTGATTGGACGCAGCGAGGCGGTGGTGGCCCGCGAGGTGCAGCAGTTAATTAGCTCGCAACTGTTACCACGGGTGTATCCCGAGGCGCTGGAGCTGATCGCGGCCCATCGCGCCGCCGGCCATACCTTGCTGCTGGTGTCGGCCAGTGAGGAGTTTCTGGTTCGGCCGATGGGTGCGGCGCTGGGCTTTGAACACATCCATGGGGTGCCCTGCGAAGTGCGTGGCGGCTGTTACAGCGGGCGTGCCCAAGGCCTGCTGACCTACGCCGAGGGCAAGGTGCACTGCCTGGAAAACTGGCTGCTGCGCGAGCATGCGCAAATCCAGCAGAGCTATTTCTACAGTGACTCGCACAACGACCTGCCCCTGCTGGAGTGGGTCAGCGAGCCGCGCCCGACCAATCCCAATGCGCGCTTGCTGGGCGAAGCCGAACGGCGTGGCTGGCAGTGCCGCTGGCTAACGCCGGCGGCGGCTTGATCGTGCAATCTCATTTTTTAAAGGTCCCAGTTATGCGCGACGCTATTTTGCTCACCCCCGGCCCGCTGACCACCAGTTTGGCCACCAAAACCGCAATGCTGCATGACTGGGGCTCTTGGGATGGGCGCTTCAATGCCCTGACCGCAGGCGTGTGCGCCGACCTGTTGGCGATTGCTCACGCACAGAGCAGCCATGTCTGCGTGCCGCTGCAAGGCTCCGGCACCTTCGCCGTGGAGGCGGCCATCGGCACCCTGCTGCCGCGCGACGGCGCCTTGCTGGTGCTGGTCAACGGCGCTTACGGCCAGCGCATGGCGCAACTGGCCGAGGTCATGGGTCGGCAAGTGGCGACCCTGAATTTTGCCGACGACCAGCCGGTGTGCCCGCAGCAACTGGCCGACTATTTGGCTGCCCATCCGCACATCAGCCATGTCGGCGCCATTCATTGTGAAACCAGCACCGGTCTGCTCAATCCGCTGGCTGAGATTGCGCGTGTGGTGGCGGCGGCCGGACGGCAGTTGATTATCGACAGCATGAGTGGCTTCGGCGCTTTGCCGGTGGATGCCCGTGAATTGCCGTTTGCCGCGCTGGTGTCGTCGGCCAATAAATGCCTAGAAGGCGTGCCGGGCATGGCCTTTGTGCTGGTGCACAAGGCGGCGTTGGCGGCCAGTCGGGGCAACAGTCATTCATTGTCGCTGGATCTGTATGACCAGCACGCCTACTTGCAGCGCACCGGCCAGTGGCGCTATACGCCGCCGACCCATGTGCTGGCGGCGCTGCGCGCGGCGCTCGATCAATTTCACGCCGAAGGTGGCCAGCCGGCGCGGTTGGCGCGTTATCAGGCGAATGCCGAGCGGCTGCGCGCCGGCCTCGCTGCGCTGGGTTTGCAGCCTTATCTAGCGGCGGCGGTGCAGGCGCCGATTATCTATACCGCGCATGCCCCGGCCCACCCGGATTACCAGTTTATGGCCCTCTATCAGGCCGTGCGTGAGCGCGGTTTTATCCTCTATCCGGGCAAATTGACCCAGTTGGAGACTTTCCGCGTCGGCTGTATCGGCGCTATCGATCACGCTGAAATCGACCAAGCGGTGGCCGCGTTGGGCGGGGCCCTGCGCGATCTCGGCTGGCAGTCCACACGCATTTAGGAGCAAGACCATGAGCTATAGCTATCAACGCCGTTACACCGGCCAGTTGCAGGCGGTGATCTTTGATTGGGCCGGCACCGTGGTGGATTTCGGCTCCTTCGCCCCGACCCAGGTGCTGATCGAAGCCTTCGCCGGCTTCGACATCGAAGTCAGTCTGGCCGAGGCGCGCATCCCCATGGGGCTGGCCAAGTGGGATCACATTCAGGCGCTGGGCCGTTTGCCGTCCGTGGCTGCGCGTTGGCAGGCGCGCTTTGGCCGGGCGATGAACGACGCCGACGTGGATGCGTTGTACGCAGCCTTTATTCCGCTGCAAATCGAGCGAGTCGGCGACTACTCGGCGCTGATTCCCGGTGCGCTGCAGTGCATCGCCACGCTGCGTCAGCGCGGCCTGAAAATCGGCTCTTGCTCGGGCTACCCACGGGTGGTGATGGACGCGCTGCTGCCGATTGCTGCCGCCGCCGGCTACGCCCCGGACTGGGTGGTGGCTACCGATGATTTACCGGCGGGTGGCCGACCGGGGCCGTGGATGGCGTTGGAAAACCTGATCCGCCTCGGCGCCAGCGACGTGGCCGCCTGCGTCAAGGTTGACGACACAGTGCCCGGCATCGATGAAGGGCTGGCGGCCGGCATGTGGACAGTCGGCTTGTCCGCCTCGGGTAACGAAGTGGGCTTGAGCCATGCTCAGTGGCTGGCCCTCACGCCCGCCGAACAAGCCGCCTGCGCGGGCCCTGCAGCGGCTAAGTTGTATCAGGCCGGTGCGCATTATGTGCTCACCAGCATTGCCGAATTGCCGGCAGTGCTCGACGCCATCGAGGCGCGCTTGGCCAACGGCGAGCGGCCATGAATGCGCCGCTGCGCCCGTTCTGGCTGGCGCAAGCGCTGGCGGCAGAGCCTGCCGCTACGGGCGCGCCGCTGACGGCTGCGATCGAGGCCGATGTGTGCATCGTCGGCGGCGGCTTTACCGGGCTGTGGACGGCGATTCAGCTCAAGCAACAGCGGCCGGATTTGCGTGTGGTGATAGTCGAGCGTGACCTCTGCGGCGCCGGCGCCTCCGGGCGCAATGGCGGTTGCCTGCTGACGCTGGCCACCAAGTACTTCACCCTGCGCAAGCTGTTTGGTGCGGCTGAAGCGGCGCGCATCGTGCAAGCCTCGGAGCGGGCGGTGGGCGAGATTGCCGGTTTTTGCCTGCGCCACGGCATTGATGCCGAGGTGCGTTTAGACGGCACCCTGTACACCGCCAGCAACACCGCGCAACTCGATAGCCTGCGGCCGGTGCTGGATGAATTGCAGCAGCAAGGCTTGTCCAGTTGGCAACAGTGGCCGCTGGCTCGGGTGCAGGCCCATGCCGGTTCGGCGCGGCATTTACAGGGTTTTTTCTCACCCGTGGCCGGCAGCTTGCAGCCGGGCAAACTGGTGCGGGGTCTGGCACGGGTGGCCCAGCAGTTGGGGGTGACTATCTATAGCCAAACCCCAATGCTGGCGCTCGAGCAAGGCCGCGTACCAGTGGTGCGCACGCCGCACGGGCAGGTCCGTGCCCAGCAGGTGGTACTGGCACTGAACGCCTGGATGCCGCAGCTATTTCGGCAGTTTTCACGCAGCGTGGTGCTGGTCTCGTCTGACATGCTGATCACTCAACCTTGCCCTGAACAACTGGCGGCGCTGGGGCTGGATCACGGCTGTGCAGTGCTCGACTCACGCACCTTCGTCAATTACTACCGCACCACGGCGGATGGCCGGCTGATGCTGGGCAAGGGCGGCAATAGCTTTGCTTTCGCCAATCGCATGCACTCAGGGTTTGATCAGCCGAGCCGCTGGGAGGGCTTGCTCAAGGAACAACTGCACAGCTTCTTTCCCAGTTTAAGCGAGGTGCCGGTGGCCAGTACCTGGACTGGCGCCTCGGATCGTACCGTCAGCGGTTTGCCGTTTTTTGGCCAGTTGAATGGTCATCCGCGTATTCATTACGGCTTGGGTTATTCCGGCAACGGCGTCGGGCCATCGTATTTGGGCGGGGAAATTCTCAGCTCGCTGGTGCTCGGCCAAGACAATGCCTGGACCAGCAGTCCGTTGGTACGTGGCCCGTTGGGGCAGTTTGCGCCGGAACCACTGCGTTATTTGGGGGTGCACTTGGTGCGTGATGCGATTCGTCGGCAAGAGCGTGCCGAGGATGCTAATCGTCAGCCGCGCTGGCTGGATCGGCATCTGGCCCGGCTGGCCGCTGCCGCCGGTAAGGCGGACAAGGGCTAGGCGGGCAGAGATTTAGGCAGGCAGAGGTTTAAGCGGTTTCGCGGACATTCAGGATGGTTAACAGGCCTTGCGCGTGGGCGGCGGCCTCAAGCCCGAGGCTGGTTAGGTAACCGCCATCGACTTGGTTGGTCAGGCCTTTGTCATACAGGCGTTGCGCGGCAGCAATGGCTTTGGGCGCGGCGACGTGATGAACCTTGAGACCTTCCTGGGTGTTCTCCAGGTTGAACAGTGCAAGTATTTCCAGTTCGGCAATCAGCTCAGGGGTATACGACATAGGCGCTCCAAACTCTTCGAGAAAGGCACCGGCTCAGCGGGCCCGGTGGAGGTACCTCGGAGCACAGTAGCGCCGAGGTTTTAGCAGTGTAGCGAGCTTGCGCTCACTGTGTAGTGCTTGGCTGCCATTGTTGAATGATTTGTTGGTAGCGGCCATTGTCGTGGATCAACTGCATGCCCTGCTCGAAGCGCTCGACTACTGCCGGAGCGGCCGGGTTATGCCGTGAGAAGCTTAAAAACAGTTGTGGCTGGTCGATGGTAGCGACGGCCGTGAACTGCCCGGCGAGCTCTGGGTGGTCACGAAACAACTGCTCGGCGGTGCCGCGATAGGCCACGCTGTAGTCCACCCGTTGTTTTTGCAGCATTAAAAAGCCGTACAGGTCTTTGCGCACCGGAACGCGCAGCACCTGCTGATTAGTGTCAAAGCGCGTGCCGTATTCGTAGCCAATAGTCACTGCGACTCTTTTGCCCTTGAGGGCGGCGTATACATCCGTCACCTGTGGGGCTTGTGCGGCGCGCGCCCAGAGTAGGACGTCTTCGCTAAATAAAGGCATCTTGGGCAGCAGATGGTTGCTGGCAACCTGTGCGTTGTGCGCCGTATTGAAACAAGCGAGCAATTTACCCTGTTGCACCATGCTTATGCAGCGCGGGTAGGGATAAGGGCGCAGCTCTATCTCAGTATCAGTCGCGGCAAAGGCGGCCTTGACGATGTCGACCGACATGCCCTGGACTATGCCGTCCTTGAACGCGGCGTAGGGAAACCAGTCGTCCTCGACGCCAATCAGTAGAGGCTCGGCCGGTACTGACGCGCTGAAGGCGATAAGCACCGCAGTTAACAGGGGCTGGAACAGCTGTAAGTAACCGTGATCGCTGCGCATGGGGCTACTCGGCAGTTGCACTGCGCTGGCGAGATAGCCTGGCGCAGATATGCAGTGTAGTCAGCTTGGCTTAAGAGGCCTCTTTCGGCAACTCTGGCAAGGCGCGCAGGGCTTGTTCGTACCACGCTAAATCAAACGGGCGGTCGGCATCGAGCATGGCGCGCACTTCATGGGCCAGTACTTGGGCCATCAGCTCGATAACTTCCTCGCGTGGGTAACCGACCAGTGTCAGCTTATTGAAGGTGGCTTGGGCCGCTGGCGGGCTTTGCGCTTCGAGCTGGTTTTCGATGGCTTGGGTGAGGGTGGCGGCGGTGAAGTCTTCGTCATCATCGGGGTTGTCGATGGCATCGCTCATGGCGGTTCCTTGCGGTTGTTCGAGTATTTGATTGTTTGATTGTTCGGTCGGCTGATCGCGGCGCTAGGCCGCGATCGCGCAGGGGTTTAGCGGCTGGCTAACAAGGCCTGACCACGGGCGATGGCGGCGCGCACTTGGTTGGGTGCGGTGCCGCCGATATGGTCGCGGGCATTCACCGAACCTTCGAGGGTCAGTACCGCGAACACATCGTCGCCGATCTGTTCACTGAAGCCGCGCAGCTCTTGCAGGCTCATTTCGGCCAGGTCTTTGCCAGTTTCGACACCGTACTTCACCGCGTGGCCGACGATCTCATGGCAATCACGGAACGGCAGGCCTTTGCGCACTAGATAGTCGGCTAAGTCGGTGGCGGTGGAGAAGCCGCGCAGCGCCGCTTCGCGCATCACTTCGCGCTTGGGCTTGATAGCCGGGACCATATCAGCGAAGGCGCGCAGCGAGTCGCGCAGGGTGTCGGCGGCGTCGAACAGCGGCTCTTTGTCTTCTTGGTTGTCTTTGTTGTAGGCCAGCGGTTGGCCCTTCATCAGGGTCAAGAGGCCCATCAAAGCGCCGAATACCCGGCCGCTTTTGCCGCGCACCAACTCGGGAACGTCGGGATTTTTCTTCTGCGGCATGATCGAGGAGCCGGTGCAAAAACGATCCGGCAGGTCGATAAAGCGAAACTGCGCCGAGGTCCACAGCACCAGTTCTTCGGAGAACCGCGACAGGTGCATCATGGCGATGCTGGCGGCGGCGCAGAATTCGATGGCGAAATCCCGGTCGGACACGCCATCCAGCGAGTTGCCGCCGACGGCGTCAAAACCCAGCAGTTGCGCGGTCAGTTCGCGGTCAATCGGGTAGGTGGTGCCGGCCAGCGCGGCCGAGCCGAGCGGCATGCGATTGGCGCGCTTGCGGCAATCGACAAGACGCTCGTAGTCGCGCGAGAGCATCTCGAACCAGGCCAGCAGGTGATGGCCGAAGATCACCGGCTGGGCAGTTTGCAGGTGGGTGAAGCCGGGCATGATGGTGTCCGACTCGGTTGCCGCCAAGCCGAGCAAACCTTGTTGCAAACGGGTGATTTCGCCAAGGATCAGGTCGATTTCATCGCGCAGCCATAAACGAATATCGGTGGCTACTTGGTCGTTACGGCTACGCCCGGTGTGCAGTTTTTTGCCGGTGACGCCGATGCGGTCGGTGAGACGCGCCTCGATGTTCATGTGCACGTCTTCCAGATCGACCCGCCAGTCAAATTGGCCGGCTTCGATTTCGGTCTGGATTTGCTTAAGGCCAGCTTCGATGGCGTCGCGCTCGGCGGCGGTTAATACGCCGACCTTGGCCAGCATCGTGGCGTGGGCGATGGAACCCATGATGTCGTGCTTATACAGGCGCTTGTCGAACTCGACCGAGGCGGTAAAACGGGCGACAAAGGCGTCAACGGGCTCACTGAAACGACCGCCCCAGGATTGGTTGGTAGGCTCAACACTCATGGCATGCTCTCGGCGAATGCAAAAAAAACGCAGCGCCACGGCGAGTGGCCTGCTCGGCAATAAAATCGGGCAACATTAATCCGCCAATAATAACAGGCTCAGCCGTGCTGGCGTGGGTGTGCTTTGCTTAGGATTGGTGGCTGGACGGCACAGATAACTTGGCTAACTCACGCTGGGCTCCGATTAATGTTTTTTTGCGATTTATTTTTGCCAGTTGCGACCCGCTAACTTGCTGGCGCGGGGCCGCACGAGGAAACTCTAAGCATGCAAATTAACTGGCCGAAAAAAAGGCGTGTGGCAGCGCCGATTGATGACGACTTCTTCCTGCCGGAGCTGTGCCTGCCGGAGGCGTTGTTGGTCTTGGTGTTGTTGGCCGAGTTGCTGGTGCTGGTGTTGGTGCTGGCCGAGCCAATGGACGCCGGTTTTAACTGGGTGCGCTTGGCGCTCACCTCGTTGTTTGCTCAGTGGATAGTCTTGCTCAGCGCTGCCTTGCTGTGCCGCTTGCGCCCGTGGCTGGCGGGGTTGCCGGCGTGGGCGGCAGGCCTGTGCTGCAGCCTGATTGTGGTCGCGCTAACCGTGGCTTGCACCGCCGTAGCCGAGTTTTATCAGCTGGGCGGGCCGTTGCAGCGCTATGGTGAGGCCAACCTGTACCTGCGCCATGCGTTAATCGCGTTGATTATGTCGGCGTTACTGCTGCGTTATTTTTATTTGCAAAGCCAATGGCGGCGTCAGCAGCAAGCCGAGTTGCGCGCGCGGCTGGAGTCGTTGCAGGCGCGGATTCGCCCGCATTTTTTGTTTAATAGCCTCAATAGCATCGCCAGCTTGGTGACCATCGACCCTTTTAAGGCCGAGCAGGCGGTGCTGGATTTATCCGATTTATTTCGCGCCAGCTTGGCCAAACCGGGCAGTCTGGTGACGTGGCAGGATGAGCTGGAACTGTCCAAACGTTACCTGTCGATTGAACAATACCGCCTCGGCGAGCGACTACAGTTAGATTGGCAGATCGACAGCGTGCCGGCCGATTTGCCGATTCCACAGCTAACCTTGCAGCCGCTGCTGGAAAACGCCTTGATTTATGGGGTACAACCACGCATCGAAGGCGGTTTAGTCAGCATCGAGGCGGAGTATCAAGCCGGGGTGTTTCGCCTGTGCGTCAGCAGTCCCTATGACGACAGCGTAGAGGCGCCGCCATCGCGGGGTACCCACCAAGGTTTGGCGAATATTGACGCACGTTTGGCAGCACTTTTTGGTCCAAGTGCCAGTCTGAGTGTAGAACGACGTGACGGACGGCACTTTACTTGTCTACGCTATGCTTGTGCGAGACCCACGCAGGAAGCCTGAGCTTTATGAATGTCCTGATTGTTGATGACGAGCCACTCGCCCGCGAGCGGCTAAGCCGGATGGTCGCCGAGCTGGAGGGCTGCCGTGTATTGCAGCCCTGCGCCAGTAATGGCCTTGAGGCCTTGGCGCTGATCGATAGCCTGAAACCCGACGTGGTGCTGCTGGATATCCGCATGCCGGGCCTCGATGGTTTGCAGGTGGCGGCTAAATTGTGTGAGCGCGAGGCGCCGCCGGCGGTGATTTTCTGCACCGCCCACGACGAATTTGCCCTCGATGCGTTTCAGGTCAGTGCGGTCGGTTATTTGGTTAAGCCGGTGCGCCCTGAGGCCTTGAGCGAGGCGCTGAAAAAAGCCGAGCGGCCTAATCGCGTGCAACTGGCCGCGTTAACCCGGCCGGCGCTCGACCATAACGGCGGGCCACGCAGCCATATCAGTGCACGCACGCGCAAAGGCATCGAGCTGATTCCGCTGGAGCATGTGATCTTTTTTATCGCCGATCACAAGTACGTGACCCTGCGCCACGAGGGCGGCGAAGTGTTGTTGGATGAGCCGTTAAAGTCGTTGGAAGACGAGTTTGGCGAGCGCTTTGTGCGCATCCATCGCAATGCGCTGGTCGCTCGCGAGCGCATCGAACGCCTGCAGCGTACGCCGTTGGGGCATTTCCAACTGTTTTTGCGCGGCTTGAATGGCGATCCGCTGATTGTTAGTCGCCGGCATGTGGCGGGCGTGCGCAAGTTGATGAATCACCTCTAGGCTTTTAGCGCGGCATAAGAGCGCAGGCGCTTCACCCAGCTTGTTACTGTGGGTGCGTCGCCCGCCGGGCTGCCTTATCATGCGGGCGATCATTCGTTTTGAGAGCCGCCATGTCCATCCGCGAAATTCGCATCGCCACCCGCAAAAGTGCCCTCGCCCTCTGGCAGGCCGAGTACGTTAAGGCCACCCTTGAGCAGGCGCACCCCGGCCTGATCGTTAGCCTAGTGCCGATGGTCAGTCGCGGCGACAAACTGCTCGACGCGCCCTTGGCAAAGATCGGCGGCAAGGGCCTGTTCGTTAAAGAGCTGGAAACCGCCCTGCTGGAAAATGAGGCCGACATCGCTGTGCATTCGATGAAAGATGTGCCGATGGACTTCCCCGAGGGGCTCGGCCTGTATTGCATCTGTGAGCGCGAAGACCCGCGTGACGCCTTTGTCTCCAATACCTTTGCCAGTCTCGATGATCTGCCGGCCGGCAGCGTAGTCGGCACCTCCAGCTTGCGTCGCCAAGCGCAGTTGTTGGCCGTGCGCCCCGATCTGAAAATTCACTTCCTGCGCGGCAATGTCAATACCCGGTTGGCCAAGTTGGATGCCGGCGAATACGATGCCATCATCCTCGCCGCGGCCGGTTTAATCCGCCTCGGTTTTGCCGCACGGATTCGCGCCGCCATCAGTGTCGAGGCTAGCTTGCCGGCTGGCGGGCAGGGTGCAGTGGGCATCGAGTGTCGCAGTGCCGATCTGGCTATTCACGCCTTATTGGCACCGCTGCATCACCGCGAAACGGCCCTGCGGGTGACCGCCGAGCGGGCGCTGAACAAATATCTAAACGGCGGCTGTCAGGTGCCGATTGCCTGTTACGCGCTGCTCGAAGGTGAGCAGTTGTGGCTGCGTGGTTTGGTTGGCCAGCCCGACGGCAGCCAATTACTGCGCGCCGAAGCACGGGCCGCCAGCAGCGCTGCCGAAGCGCTCGGCGTGCAGGTGGCCCAAGCCTTGCTGGCGCAGGGCGCGGCCGACATTTTGGCGGCTGTGTATGGCGAGGCCGGCCAAGAGTGACAGGCTGGCGGCTGCTGCTAACCCGTCCGGCCGCTGAGTCGGCGCAGCTCGCCGCCAGCTTGGCGGCGGCTGAGGTGTTTAGTTGCAGCCTGCCGTTACTGGAGATCGAAGCGCTGAGCGAAACTCCCGAGCAGCGCGCTTTGATGCTGGAGTTAGAACGCTATTGCGCGGTGATAGTGGTGAGCAAACCAGCCGCTCGCTTAGGTGTGCAGTTACTCGATCGCTACTGGCCGCAGCCGCCGCTGGCGACCAAGTGGTTTGCGGTGGGCGCGGGCAGCGCCGAGATTCTGGCTGAGCACGGTTTAATCGTCAGCTTCCCTGCGTGCGCGGATGCCAGTGAAGCCTTGCTGGACATGCCTGAATTGGCCGCAGCATTGGCCGTGCACAGTCCGCGAGTGTTGATTGTGCGCGGCGAGGGTGGCCGCGAATTGATCGCCGAACGCTTGCGCGGCCAAGGCGTGACGGTCGATTATCTGCAACTCTATCGGCGTAACCTGCCGGCTTATGGCTCGGCCGCGTTGCTTGAGTTGGTCATGGCGCAGCGTTTGAATGCGCTGTTGGCCAGCAGTGGTGCAGGTTTGACCCATTTAATTCAGTTGGCTGGCGCCGATTGGCCGCGCCTGGCCCAGTTAGTGTTACTGGTGCCCAGTGCGCGGGTGGCCGAACAGGCTCGTGCCGCCGGTGCGGAAAATGTTGTGGATTGTCGTGGTGCGAGTGCCACGGCCTTGTTGGCGGCGTTGCGGGCCCAACCCGCGCCCGCGCCCTAATACAAAGGATGGATACGTGAGCCAAACAGCCCCGCAAGACGATATGCCCGTTGCGCCGAGTGCGCCTGCTGTTGAGCCTGTTCTGAAGCCGAGTGTTGCGTCGGTTGTGGCGCCGCGCGGGCGTGGCCTCGCACCGTTGGCGTTAGTGCTGGCGCTGGTGGGTGTGGCAGGCTCCGGCTGGGGCGTTTGGCAGTTGCGCGACCTGCAGGTGCAGAGTCAGCAGCAACAGCTGCGTCTGGCTGAGAGCCAAGCGCAAACCCAAGCCTTGAGCCAGCGTGCGCAAAGTCTCGCGGCGCAGCTTGGGCAATTACCCTCGCCGGATGATTTAGCCGAGCGTCAGCGTTTGCTCGCCAGCCTGCAGGGTGATCAGCAACGCTTGAGCGTGCGCTTGGATAATGTGCTGAACGCCAGCCGGCAAGATTGGCGCTTGGCCGAAGCCGAGCACCTGTTGCGCTTGGCCAGCTTACGCTTGTCGGCCTTGCAGGAAGTTAACGGCGCCAAAGCGCTGGTGCAGACTGCCGACGATATCTTGCGCGAGCAAGACGACCCGGCCGCCTTTGCCGCCCGTGCACAGTTAGCCAAGAGTTTGGAGGCGCTGCGCAGCCTGCAGCAACCGGATCGCACCGGCTTGTTTTTGCAGTTGGGCGCCTTACGTGCGCAGGTCGCGCAGCTGAATCCGCAAACCCCGGCCTTCGCCGACAATGGCGGCGTGCTCGCCAGCCTTGCCGCCGAGGGCGATGGCAGCAGCCGTTGGGCGCAGTGGTTAGAGCAGTTGTCGCACTACTTCCGCATCGACTTCAGCGCCGCGCAAGATATTCGCCCGTTATTGGCCGGGCAAAGTTTGGCCCAAGTGCGCTTGTCGCTGACGCTGGCATTGGAACAGGCACAGTGGGGCGCTTTGCATGGCAATGGCGGGGTCTATCAGCAGGCGCTGCAACAGGCCCTCGATGTGCTCAATGATCAGTTCAATCAAGACAGTCCCGATGTGCAAAGTTTGCGTAATCGCCTCGCCGAGTTACTGACTCAGCCGGTGAGTGTCGGCATGCCCGATTTAACCGAGTCGATGGTCGCCTTGCAGGCCTATGTGCAGTTGCGTGAGTCGGGTTCGCCCGCCGCCGCGACTGTTAGCCCTGAGGCGGTGCTGGAGGAGTCCAGCCCATGAAGCGGATCTTTCTCTGGCTGTTGTTATTGCTGGTGCTGCTGGCGGCGGCGGGCTACGGCCTGACCTATATCGAACAGCCGGGTTATGTGTTGGTGGCCTACAAGGGCTTTCGCTATGAGTCGAGTCTGTGGGGCACGCTGGCGTTAGTCGCGACGCTGTGGGCCGTGCTGTTTAGCATTCGTCTGGTTTGGCGTTTGTTGACGGCTTCCGGGCGGGTGGCTAACCCGTGGTCGCGACGCAATCGCAACCGCCGCGCGCAAATGTCCGCCGAGCAAGGCTTGTTGGACTTGTCTGAGGGCCGCTGGGAGCGTGCGCTGCGGCATCTACGGCGCGCCGCCGAAGCTGAATCACAGCCGTTGATGCATTACCTCGGCGCTGCCCGTGCGGCGCAAGAGTTGGGCCGTTTTGCCGAGAGCGACAGCTTGCTGGAGCGGGCCTTAAACCGCCAGCCGCAGGCCGAATTGGCGATTGCCTTGGCCCATGCCGAGCTGCAAGTGGCGCGTGGCGAACCCGCCGCTGCCTTGGAAACCTTGCAAGCGATGCGTGAGCGTCATCCGCGTCATCGTCAAGTGTTGCGCCAATTACAGGCGCTCTACGAGCAGCAAGGCGAATGGTCGGCGTTACTCGGCTTGTTACCGGAGTTGCGCAAAAACAAAGCCTTGGCCGAACCCGAGTTGCTGGAGTTGGAGCGCCGCGCTTGGCGAGCGCGCCTGGCGGTGGCTGGGCAAAGTGGTTTAGCCGCTGGAGAAGCCGCGTTGCAGCCGCTGACGCAAGCCTGGCAGCAGTTGTCTAAGGCGCAGCGGCAGGAACCGTCATTGCTGCTGGCTTATGCCGAACAATTACGCAGCTTGGGCGCCGAACCCGAGGCCGAAGAGGTGTTGCGCACGGCGCTCAAACGTCAATACGACGCCAGTTTGGTAGCGCTCTACGGGACTCTCCGTGGCAATGAGCCGAAGGCGCAATTGCAAGCAGCCGAAGGCTGGCTTAAACAGCAGTCGGATGATCCGCAGTTGCTCTTGGCGCTGGGGCGTTTGTGCTTACAAAATCGCTTGTGGGGCAAGGCGCGTGACTACCTAGAAGCCAGCTTGGCGCAGTCGCGGAGTGCGGCAGCGTGCGCCGAGTTGGCGCGTTTGTTGGCCCATCAAGGT
>JBILAR010000053.1:0-22689 GCA_044354115.1 Pseudomonas sp. | reverse complement strand
CAGCAATCAACTCTTCCAAGAAGGCCTAGGCCTATTGGAGCAGCACCTGCCGACGCTGCCATTACCCGAGTTGAGCTAGCACTATTGGGCCGCTGGGCGCGCTGACGACGGTGTTCAGCGGCGCCCGGCAATTAGACGCAAGGTCTGATTGCCGGCATGAGCGCCGCGCCTCAAGTGTTATATGGCTTGAAAGCGCTGGCGGCTTTGCTCTACCGTAAGCGCCCTTTCAACTATCTACGGAACCGCCATGTCTCTGGCCAGCCCGCGTGGGTTATTTTTCTCCGCCTTTATTTTTTGCCTCGCCACCATGGGTGGCGCGCTGTATTTAGAGCATGTGTTGGGTCAACAGCCGTGCCCGTTGTGTATTGTGCAGCGGGTTTGCGTGATCATCTTTGGCCTGATTTGTTTGCTCGCCGCCCTGCACGCACCGGGCCGCGGTGGTCAGCGGGGCTATGCTTTTTTGGCCCTATTGAGCACGCTTGCCGGTGCTGGCACGGCCGGGCGTCAGGTGTGGCTGCAGAATGTGCCGGCTGACGAGCTGCCGGCGTGCCTGCCAAGTTTGGATTACATGATGCAAGCCTTGCCCCTGCAAGACATCGTACGGCTGGTGCTGCACGGTTCGGCCGATTGCGCCGAAGTCAACTGGACGTTGCTGGGCATGAGCATTCCCGAGTGGAGTCTGCTGGCATTTGTGATGATGGTGGCGTTCAGTCTGTACCAGCTTTTACGTCGAAATTAATTAAACGCTTGTATGAAAGTTCTCGGAGCGGTGGCTTGATGCCACTGCGCCCCGAGCATAATCTGGCCACAAGACCCGTCAGTTAATTGTCATTTCGGCGGCGCTTTCCCACGCTCAAGCGCACAATAGCTTTGTTTTATGCGCTGACGTAGAACAACAGTCACCCATTAGGGAAGTACCATTGCCATGCTTGATAACTGCCAAAACGCCCAAGAACGCTGGGGTGGAGTCCACCTGCTGATCGACCGCTGGCTGCAAGAGCGGCACGAATTGGTGCTGGCTTATAGCGTGCTGAGTGAGGCCGCGCAGCCGGCCGCAGCGAATGCGCCAGAGGTGCAAAAATTCTGTCAAATCTTGGTTGATTACGTTTCTGCCGGACACTTTGAGGTGTACGAGCAACTCACCAGCGAAGCCAAAGCCTTTGGCGATGTGCGTGGGCTGGAATTGGCCAAACAGATTTATCCGCGCATCGAGGCGATTACCGAAGCTGCCTTGGCCTTTAACGACCATTGCGACAGCGGCGACAGCGGCGACAGCGGCGACAGTGCCGATAGCGCCTCTTTAAGTGCCGAGCTAAAACGCTTAGGGCAAATGCTCCATGAGCGCTTTGAGCTGGAAGACTGCTTGATCGAAGTGCTGCATAACTCCCATCAAGAGCTGGCGGTTAGCACTCATTGATGGGCTGGACGGGCGCTCAGTCGCCCGTCCCGACTAGCTCAACTTCAAATACCAGTGGCGCATAGGGCGCAATTAAATCGCCCGCACCTTCAGCCCCATACGCTTGGGCTGAGGGGATGACCAAGCGCCATTTGGCTCCTGTGGGCATTTCTTGCAATGCCAGCCGCCAGCCGGCGATCACACTGTCTAAGCGAAACCACTGCGGTTGATCGTTCTGATCAAGCACGCTGCCATCGGCTAAACGACCCACATAGCGAACCTGCACGCGCCCTCCGGCTTTGGGTTTGGCCCCGCTGCCGGCGCGTAGCTCGGTGCGCAGCACGCCGCCGGCTAATTCACGCACTCCCGCCTTGGCTTTCTCGTTAACCAGAAACAATTTTTCTGCCCGAATCGCAGGCTCTGCGTCTGTTGGTGCGGCGGCTAAGCGCTCTTCATGTTCGCTGAGTAATTGCTCGATACGCGCATGCTTGAGTGCCAGCGGTTCACCGCGATAGGCCTGACGCAGGCCGTCGAGTAAGGCTTGCAGTTGTAAGTCGGGTACTTCTGCGCGCAACCGCTCACCGAGGCGCACGCCCAAGCTGTAGGCGAGATCGTGCTCAGTTTCGGGGCTGGCAGCCAACAGCGGGCTGCTCAGCAGGCACAACAATAACGGCAGACGCGACAACATAAGCCAATGCTCCGGGACACTATGGCGCTGATTATGCCAGTAGAACGCGGCTGCTCAACGCTCTGCTTGGCGATCCACCGGCAGGCGTCTAGTATGGGCGCACACCCGCCCGCTAGGAGGCTCGCTATGTCGGCCAAGAAGAACGTTGTATCTACCCCTCTGCACTTGTTGCAAAACCTTTCCCATAGCCTGCTTGAGCATCTCGAGACCGCCTGTACCGGCGCCTTGGTTGATGCGGAAAAGCTCTTGGCTAAGCTGGAGAAGCAACGCGGTAAGGGTCAGGATTTGTTGCACACTGCGCGAGTAAAACTGCAAGACGCCGCCGTTGCCGGCAAGGCCAAATCGCAAGCCAAGAGCAAGGTACTGATTGCCGACCTCGAAGCCTTGCTCGATGGCCTGCAAGAGCGCCAAGCCGAAACCCGCGCTTATATCGCCGAGCTGAAGCGTGATGCCCAAGAAAGCCTGAAGTTGGCCCAAGGTATCGGCAAAGTTAAAGAGGCCGTGACTAAAGTGTTGAGCGCGCGCTCGACTAAAGCGGCAGTTGTGGTGGCTAAGGCCGCGGCTAAACCTACCGTTAAAACGGCGGCTAAACCCGTTAGCAAGCCTGCGGCCGCAACCGCTAAACCTGCCGCCAAGGCCAGCACAGCAGCCAAGCCAGCAGCGGTTAAAGCGCCGGTTAAGCCTGTTGCTAAGGCTGCAGCCAGCAAACCAGCGGCTAAGCCAGCCGTTAAGGCCGCGGCCAAGCCTGTGGTTAAAGCGCCGGCCAAGCCAGTCGCCAAAGCGGCTGCTAAGCCGGCTGTTAAAGCACCGGCTAAAGCACCGGCTAAAGCGCCAGTGAGCAAGCCGGTTGCTGCGGTTGCCGCATCGGCCGGCAGCAATGGTGTTACTGCTCCGGTTAGCAGCGCTTCCTAAGCCTGCAGTGCCTCGACGCGCAGCTTTTGCAGCGCGTCGAGTGCGCCGGCTCCGCCGCTCAATTGGCTCAGCCAGTCGCCATCCTCGGCACTGGTTAGCGCCGGCCAAGCCAAGGCGCAGGCCTCGAGTTGCTCCAGCAGTTGCCGTTCGGCTTGCTGCTCTAAAACTTTTAGTTGTTCACGCAAAACCGCCAATTCGGCTTGTTGCTGCGCGGCTGCGCGCCAATTTTGCCGCAGTTGTCTGAGCGGTGTTACAACCTGTTGTTGCCACGGCTGGGCGAGGCTCTGCAGTTGTGCGCAGCGCTGCGCGCTATAGCCGTGCGCCGATTGTTGTAACCAGCAGGCGCACAGCAGTAAGCACACATCCGCGCCGTTGCTTTGCAGTTGCAGGCAGGCGTGCTCGGCGCCCGGCCGCGCGTATAAGCGCTGGGCGAAACTCCATAGGTCAGGCGGCATGGTGCTCCTCGGGTAATGCTGGGGCGAAGCTGGTAGACTCCGCCGCCATTATGATACGACTAGAAAACCTCACTCTACAGCGTGGCCCGCTGCGTCTGTTAGAAGACGCCGAGCTGACCCTGCACCCAGGCCATAAAGTCGGCCTGATTGGTGCCAATGGCGCCGGTAAATCCAGCCTGTTTGCCCTGCTGCGCGGCGAATTAACGCCCGATGCTGGCAACTGCTTGGTGCCGGCCGATTGGCGTATCGCGCATATGCGCCAAGAGGTCGAAACCCTCGAACGCTTGGCCGTCGACTATGTGCTGGATGGCGATTTGCGCCTGCGCCAGGTGCAGCGCGATTTGGCTGCGGCCGAAGCGGCCCACGACGGCACCGCGCAAGCCCGGCTGCATGCCGAACTCGACTCGGCCGACGGCTACAGCGCCGACGCCCGGGCGCGCAAGTTGCTGGCCGGTTTGGGCTTTAGCAACCCGCAGATGACCCAGCCGGTCGGCGACTTCTCCGGCGGCTGGCGGATGCGCTTGAACCTCGCGCAGGCGCTGATGTGTCCGTCCGACCTGCTGCTGCTCGATGAGCCAACTAACCACTTGGACTTGGACGCGATCATTTGGCTGGAAGGCTGGCTGAAGAGCTATCCCGGCACCTTGCTGCTGATTTCCCACGACCGGGATTTTCTCGACGCGGTGGTGGATAACATCGCCCACCTCGAACAGCAAAAACTAACCCTGTATCGCGGCGGCTATTCGGCCTTCGAGCGCGCCCGCGCCGAGCGTTTAGCCCAGCAGCAACAGGCGTTCGACAAGCAGCAAGCGCAGCGCGCGCACATGGAAAAGTTCATTGCCCGCTTTAAGGCCCAGGCCACCAAGGCCCGCCAAGCGCAGAGCCGGATTAAGGCGCTGGAGCGACTGGAAGAACTGGCGCCGGCGCACGTCGATTCGCCGTTCGATTTTTGCTTTCGCGAAGCCGATAAAATCTCCAGCCCGCTGCTGGATTTGAGCGATGCGCAGCTTGGCTATGGCGACAAGGTGGTGCTGTCCAAGGTCAAATTGCAGTTGGTGCCCGGTGCGCGGATCGGTTTGCTCGGCCCCAACGGTGCTGGTAAATCGACCCTGATCAAGACCCTAGCCGCCGAATTGGAGCCGATTGCCGGCCATCTACAGCGCGGCGAAAACTTGGTGGTGGGCTATTTTGCACAGCATCAACTCGACTCGCTGGATGATCGTGCCAGCCCCTTGCTGCACCTGCAGCGCTTAGCGCCGACCGAGCGCGAGCAAGTATTGCGCGACTTTCTCGGTGGTTTCGATTTCCGTGGCCCGCGCTGCGACGAGCCGGTGAAAAATTTCTCTGGCGGCGAGAAAGCCCGCTTGGCGCTGGCCTTGATCGCCTGGGGCAAGCCCAATCTGTTGCTGCTCGATGAACCGACCAACCACCTTGATCTGGATATGCGCTTGGCGCTGACCATGGCCCTGCAAGATTTTGCCGGCGCGGTATTGGTGGTTTCTCACGATCGGCATTTGCTGAAAAGCACCACCGATGAGTTCCTCTTGGTGGCCGACGGGCAGATTCAAGAATTTGATGGCGATTTAGAAGATTACGCCCGTTGGTTGGTGGATTTCCGCGCCCGGCAAATGCCCTCCGGCAGCAGCGAACCGGCCGCCGATAAGACCGACAAGCGCGCCCAGCGGCAAGCCGCGGCGGTGCTGCGCCAGCAATTGGCCCCGCATAAACGCGAGGCCGACAAGCTCGAAAAGGCTCTTGGCCAACTGCACGAAACCCTCGCAGTGGTGGAAGCCAAGCTGGGCGATGCGGCTGTCTATGAAGCGGCGCGCAAGGATGAGCTGCGCGACCTACTGGCCGAGCAAGCCCGCCTTAAGGTGCGCGAGGGCGAGTTGGAAGAGTCGTGGATGACGGCCTTGGAACATTTAGAACAGCTAGAGTTACAGCTGGCACAGGTCGACTAAGCTCTGCGACCTGTACGGCCAACGCCCAGCTTGCGATTAAACCCACCCACTACTAAATAAGAGGCACGTACACATGGAATGGCTGATGGATCCACAGATCTGGGTGGCGTTTTTAACCCTGACCGCGTTGGAAATTGTTCTCGGTATCGACAACATCATCTTTATCTCGATTTTGGTTAGCCGCTTACCCAAAGAGCAACAGCCAAAGGCGCGTTTCTTCGGCCTGTCGTTGGCCATGGGTACGCGAATTCTCTTGCTGCTGTCGATCAGTTGGGTGATGAAACTGACCACCGATCTGTTTCAGTTGTTCGGCGAAGGTTTCTCCGGTCGCGACCTGATCCTGTTCTTCGGTGGTCTGTTTCTGCTGTTCAAGAGCACGTCAGAGATCTACCACGGCCTGGAAGGCGAGGAAGAAGCGGCGCAGAGCGGCGGCAAGGCCTACGGCTTTATGGGCATCATCGTGCAGATCGCGATCATCGACATCGTCTTCTCCCTAGACTCGGTGATTACCGCCGTGGGCTTGGTGGACAACGTGCCGGTGATGGTTGCTGCCATCATCATCTCGGTCATCGTCATGATGCTGTCGGCTAGCACCATCAGCGACTTCATCGACAAGCACCCGTCGCTGAAGATGCTCGCCCTGTCGTTCCTGATCGTGGTCGGTACTGTGCTGATTGCCGAAGCCTTCGACGTGCATGTGCCAAAAGGCTATGTGTACTTCGCCATGGCCTTCTCGTTGGCGGTGGAAGCGGTGAACATCCGCATGCGCGGTGCGCGCAGCCGCAAGCTGGGCCAAGATCCGGTGCACCTGCGTAAAGACCTGCCGGACTGAGTCTATTCGGGCATGCTGTGTTGCTGCGCGGGCAGGCTGACAAGCCTGCCCGTTTTTGTTTGTGGGATTAGCGATGTTATTGAGTACTTGGTGGCTGTTTTTTGCCGCGTGCTGGGCCATCAGTTTGTCGCCCGGCGCCGGGGCTATCGCGTGCATGTCTAGCGGCCTGCAATACGGATTTCGCCGGGGTTTCTGGAACGCCTTGGGCTTGCAGTTGGCCTTGGTCCTGCAGGTGCTTATCGTCGCCGCCGGGGTAGGTGCCTTAGTGGCCGCTTCGACGTGGGGCTTTGCGCTGATCAAGTGGTTTGGTGTGGGGTATTTGCTCTGGCTGGCGCTGCTGCAATGGCGCGCCTTGCCGGTTGATCTTCAGGCGGCCGCGGGCGCGCATGTTCCGGGTCGGCGCTTGAACCTAGTGCTGCGTGGCTTTCTGGTGAATGCCAGCAACCCCAAAGCCGTGGTGTTTATCTTGGCGGTACTGCCGCAATTTGTTCGTCCAGAAGCGCCGATGGCGCAGCAATACGTGCTCATGGGCACGACCATGGTGGCGGTCGACTTGGTGGTTATGGCCGCGTATACCGGGCTGGCCGCACGGGTACTGCGTGCCTTGCGTTCGCCGCGACAGCAGCGCCTGCTTAATCGCAGCTTCGCGGTATTATTTGTCCTGGCGGCACTCTTGCTCGCCGGCTTGCGTCAAGCGGGCTGAGTGGCCTGTGGCAGCCGGTCACAAGCTTTTACCTTGAGTCGCTGGGGCGAGGGGCGGATAATTAATCAATTCGATTCTCATTTGGTTTTAGTTATGCGTCCCCGCTTGCCCCGCTGGATCTGTCTGCCGCTGCTCAGCCTGCTGTGTTTCAACCTCTACGCCAGTGTTGCCGATGCTCCCCAAGCTTCGGCGCGGGCGCTGCATTTACTCAGTTATTTGGGCGCCGATTACCCGGCGACAGTGGCGGCCGGTGAGGTGGTGGATGCGGGCGAGTACCGTGAGCAACTGGAGTTTCTCGGGGTATTGCAGGGGCTGCTGCTGAGTTTGCCGGCCCATCCCGAGCGGGGCGAGCTGGAGGCCGGCGTGGCGCAGTTGCGTCAGGCGGTCGAGCAACGCGGCGAGGGGGCAGGGGTGTCGGCGCAAGCACGGCACTTGGCCATGCGCTTAAGTGCGATTTACCAAGTCAGTTTGTTACCGGCGATCACTCCTGATCCATCCCGAGGTCAAGCCTTGTACGCCGAGCAGTGCGGTGTTTGCCACGGCGCTAGCGGCTTGGGCGATGGCCCCGCCGGCATGGGTATGCAGCCGCCACCGGCCAATTTGCACAACGGCGCACGGCTGGACAATCTGAGCTTGTATGACCTGTTCAATACCCTCAGTTTGGGCATTGATGGCACCGACATGGCGTCCTTTAGCGATCAGCTGAATGAGCGCCAGCGCTGGGATTTGGCCAGCTACATCGCCGGCTTCAGTGCCGCACCGCTGGCGGCGGGCAGCCACTACTTTAGCCTGAGCGAGTTGGTTGAGCAGACGCCTGGGCAAATTCTCGCCACTCAAGGCGCCGATGCCGCCGCCAGCTTTCGGGCTTTGCGAGCGAAGCCACCGGCCAGCCAGCGCGGCCCGCAACAACTGCTTGAACATACCCGGCTGACCCTCGATAAGAGTCTCGCCGCTTACGCCAGTGGCGAGCGCGCGCAGGCTTATGATTTGTCGGTGGGCGCTTATCTGGAAGGCTTTGAGCTGGTGGAAGGGGCGCTGAATAACCTCGATCCGGAGCTGCGTAAAGCTACCGAGAAAGCCCTGATGGCTTATCGGCAAGCCTTGCAGGATGGTTTGCCACAGGCGCAGTTGGAGCAGCGTCTAGCGTTTGCTAACGAGCAACTCACGGCGTGCGCCACGCTGCTGAAGGGCGGCTCGATGAGCGCTTCGTTAAGCTTTATTTCCAGCCTGATGATTCTGCTGCGCGAGGGCTTGGAAGCGATCTTGGTATTGGCGGCGATCTTGGCCTTCCTGCGCAATACCGGTCAGCAAAGCTCTTTGCGCAGCGTGCATGTCGGCTGGGGCTTGGCCTTGCTGGCCGGTGTGGCGACTTGGGCGCTGGCGGCCTATGTGATCAGTATCAGCGGTGCTCAGCGTGAGTTGCTGGAAGGCGGTACGGCGTTATTTGCCAGCGTGGTGCTGCTCTGGGTCGGCGTGTGGATGCACGATCGCCGGCATGCGGCGGCGTGGCAGTCGAGTATTCGTGGGCATCTGCAAAGTGGCGGCGGGCGTTTTGGTTTTGCCGCGCTGGCCTTTTTTGCGGTGTATCGCGAGTTGTTCGAAGTCATTCTGTTTTACGAAACTCTGTGGCTGCAAGCCGGCCCAAGCGGGCACAGTATGGTGTTGGCGGGCGCCGGTACGGCCCTGCTGTTGTTGGTATTGCTGGCTTGGGTGATCTTGCGCGGCAGCGCCAAGTTGCCGCTGGCGACCTTCTTTAGCGTCAACGCGGTGCTGCTCTGCGTGCTCTCGGTGGTGTATGCCGGGCACGGTGTGAAGGCCTTGCAAGAGGCCGGGATCTTCGGCGCGCACCCAGTGGCGTTCTTTGAGTTCGATTGGTTGGGCATTCATCCGGATGCTTGGTCGCTGGGCGCGCAGAGTGTGGCGTTGCTCGGGGTTGCGCTGTTGTATGGACGCAGTTGGTTGCGGCAGAGGGCTTAAGGATGCGCGTCTGGATTGATGCCGACGCCTGCCCGAAGGCGGCCAAAGACCAGCTGGTCAAATTCGCCCTCAAGCGCAAGTTCGAGGTTGTGCTGGTGGCCGGGCAGGCGCAAATCAAGCCGGCGTTTAGCTGCGTAAAATTGATCGTGGTGCCGAGCGGGCCGGATGCCGCCGACGACTATTTGGTCGAACACGCGCTGCCTGGCGAGCTGGTGATTTGCAGCGATATTCCGCTGGCCGATCGCTTGGTCAAGAAGGGCGTGGCGGCGCTCGATCCGCGCGGTAAAGAGTTCGACGAGCGCAACATGGGTGATCGCTTGGCGCTGCGTAATCTGTGCACAGATCTGCGCGAGCAAGGGCAGATGGGCGGCGGTCAGGGCGCTTATGGCGAGCGCGACAAGCAAGCCTTTGCCAATGCCCTCGACCGCATTCTTACGCGGTTGCATAAGGCCTAAGCATTCACTGCGTAAATGATGGTGGGTTACGCCGCTGCGCGGCTAACCCACCCTACAATTAGCCACACAGATAGGTGCCGGTACCCACGGCCACCAGCGTGCCATCGTCCGAGTGCAGCTCGCTGCGCACCACCGCCACCTTGTTGCCCGAGCGCAGCAGCACGGCATGGGCGGTGAAGCGTTGGCCTCGGCCGGGGCGTAGGTAGTCGATGCGCAGGTCGATGGTGCCGAGTTTCGACAGCTTGGCCATGCGCTCATGGGCCGAGAGATGCTGATGGCGCTCGAAGGCGCCGATCAGGGCCATGGCACCGCCGGCTACGTCCAGCAAAGATGAAATCACCCCGCCGTGCAATATGCCGTGGACGAAGTTGCCGATCAGCTCGGGCTTCATCGGTAAGTACATCAGCACTTTTTGCGCGCTCATCTCGCCCAGTTCGATGCCCAGCACCTTATTGAAAGGAATCCGCTCAAAAAAACTGTGCAAGGCGCTTTGCAGGTCGGCGGTGAGTTCGAAGGGGGCGGTGGACATGGCGGACCTAAGCTAGAGGGCGGGAGCGCTGAGACTGGCGCAGTGCCGAGTATTTAGCCAGCGTGACGGCATAACTGCCACCACGGTTGGCGTAATCAGCCGGGTTTGCCTTTTCGCGGCGGCAGACTGTCGCTAAATGCCGCTCGTTTTGTCATCTGTTGTCGCGGCTGTTGCCACGCGCTCGGCTAGGATTAATCACAGCCGAGCTTAGCCTCATAGAGTCTTGCGTCGGTACTAAGTGGCCATGCCGTGGGTGTCTGATGAATTACATTCTGTTTGCGATTCCGTTTTTTGTCGGGCTAATTGCCCTTGAGTTGTTGGTAGATCGCTGGCGCGGGGTGAGTACTTATCGCCTCGCCGATGCAATAAATAGCCTCAGCGCCGGAGTGCTGTCGCAGATCAGCGGGCTGCTGACCAAGGGCTTGGGCCTGCTCACCTATGCCTTTGCTTGGCAGCATCTGGCGCTCTTTGAGATGCCGGTCGAACCGCTATGGGTGTGGGTTCTGGCATTTGTGCTGTACGACTTTTGCTACTACTGGAACCACCGTCTCGGGCATGAGCGCAACGTGCTCTGGGCCGCGCACTCGGTGCATCACCAGAGCGAGGACTACAACCTCTCCACCGCGTTACGGCAGACCAGCAGCGGGTTTATTTTCGGCTGGATTTTCTATCTGCCACTGGCGCTGCTGGGCGTGCCGCCGCTGGTGTTTTTGAGTGTGGCGGCGTTGAACCTGCTCTATCAGTTCTGGGTGCATACCCGGCATATTCCCAAGTTGGGCTGGTTTGAATGGGTGTTTGTCACGCCCTCCAATCACCGTGCGCACCATGCGCAAAACGCGGTGTATATGGACCGCAATTATGGCGGCGTGTTTATTCTTTGGGATCGGCTGTTTGGCACCTTTCAGGAAGAGCTAGACGAGCAACCGGTGATTTTCGGGGTTACCCGGCCGCTGGCCAGTTGGAATCCGCTGTGGGCCAATTTGCAGTTTTACGCTCAGCTGTACAGCGATGCGCGGCGGGCTGAGTCGGTCTGGGACAAGTTGCGCATTTGGTTTATGCGCACCGGCTGGCGGCCTGCCGATGTGGCCGCCAAATACCCGTTAGCCAAGCTCGACTTAAACCAATTTGTTAAGTACGAGGTGCCTCTGAGCACTGGGCAAAAAGGCTATGTGGCCGGGCAGTTTGCCTTGACGGTGGCGGCGGGGAGTTATTTGTTGGCGCTCGGGGCGAGCCTCACAACTGGGCTGTTATTGGCCTGCTGGGGCTGGTTAGCGCTGAGTTTGTATAGCTTCGGTGTCTGGCTGGAAAACCGGCCCGCGGCGCTACGTTGGGAGTTGCTGCGCTTAGCGCTTAACCTGCCGTTGCTGGTGTCTCTGGAGCGCGCCGGGCTGTTGCCGTTGGCAAGCCCCGGTTGGCTGCTGGTGGCGCTGTATAGCCTTGCCAGCATGGCTTGGTTGTGGCGTTTGCAGCCGCAACTAGGCGCTAAGTTAGCGGGTTAATCCGCGCCTTTAACTTGTTTAAAGCGGCGTCGTAGCCAAAAGCCGACGCCGATTAACACCAGTGCGGCGAGTACCCACAGCTCATAGCGTTTGATGTCACCGAGCAGGCTTTCCATGGCCGCGCCGAAGTAAAACGCCGCCAGCCCCAGCACCACCGCCCAAACGATTGCGCCTATGCCGTTAAGGATCAAGTAACGCAGCGGCGGATAGCCCGAAAGACCAATGGCCACCGGCATAATGCTGCGCAAGCCGTAGAAAAATCGAAAGCTCAGTACCCATAGATCGGGATGCCGTCTAATTAGACGCAAGGCCCGATCACAGGCCGCTTGCCAGCCGGGTCTGCGGGCCAGCAGTTGGCGGCCTTTATGCCGACCGATCTGATACCAGAGTTGATCGCCGGCATAGCTGCCGAAAAATGCGGTGACAACCACCCATTCGATTTCCAAAATGCCGCGTGAAGCCAGAAAACCGGCCAGCACCAAAATAGTTTCGCCCTCGAGAAAGGTGCCGAGAAACAGGGCGAAATAACCGTAATCCTGAAGAAATTGCTCGAGCATAATGGCGACGCGCACGGGAAAAGAGCCGGCAGCCTAACCCTTCCCGCCGTTGTGGGAAAGCGCTGGCCGCGTAGCACCGCACTGTGGACAATGACTTTACTGCCTTGCCGGGGGGCTTATGCGACGAGTAGCCGCAGCTTTGCCGCGACCGTCATGCTTTAGTCATAATGTCCGCCTATAACTGTCACACTCGCCCGCATCTGCGGGCTTAGGAGTTTGCTGTGAGCTTTACCCCTGCCAATCGTCTGTTCCCCGGTACACGCCTGCGACGCAATCGCCGTGATGAGTTTTCCCGTCGCTTGGTGCGCGAACATCAGCTGACGGTCAATGACCTGATCTTGCCGGTGTTTGTCCTCGATGGCGAAAACCGCCGCGAGCCTGTGGCGTCGATGCCTGGCGTTGAGCGGTTGTCGATCGACTTGCTGTTGCAAGAGGCCGAGGAGTGGGTGGCCTTGGGTATCCCAGCCTTGGCGTTGTTCCCGGTGACCGCAGCCGAGAAAAAATCCTTGGACGCCAGCGAAGCCTGGAACCCAGAAGGCATCGCCCAGCGCGCTACCCGTGCCTTGCGTGCGCGCTTCCCAGAACTTGGGGTGATTACCGACGTAGCGCTCGACCCGTTCACCACTCACGGCCAAGATGGCATCCTCGACGCTGACGGCTATGTGCAGAACGACATCACCGTCGATGCGCTGGTGCGCCAAGCGCTCTCGCACGCCGCCGCTGGTGCGCAAGTGGTGGCACCTTCGGACATGATGGAC
This sequence comes from Pseudomonas sp., assembly GCA_044354115.1. Classification (GTDB taxonomy): domain Bacteria; phylum Pseudomonadota; class Gammaproteobacteria; order Pseudomonadales; family Pseudomonadaceae; genus Aquipseudomonas. The sequence goes on along the minus strand of JBILAR010000053.1, from coordinate 9,967 downwards.
GGTCGCGTACAGGCGATCCGCGAAGCCCTTGAACTGGCCGATTACCCCAATGTGCGCATCATGGCCTACTCGGCTAAGTACGCCAGCGCCTATTACGGGCCGTTCCGCGATGCAGTCGGCTCCGCGGCGAACTTGGGTAAAGCCAACAAAGCCAGCTACCAGATGGACCCGGCCAACGGTGACGAGGCTTTGCATGAGGTGGCCGCCGATTTAGCCGAAGGCGCCGACATGGTCATGGTGAAACCCGGCATGGCCTATTTAGATATTGTTTGGCGGGTTAAAGCTGAATTTCGCGTGCCGACCTTTGTCTATCAAGTCAGCGGTGAATACGCCATGCACATGGCCGCCATCCAGAATGGCTGGCTCGGCGAGGCAGTGATTCTCGAGTCGTTAACCGCCTTTAAGCGCGCCGGTGCCGATGGCATCCTGACCTATTTCGCGAAACGCGCCGCGCAATTGTTAAAAGCGGGCCAATAAGCCCCGAGGAAGACGCAATGAATACTGAAGGACTCAGCCCAACCCCAGAGCCTACCGAGCTGCCTGAGGCGGTTGTGGAACTTGCCAGCGTGCCCGTGCAGGAGCCGGTTGCGGCGCCAACGCCTGCGGTCTATGTGGTGCCGGGCTTGGATGACAGCAGCCTGTATATCCATCGCGAGCTGTCGCAGCTGAAGTTCAATATCCGCGTGCTGGAGCAGGCGCTGGATGAGTCCTATCCGTTGCTGGAGCGCTTGAAGTTCTTGCTGATTTTCTCCAGTAACTTGGATGAGTTCTTCGAAATTCGTGTGGCCGGGCTGAAAAAACAAATCACCTTCGCCCGTGAAACCGCCGGCCCCGATGGCCTGCAGCCGCATCAAGCGTTGGCGCGCATTTCCGAGCTGGTGCACGAGCAGGTCGAGCGTCAATACGCGATTCTCAATGATGCGCTGTTGCCGGCACTGGAGCAGCATCAGGTGCGCTTTATTCGCCGGCGGCAGTGGACGGTCAAACTCAAAGCCTGGGTGCGGCGCTATTTTCGTGACGAGATCGCGCCGATCATCACCCCGATTGGTCTGGATCCGACCCACCCGTTCCCCTTGTTGGTGAACAAGAGCCTGAACTTTATCGTCGAGCTGGAAGGCGTGGATGCCTTTGGCCGCGACTCAGGTTTGGCGATTATTCCCGCACCACGCTTGCTGCCGCGAGTGATCAAGGTGCCGGAAGATGTCGGCGGCGCGGGTGCCAACTACGTGTTCTTGTCGTCGATGATTCACGCGCATGCCGATGACCTGTTTCAGGGCATGAAGGTGAAGGGCTGCTATCAGTTCCGCCTGACCCGTAACGCCGACTTGGCCATGGACACCGAAGATGTCGAAGACTTGGCCCGTGCCCTACGCGGTGAGCTGTTCTCGCGCCGCTATGGCGACGCCGTGCGTTTGGAGGTGGCCGACACCTGCCCGCAGCACTTGGCCGACTACCTGCTCAAGCAATTTAGCCTGAGCGAGAGCGAGCTGTACCGCGTCAATGGCCCGGTCAACTTGACCCGCTTGTTCAGCATCACCAGTTTGGCCAGCCATCCCGAGTTGCAGTGCGCGCCGTTTACCCCGGTGATCCCTAAGTTGCTGCAAAACAGTGAGAACATCTTCAGCGTGATCGGCAAGCAAGATATTTTGCTGCTGCACCCGTTTGAGTCGTTCACGCCGGTGGTCGACTTACTCCGTCAGGCTGCCAAAGACCCGCAAGTGTTGGCCATCCGCCAGACCTTGTATCGCTCTGGGGCGAACTCGGAAATCGTCGATGCGTTGGTCGATGCGGCGCGTAACGGTAAAGAAGTGACGGCAGTCATTGAGCTGCGGGCGCGCTTCGATGAAGAGTCTAACTTGCTGCTGGCCAGCCGTTTACAGGCCGCCGGTGCGGTAGTGATTTACGGCGTGGTGGGCTTTAAAACCCACGCCAAGATGATGCTGATACTGCGTCGTGAGAATGGCGAGATCGTCCGTTACGCGCACATGGGCACCGGTAACTATCATGCCGGCAACGCCAAGCTGTACACCGACTACAGCCTGTTGACCTCCGATGAAGCGCTCTGCGAAGACGTCGCCAAACTGTTTAGCCAGCTGATCGGCATGGGTAAAACCCTGCGCATGAAGAAGCTGTTGCACGCGCCCTTTACCTTGAAGAAGGGCATCCTCGACATGATCGCCCGCGAAACCTTGCATGCCAGCGAAGGCAAGCCGGCGCACATCATGTTCAAGGTCAACTCGGTGACCGACCCTAAGATCATTCGCGCTCTGTATAAAGCCAGCCAGTGCGGGGTGAAGGTCGACATGGTGGTGCGCGGTATGTGCTGCCTGCGTCCGGGTGTGCCGGGGGTGTCGCATAACATCCACGTACGTTCGATCATCGGCCGCTTCCTCGAACACAGCCGCATCTACTACTTCTACAACGGTGGCGAGGAGCAGTTGTACCTGTCCAGCGCCGACCTGATGGAGCGCAACCTCGATAAGCGCGTCGAGACCTGCTTCCCGATTGAAGGTAAGCGCTTGCTGCTGCGGGTGAAAAAGGAACTTGAGGCCTACCTGAGCGACAACACCCATAGCTGGGTGCTGCAGTCGGATGGGCGCTACGTGCGCTGCAACCCAAGTGGCAATCAGCACGCCCGTAATGCCCAAGCCATGTTGCTGGAGAAACTCACCAATCCAACTCCGGTACGCTAACCGACAGGCCGTTACCGGCTAATAAAAACGCCCCGTGCAGCTCAGCTGACGGGGCGTTTTTTGTCGTGCGGCGGTTGTGCTGCGCAGAGCGGCCTGTGCTTAGCGCACGCGCAAACTAAAGCCGGTGCGGGTTAGCCATTCGGCTTCTTGCTCAAAGTCGGCCTGAGTCAGCGGGTTGGCTTGCAGCCAGCCATCCGGGAATTGCACGTCCAAACTCTGCGGCCCGGCGGTGAGCTGAGCCTGAGGCATTTCTTGGGTGCCACGAATGTGGTGAAACAAGATGGCGAAGCGCAGTAATACGCACAGGCGCAGCAGGGTTTGGCTTTCAGCGCCAAAATCGCCGAGTTTGTCGCGGGGGATATTGCGCCTATGGCCGCGCACCAGCAGCGCCAGCATTTGCTGATCGAGCCGCGAGAAGCCGGCAAGGTCAGAGTGCTCAATTAAATAAGCGCCGTGCTTGTGATACTGATAATGGGCAATGTCCAAACCCAGTTCATGCACCCGCGCGGCCCAACTGAGCAGCTCGCGCTGCCAATCATCGGTCAGTTGCCAGTAGGCGCCAACTTGCTCCAATGCGCTTAGGGCTTTGCTTTCGACCCGTGCAGCTTGTTCAAGATCAACGTGGTAGCGCTCCATCAGTGCGCCTAGGGTGCGTTCGCGCACGTCCTCGTGCACATGCCGACCGAGTAGGTCATAGAGCACGCCTTCACGCAGGGCGCCCTCGGAGTGGCTCATGCTGGCGAGCTTGGTGGCGTCGAAGATCGCCTCCATAATCGCCAAGCCGGCCGGAAAGACCCCGCGGCGATCTGGCTTGATGCCATCCAGCTCGAGTTTGTCGACTTCGCCGAGCTTGAGCACTTTGCGTTTCAGCCAGGCCAGCCCGGCGGCATTCACTTCGCCATTGCCATGGCCGCCTGCCTTGATCACCAAGCCAATGGCGCGAATGGTGCCTGAGGCGCCCAGCGCTTCTTGCCAGCCCAAACGGTGCAGGGCGTGCTCAATGCCCATTAGTTCTAGACGTGCCGCGGTATAGGCTTGGGCATAGCGGGCTGCGGTGATTTTGCCATCGCGAAAGTAGCGCTGGGTGAAGCTCACGCAGCCCATTTGCAGGCTTTCGCGCAGTAACGGCTCGAAGCGTTGGCCGATGATGAACTCGGTGCTGCCACCGCCAATGTCCACCACCAAGCGTTTGCCCGGCGTGTCGGCGCTGCTGTGGGATACGCCCAAGTAAATCAGCCGGGCTTCTTCGCGGCCGGAAATCACTTCCACTGGGTGGCCGAGAATTTCTTCGGCGCGGCGGATAAATTCGACGCTGTTGCGCGCTTCGCGCAGCGCATTGGTGCCGACAATCCGCACCGCGCCTTCGGGCAAACCGATAATCAACTGGGCAAAGCGGCGCAGGCAATCGAGCCCGCGCTGCATGGCTTCTTCGCTGAGAATGCGCTGATCGTCTAGCCCAGCGGCCAGTTGAACCTTTTCGCCAAGGCGTTCGAGAATGCGAATTTCGCCGTGATCGGCCTTGGCCAAAACCATGTGAAAGCTGTTCGAGCCAAGGTCAATGGCGGCGATCATCGGGAAATGCTTGGCAGCAGTTGGCAGCATGATGGAGAGGTCTCGATGCAGAATGGCAACATCCTGCCATGAACAGTGGGCTTGGCCAACGCGGCTGAGGTCAGCGCGGCGCCTTGTCGCAGCACCCGCATGGGTTTATCGATCAATTCTACCCGCTATGACGATAGCTAAGCATAATCGCCTGCGTCTTTCGGCCAGCGCCAAGGCGGGCTATCATAGCCGCCACTATTGAGCACTTTTGCTAGCGAACGCGGAGATTTTCCATGAGCGACTTCATCACCAATGTGACTGACGCCAGTTTTGACCAAGATGTACTTAAGGCCGAGGGCGCGGTGCTGGTCGACTATTGGGCTGAGTGGTGTGGCCCGTGCAAGATGATTGCCCCGGTTCTGGAAGAAATTGCCCAGACTTACCAAGGTAAGTTGAAAGTGTGCAAATTGAACATCGACGAAAACCAAGATACGCCGCCAAAGTACGGCGTGCGCGGTATTCCAACCCTGATGTTGTTCAAAGACGGTAACGTTGAAGCAACCAAAGTTGGCGCGCTGTCTAAGTCGCAATTGGCCGCGTTCCTCGACAGCAATATCTAAGCGGCGCGTCGGCATTAGCGCCGACAGCTGTTGAGTCATTTGCTGTAAAAGCCCCGCGTTTTGCGGGGCTTTTTTGTTTTCAGGCTGGACGCCTGCAAAAGCCGGTGTTACATTCGATCCGCAACGGTTTCTCCGTTGCCCTCTACCAGCCGTCGCCAACCCATCTTATTCGTCTAAATTTACAGAATAAGTGCAGCGATCTTGTCGCTTTCTCGCGGCGCGGCCTCTTAAGCCAAGTGCTTACCTCCCTCTTTACATGAATACGTCATTCCTATGAATCTGACTGAACTCAAGCAAAAACCCATCACCGACCTGATCGACATGGCGGAACAGATGGGCCTCGAAAATATGGCTCGCTCGCGCAAGCAGGACATTATTTTCTCCCTGTTGAAGAAGCATGCGCGCGGCGGTGATGAAATCTCCGGTGATGGCGTGCTGGAAATTCTTCAGGACGGTTTCGGTTTTCTGCGCTCCGCAGACTCTTCCTATCTCGCCGGCCCAGACGACATTTACGTCTCGCCGAGCCAGATCCGCCGTTTCAACCTGCGTACCGGCGACACCATCGTTGGCAAGATCCGTCCACCGAAAGAAGGTGAGCGGTATTTCGCTCTGCTCAAGGTCGACACGATCAACTACGATCGTCCGGAAAACGCCAAGAACAAAATTCTGTTCGAAAACCTCACGCCGTTGTTCCCCACCGTGCGGATGAAGATGGAAGCCGGTAACGGCTCTACCGAAGATTTGACCGGTCGGGTGATCGACCTCTGCGCCCCTATCGGTAAGGGCCAGCGCGGCCTGATCGTGGCCCAGCCAAAGGCCGGTAAAACCATCATGCTGCAGAACATCGCAGCCAATATCACCCGCAACAATCCGGAAGTGCATCTGATCGTATTGCTGATCGATGAGCGTCCAGAAGAAGTGACCGAAATGCAGCGCACCGTGCGCGGCGAAGTGGTCGCTTCGACCTTCGATGAGCCGCCGAGCCGTCACGTGCAAGTGGCCGAAATGGTCATCGAAAAGGCCAAGCGCCTGGTTGAACACAAGAAAGACGTGGTCATCCTGCTCGACTCTATCACTCGCTTGGCGCGTGCCTATAACACCGTGATTCCAAGCTCCGGCAAGGTCCTCACCGGTGGTATCGACGCCCACGCGCTGGAGAAGCCGAAGCGTTTCTTTGGTGCAGCACGGAATATCGAAGAAGGTGGCTCGCTGACCATCATCGCCACCGCGCTGGTGGAAACCGGCTCGAAGATGGACGAAGTGATCTACGAAGAGTTCAAAGGTACCGGCAACATGGAGCTGATTCTCGATCGCCGGGTTTCCGAGAAGCGCGTTTTCCCAGCTATCAATATCAACAAATCCGGCACCCGCCGCGAAGAGTTGCTGACGGGTGAGGAAGAGCTGCAGCGTATGTGGATTCTGCGCAAACTGCTGCACCCGATGGATGAATTGGCCGCCATTGAGTTCCTCTTGGACAAGTTGCGTTCGACCAAGACTAACGAAGAGTTCTTCCAGCTGATGAAGCGCAAGTAACTGGATCTACTGCGCTTAGGTGAAGCCGCGTTAAAAATGGCTGACCTTCGCTCGCTACGATCTTGAATTGCCATATGAGACAAACAAAAGCCGGGGAAACCCGGCTTTTGTTTGTCTGCGATTGATTGAATCTTCTGAATAACCGAGTTCGGCGCTAAACTTTAGCTATCGCCACTCGCGCCCTAGACGAGGCACCAACATGCAGTATCGCGACCTTCGCGACTTTATCCGTGGGCTGGAACAGCGCGGCGAACTTAAGCGCATAACCACAGCGGTTTCGCCGGTGTTGGAGATGACCGAAATCTGCGACCGCACCTTGCGCAAGCAAGGCCCGGCGCTGCTGTTTGAAAACCCCACGGGCTTTGACATGCCGGTGCTCGGCAACCTGTTTGGCACGCCGAAACGGGTGGCCTTGGGCATGGGCGCCGAAGAAGTCAGCGAGCTGCGCGAAATTGGCAAGCTCTTGGCCTTTTTGAAAGAGCCAGAGCCACCTAAGGGCTTTAAAGACGCCTGGTCCAAACTGCCGATCTTTCGCAAAGTGCTGGCCATGGCCCCTAAGGTGGTCAAGGACGCGCCTTGCCAAGAGGTGATCGAAGAGGGCGATGACGTTGACCTCAGCAAGCTACCGGTGCAAACCTGCTGGCCGGGTGATGTTGGTCCGCTGATTACCTGGGGCCTGACCATCACCAAGGGCCCGAACAAAGAGCGGCAGAATCTGGGCATCTATCGCCAGCAGGTAATCGGCCGCAACAAGCTGATTATGCGCTGGCTCAGCCACCGTGGCGGTGCGCTGGATTATCGCGAGTGGTGCCAAAAATACCCGGACCGCCCGTATCCGGTGGCCGTGGCGTTGGGCGCAGATCCTGCAACTATTCTTGGCGCGGTCACCCCGGTGCCCGATACGCTGTCTGAGTACGCTTTCGCCGGCCTGCTGCGTGGCCATCGTACCGAGCTGATCAAAGCGGTGGGCAGTGACTTACAGGTGCCGGCCAGCGCCGAAATCGTCCTCGAAGGCGTTATCCATCCCGGCGAGATGGCCAATGAAGGCCCGTATGGCGACCACACCGGCTATTACAACGAGGTGGACAGCTTTCCGGTGTTTACCGTCGAGCGCATTACCCGCCGACAGAAACCTATCTACCACAGCACCTACACCGGCCGGCCACCGGACGAACCGGCGATTCTCGGTGTGGCCTTGAACGAAGTGTTCGTGCCGATTCTGCAAAAGCAGTTCCCGGAAATCACCGACTTCTACCTGCCGCCCGAAGGCTGCTCGTACCGCATGGCGGTGGTCACCATCAAGAAGCAGTACCCCGGTCACGCCAAGCGGGTGATGCTCGGTGTGTGGAGCTTTTTGCGCCAGTTTATGTACACCAAGTTCGTCATAGTCACCGACGACGACATCAATGCTCGCGATTGGAACGACGTGATCTGGGCCATCACCACGCGCATGGACCCCAAACGCGACACCGTGTTGATCGATAACACCCCTATCGACTACTTGGATTTCGCCTCGCCGGTGTCGGGCCTAGGCAGCAAGATGGGCCTGGATGCCACGCACAAATGGCCGGGCGAAACCCCGCGTGAATGGGGCCGGGTGATAGTTCAGGACGAGGCGGTCAAGCAGCGCGTCGATGCGCTCTGGGCTGAACTGGGGATCGACTGATGAACGTCACCCTGCAACCGTCCGGCGCGGTACTCAAACTTGAGCCCGGCGAGCGCATTCTCGACGGTGCGCGGCGGCTCGGTTACGACTGCCCGCAAAGCTGTCGCAACGGCAATTGCCATATTTGCGCGGCCCTGTTACTGGATGGACGCATCCGCCAAACCGGTGAAGAGCGCGACCACGGCGAGGTCTTTACCTGCATCGCCGAGCCGCTGGAGGACTGCCTGCTGCATTGGGACGGGGTGCTGGCACCCCATGAGTTGCCGTTGCGCAAAGTCAGCTGTCAGCTGCTTGAGTGCCTTGAAGTGGGTGGCGATGTGTGGCGCGTGCGCTTGCGCACCCCTGCCGGCAAGGCACCGCGTTACCACGCAGGGCAATATCTGTTAATCGAGCGCGAGGGCGGCGAACCGGCAGCCTTCTCGCTGGCCTCGGCACCGCACTGTGGGCGTGAGCTGGAGTTGCATATTCTCGCCCGTGAAGCCAGTAGCCAAGAGTTGCTGGCGCAATTGCAGCGTGACGGTATGGCGCGGGTGCAGTTGCCCTTTGGCGACACCCATTTGGCCGAGTTACCAGACGGGCCGCTGGTGTTGATCGCCGCTGGCACCGGCATGGCGCAGATGCACAGCTTGCTTGAGCATTGCCGCTCGGCCGGTTTCAAGCATCCGGTGCATCTGTATTGGGGCGCACGCCGAGGTAAGGATTTTTACCAGCTACCGCACTGGCAAGAGTGGCAACAATTGCCCAACTTGTTTTTGCATCAGGTGGTCAGTGATCCGCGCGATTGGGACGGCCGACTCGGCCAATTACACCAAGCGGTGCGTGAGGACTTTAGCGATCTCAAGCCCCTGCATATCTACGCCAGCGGCTCGCCGGGGATGGTCTACGCCACCCTCGATGCACTGGTTGAGGCCGGCATGGACCCGCACCAGCTTCGCGCCGACGTGTTTGCCTACGCACCACGGGATTAAGCCTGGAGTGCTTGTGGCAATGCGCGGCTGAAAGGTGTTTGCCTAAGCGCCTAGGGATTAACAGAGAAGGGCGGTGGCACGAGTTCGGTGGAAAACTGCGAAGCGTTTCCCACCGGCCATCCACTAGCAGCCAAAGCACTTTCAATCGCTAACGCAGACATAGCCTTGTTTGCGCCAATAAAAAACCGGGCAAGCCCGGTTTTTTACCTCTGCCAAAGGCTAGTCGCCGCGGGTCACGCTTAAGCCTTTGAGCAGGCTCAGTGCTTGGCTGAGTTGGAAGTCGTCATCTTGAGGACGCGGCACTGGCGCTGCGGCTTTACCCTTGCCTTTGCCAATCGATGGCTTGTCGGCGCCGCCATTGCCATTGCCGAGGTGGCCGGCGAGGTCGGCTTCTTTGAAGTTTTCGCTGTCTTGTTCGTTGGTGATTTTGGCCCGGCGCACGACTATGTCTGGGACTATCCCTTGGGCCTGAATCGAGCGGCCGTTGGGGGTGAAGTACAGTGCTGTGGTGAGTTTCAGGCCGCGCTCATTGTTCAGTGGCAACACGGTTTGTACCGAGCCTTTACCGAAGCTGTCGGTGCCCATCACTACGCCACGTTTGTGGTCTTGTAGGGCGCCGGCGACGATCTCCGAAGCTGAGGCGCTGCCGCCGTTAATCAGCACCACCAGCGGCACGCCGCCACTGGCGTCGGCGGAGTCGGCCGAGAAGCGCAGCTCAGAGTTAGCAATGCGGCCCTTGGTGAAGACGATCAAACCCTTGTCGAGAAAGTGATCGGTGACCTCGACGGCGGCTTGTAACACGCCACCTGGGTTGTTGCGCAAATCGAGAATAATCCCGCGCAATTTTTTACCGTCGTTTTGCTTTTTCAGCTGGGCCAAGGCATTGCCCACTTCGGTGCCGGTATTGACCTGAAACTGCGAGATGCGCAGGTAGCCATAGTGCTC
>JBILAR010000073.1:0-16864 GCA_044354115.1 Pseudomonas sp. | reverse complement strand
TCGAGCAGCTGGCTCTTGACGCTCTTGACCTTGATGACTGCCCGCTCCAATTCGACATCAAAGGGTTGCGCAGTGCCTTCGCGGACGATGGTCAGGAGGATTTTGCTGCCGATTTTGCCGCGCATTTTGTCTACCGACTCGGTCATGTTCAGACCCTTAGTCGGCTGGCCATCGATCTTAATGATCAGGTCGCCCGGTTGAATGCCGGCTTTCGAGGCAGGGGTGTCGTCGATCGGTGAGATGACCTTGAGAAAGCCTTCTTCTTGACCGACCTCGATGCCCAAACCACCGAATTCGCCGCTGGTGCTTTGCTGTAACTCGGCAAAATCGGCCGGGGCGAGGTACGCCGAGTGCGGGTCAAGGTTGCTGAGCATGCCTTTGATGGCGTTCTCCAGCAGGGTTTTGTCGTCGACCGGCTCAACATAGGCGGCCTTGATACGGTCCATGATCTCGGCAAAGGTGCGCAGCTCTTCTAGCGGCAGCGGTGCGTTGGCATCGCTGCTGATGGCTGCGGCTGGGATTTTTTCCGCCACCTTGCCGCTGGCCTGTAGCACGGGGGCGGCGATCAGCAACGCAATCGCTAAGGCCAGTGAGGTTGGGCGGGAAAAATGCGGCATGACAACAGAACTCCTAAAAAGGCTGACTAGCCTTGGGCGCGACACCATTGTACCGGGTTACTTGGGCGACCTTGTTGGCGGATGGCAAAGTACAGTGCGGGTACCGCTTGGCCGCCGCTGCTGCCAACGGTGCCTATTACATCGCCAGCTTTGACCAGATCGCCGGCGTCTTTCAATAAACTTTGATTGTGGCCGTATAGGCTCAGATAGCCATTGCCGTGGTCGAGAATGACCAGCAAACCGGCGCCGCGCAACCAGTCGGCAAACACCACCCGGCCGCCATGCACGGCGCGCACTTGGCTGCCGAGGGCCGCGCTGATGAGTACACCGTCCCATTTGGTCCGCGCGTCATCGCCACGGGTACTGCCAAAGTTGGCCAGCAAGCGGCCATTGACCGGCCACGGCAGCTTGCCCTTGGCGCCACTAAAAGCGCCGCCATAGCTGGCGCCGCTGCTCGAAACCAAGGCTCCGGCGGCTGGTTTGCTTGCTGTAACGGGTTTTTCGCTGGCAGGCAGGCTGGCCAAACGCGCTTGTTCGGCGGCCTCTGCGGCGGCTGCGGCAACCGCCAGTTTGCGTGCCTCTTCGGCTTCGCGGGCCTGACGTGCGAGGGTTTCTTCGATGGTTTTCAGCACATTACCCAGCGCCACGCGCTCTTGCTCGCGGGCTTTAAGCTTTTGGCTGCCGGCGCTGGACTCTTTATTCAGCTTGGCCAGCACCAGCTGCCGCTCTTTGCGTGCTTGCGCTAAGAGTTCGCGGCGGCCGTCTAGTGCGCTCTTTTGCTCGGCCAACTGCGCTTGCTGGGTGACTATGTCCTGTTCGACATTGGCCAGCTGGCGCAGGGTTTCATTGAAGGTGGCCAGTTGCTCGAGGCGGGCGCGGCTCAAATAGTCGTAGTAGGTCAGGGTGCGGGAGAATTTCTCCGGATTTTGCTGGTTGAGCAGCAGCTTGAGGTACTCCTGCTGGCCGCTCTGGTAGCTGGCACGGGCTTGAATACCGATCAGCCGTTGCTGCTCAAGGCGTGACTCTTGGAGTTTTTTTTTCTGCTGATTGAGTTGCTGGATTTGCTCAGTGCTTTTATTCAGCTCGTTTTGCAGGCCTTTGACCTGATTTTCCAGCTGGCCCATCTCGCTTTCGGTTTTCTTCAGGTCTTGCTGCACGCCGGATTTGTCTTTTTGCAGTTGCTCAAGCAGCTTTTTCAGTTCGCCCACGTCCTTTTGCGCCGCGTCCAACTGCAATTGGGCGTCGCTACGCGAATCGGCCATGGCCGGGCTGAACAGGCTGGCGAGCAAAACGATAACAAGGGAGCGAAGCATGGGCAGGATTAAACCGGCTAAGGGCGATGGCCTAGTATGCCCGCGTGGGCGGGCAAAAAAAACGCCTGTGTCGCGCTGCATGCAGCAAGTTGTCAGGCGTTAGCGGATTGTTCGCTGTGCTGGTGAGATTACCCTGCACGTCATTACACCAATGGCAGGCGCACGTAGAAGGTGCTGCCTTCGCCCAGTACGCTGTGGTAGCCGATCTCGCCGTGCATGCGCTCCATTAATGTTTTGCAGATGCTCAGGCCTAGGCCGGTGCCGCCACGGGTGCGGGTGTCGGAGCCGTCTGCTTGGGCAAATTTTTGGAAGATCCGGGCGCGAAACTCCTCCGGAATGCCGATCCCATAGTCACGCACGGCCACCTCGACTTGGCCGTCGAGCAGGTGCGCGTGGATATCCACCCGACCTTGAGCGGGCGAGAACTTCACCGCGTTGGAGATCAGGTTGCTCAGTACTTGCTGCAAGCGCAGGGTGTCGATGGCCACCAGCAGCGGCCATGGCAGGGCGTTGTCTAAGTGCAGACGCACGTTAAAACTGTCGGCGTAACCTTGGTTCTGCGCCAGCGCTTGCTGCAGCAATGGGTTCAAGTCGGTCGCAATCAGTTGAATTTCGGTCTGGCCAAACTCGAGTTTTTCGATGTCGAGAATGTCGTTGACCAAGCTCACCAAACGCTCAGAGTTGCTTTGTGCGATGTCGACTAACTCTTGTGCCTGCGCCGGCAATTGGCCGAACACGCCGGCGGCTAGCAGCCCCAGCGAGCCCTTGATGGAGGTCAGCGGGGTGCGCAATTCGTGGCTAACGGTGGAGATAAACTCGTTCTTCAGTTGCTCGACTTGTTTGCGTGCGGCGATGTCACGCAGCAGGCATATGTATAACTGGCGGCTCGGTAGCGTAAAGCGACTGAGGCTGATTTCTAGCTGTAGCACGCGCGTATCGGCGTGCTGGCCTTGCACTTGAACATCGGTGCCGAGCAGGTTTTCTAGGGCGGCCGGCGTGTCGTCCTGCAGCGTCGGCAATAAGCGTTCGAGTGGCTGCAGCAGCAGTTGCTCGGCAGGGTAGCCAAACAGTTTGTTGGCGGCCGGATTAGCCCGTTCGAGCTGGCCCTGTTGGTCGAAGATTAAGATCGCTTCGGCGGCGTTTTCTAAAATCGCGCTGAGCTCTAGGGTGCGTTGTTTGACTAAGCGTCGCACCTGCTCGGCGCGCCCGGTGATGCTCAGCAAAAAACCGCCGAGCAAGCTGCACAAGAGCAGGCCGCCGACCAGTTGCGCCCACGACTGGCGGCTTTGATTGTGTTGCAAAAAGTCCAAGCTGGGGGCTATCGACAACTGCAGCTTGCGCCCGCCCACGGTCCAGGACTCTTGCCAGACCAGTGGTTGGGCATAGGCGGGTAGCACTTGCGCATCGCGGTCGTACATAACGGCGGGCTCGGCGTCGGTTATATCCTGTAACTGCAGCTGAAAGTCGGTGCGTGAATAGTCACTTACGGCAGCGTCTAGCAGCTCGCTGATGCGTACTACTGCGGTGGCATAACCGTGCAGCGCGTGCTTGCGGCTGGCGGCGTCGGTGGGCTCCGTGGGGTTTTGGAAAACCGGGTAAAACAACAGCACGCCGGGCTCTTGTTGCATGTCTTGAACCAAGGTGATGGGAGCGGTCATGGCTAACTCGCCGCTGTCGCGGGCGCGCTGCAGGGTTTGCTGGCGCAGCGGCTCGGAGGCTATGTCGTAGCCGAGGGCGCGGGCGTTATCGGCCAGCGGCACTATGTAGGTGACCGGGGCGTAACGCTCACGCACGCCTGCGCGGATAAAATTGCCGCTGGCGTTGCGTTCGGTGATGTGAAAATCGGCAAAGCCCTGCGCGAGCATTGCCGCCTCATAGCTGGCGCGTTGCTCATGCTTGACCATTAGGTTCCAGCCGAGCGCGCGCACGCCGGGGTACAGGCTGGGTAAATTACCGACAAAGGCGGAAAACTCTTGCCGGCTAACCTGCTGCGAGGCGGCAAATAAGCGCTCAATCGACTGCACCGAGCGGCTGTTCAGCTCGAAACGGGTCTTGATCGCACCGGCTATCAGCTTGCTCTGTTGATGAAAACGCTCGCGCAGGTGCTGCTCTTCGGCATGGCTGGCGCGGATAAACACCAGCACCATGATGCTGCAACTGATTAACAACGGCAGGCCGACGTTGCCGATACGGCTGCGCCACAGCGGGCGCGGCTGGGCAAACAAAATAAACATCAGTGGCGTGGCAATCAGCACCCCGATGCTGTCGCCAACCCACCAGGTTAACCAGCTGGCCGGGATCTGCGTGGCGCTGATGAGTTGGCTGAGATACAGGCTCGCCACGCCGCCGCTGGCGCTGAGCATGCAGGTCAATGGGCCGCCAATCAGCAGCAAGAGGAAAATACTGCGTTCCTCGGTGAGCGGATTGGGGAAACCCACCAAGCGCTTAATTAGCCAGCAGGCCGACAGGCATTGCAGTGTGGTGCCTAAGGCGATGCCGCCGGCGACGGCCAAACCGAGCCAGCTCAGCGGCCCACCGATGCTCAAATTGAGCAGCGTAGAACCAATAAATACCCCAAGCAGCAGCGGATAACCCCAGATCAGCACAGCGGCCAAGGCGATGCCCACCGGCGGAAATATCGCACTGACAAAGCCCGGAGGGATGGCCAGCAACAGCGCCAAGCGCCCAGCGAGCACATAGGCGGCGGCCAGTAAGATGATTTTGCCCAATATGGACAGTCTGGAGGCATGGATAGCTGGCATAAACGGCACAGGCTCCGGTAACACCGCAGGCCGCAACCTATGGCGGGCAGCTAGGCGGGGTGGACGTATAGCTAGCAGTTAAGCAGGTCTGGTGGGAGTTGCTGGCAGGGGGGTTAACGCTTGGTTGCGAGGGAGTCAGGAACAGAATGCTACGCAGGCTTTTAGCTCTAGGATAGGGCGCCGCAAAGCCTGAGCTTTGCGGGCGCTATGAGTGAGGGCATTGAACAGTCGCGGGAACCTGAGAGCGCCCTGCAGCCGACGCCTAGCGCTGTGCGCTTAAGGCAGTAAGACCTTGTCGACTACGTGGATCACACCATTGGACTGCATCACGTCGGCGATAGTAATGGCTGAGTTTGAGCCTTTGCTGTCCGTTACGTTCAGCAGTTTGCCGTTATAGCTGACGGTGAGGTTTTCGCCTTGTACGGTGGTCAGCATGGTCTTGCCGCCGTCTTTAGTGGCTGCGGCCATTAAGTCTTTGGCAGTGTGGCTGCCGGCCACTACGTGGTAGGTCAGGATGGTGGTGAGGGTGGCTTTGTTTTCAGGTTTTACCAAGCTTTCAACGGTGCCGGCTGGCAGTGCGGCGAAGGCCGCATTGGTTGGCGCGAACACGGTAAAAGGGCCTTTGCTGTTAAGGGTGTCGACCAAGCTGGCGGCTTTAACGGCGGCGACCAAGGTGGTGTGATCCTTAGAGTTAACGGCGTTTTCAACGATGGTTTTGTTCGGGTACATAGGGGCGCCGCCAACCAGTACCGAATCGACGGCGAAGGCTGGCAATGCGGCGCCGATGGCCAATGAGAAACAAGCAGTAGCAAGTGCGTGGCGAACCAATTTCATCGTCTAGCTCCGTAATTTAAGTGGCCCCAATCAGTGGGGTACTAAAGCTACGCAGTGGATTGCGCCACGGATGCATCAGAGGCTAAAAATTTGTCCTTTCGCCACTACTGGACCGCTCGGTTGTTGCGTCGGTGAGCCGCCAGCCGGCTCAAGCGAGATAGCAAACACCGTACTTGGGTTCACCAGCTGTTGTAGGTCCGCAGGTATTGCCACGCTCATCGGTTGCTCTGCATCCAGCAAGCCCAGCGAGCGCGGGGCCGCGCCGGGGCTGATAAACCACAGTTCGGCTACTCGGCCATCGAGCGCAATGGCGGCGGCGGGAATGATCACGATGCGTTGGCGCTGCGCATCGACGGTGGCGGTGTACAGGGCCGCGCCATTCTCGAGCTGCAAGGCGGCGGTCAGCGGGGCGCTATAACTGGCGGGTTTAGGCTGCACAACTAACACGCCCGCCAAGATCAAACTGGCGGCCAGGGCACCGGCTGTTAGGCCGCGCCACACCGCCAAGCTGCTCCAGAAGCCACTGCTCGGCGTTATCGGCTTAGCCGCTGGGGTGGCCGGCAGCGCCAACTGCAGTTCGTGGGTGATACGCGACCAGATAAAACTCGGCGCCTCGAGTGCGTCGTACTCCTCAGCCATTGGGCCGAGACGCTGTTGCCAGGCGTTTAGGTGCGCCGCGTAGTCTGGGTTGCGGGCAACTAACTCGGTCACTTCGGCACGCTCGGTGGCATCCAGCACGCCCAACACATATTCGGCAATGCGCAGTTCAAGCTCTTGCGGGTTAAGGCTGTCGATGCTGTTCATTGTTCTAAGCAAGCCTTGAGGCGCAGTAGGCCCCGGCGAATCCAGCTTTTCATGGTGCCCAAGGGCACGCCTTGGCGGTTTGCCAGTTCGTCATAAGTGCAGCCATCGAGGAACGCGGTGCGGATTAACCCTTGGTGGTTATCCGCCAGCGTCGTCAGGCAGTGGTCGAGGCGGCGGCGATCGCTGTCTAGCTCTAGGGGGTCGGCGGGCTCATGGGCAAGCAGTGCGTCGGCTGACTCAAGTGGTTCTTGGTTGCGTTCAACGCCACCGGTGCGCAGGCGATCGATACACTTATTGCGCGCAATCATGGCCAACCAGGTAATAGGACTGGCGATTTTTGCGTCAAATAAATTAGCTTTGCGCCAGACCACTACATAGGCCTCTTGCAGCGCATCTTCGGCGTCACTGCGCTGGCTGAGCATGCGCGCACAAATGCCGAAGAGTTTTGCCGAGGTCAGTCGATAGAGCGCGTCAAAGGCTTGCCGGTCTTGTTGCGCAACCGCCGTCAGCAGATCGCTGAGGTGTTGCCGGCGTAGGACGTCATCATTCATGGGCGGGTAGGCTCAGTGGTGTGGCGCTATTAGACTATATGTTTCAACCCTAAGGTAGCTGCAGTGTAGTTAGGTGGCGGGCAATGACGAGTGACTATCGATGGTTGCCCGCTTCGCTGTTACTTAGCGCTGCTGGCAGATGTTGGGACTGGCCCGCTGCCGGCCTCAACGTCGCGGTACATAGGCGCTAGCTTCGCCAATAACTGATTTTGCGCAGTAAAGGGCACGTCATGTTTATCCATTGCGATTTGTAGCGATTCAACCAGCGAGTTAAATTCGGCGCGACCCACTTTAAACTTGGCATGGGTGCTTTTCATGTCACGGCCAGGATATTTGCAGCCGCCGTCGAGTAGGTCGCAGAATTGTTCAACCAACATAAACTTAATAAAGTCTTTTTTCGGGTTATCGAAAAACGGTTTGGTCAGCGGCGCGGCAATCAAGTTAAGCATCATGTCATCGACAATCAGCACTAAGCCGGGTTTACCGCCAAATTTCTCGAAATCGGTTTGCTCGGCGTGCGCTTGTACGCTTGTAAGTGCGAGCAGGGCGGTGAACAGCAAACTGTAGAATTGCCGCTGGCGAGTGACGAGCTGAGTCAATAATGAACGCATGGTGAAATTCCTTTAATAGTGGTTAGACGCTTATTAATTAGAAACCGAGTTGCACGGACAGATAAGTTGCTTGTTGATCGGAGAAGCCGCGCAGTCCGAGCTTATTGCCATCAACGATATTGCCCAAATTAACGTAGGCGGCAGTTACTGAGACATTTTTAGTCGGCGCGTAGGCGACAAATACATCCCACCAATCGTCTTCGGCTAAGGTGCCGTTGGGTAAATTACTTTTGTTTAAGTTGTCCGGCTTCATGCGATATTCGGCGCCAACGGTTAAGTTGCGCGACAACAAATAGGCGGTGGATAATTCGAGTTGCGGCTTGTAACTGTTGTTGTCTTCGCTGCCAAAACCGAGAATCCCCAGTTGGTTGGCTTTGGTCATGCGCAGGGTGCCGTTAACCAATAAGCTTTGGCCGATAAAGAGTTTAGTGGCCGATAGGTAGTAATCGACGCCGGTGTCATCTTTGGCGCCGAGAAACTTAACCAGTTTTTCTTCTTGGTTGTTCTTGTATTGCACGCCGGCGGCGATTTGCGGCATCCAAGTATCTTGATCCAGCACCGCTTCGCCAGCTAGGCGCACTTTGGCGCCGACGATGGTTTGCTTAATATCGCCGGTGCCCAATAAGCCGCCTAAGGCGCCGTTTAACTCACTGACATTGAATCGCTGCTCGGCGAGCGACAGTTCAACTCGGTCATATAAACCCAGGGTCAGACCTTTGCTGCTCAAGGCAAAGTCTTGGGCATCGGCATACGAGTAATGCAGGCTGGCGCCGATTTCCTCGCCGGTGCCGTAGCCGCCGATCACCGCCCAAGGGGTTAAACCGCCGCCGGCAGCGCCTTCGATTTGCGACACGCCGCCGGTCAGCAGCAATTTGCTGCTGTGGCTGCTCTCGGCTAGCGCCATATTACTGGCAAAGAGCAGGCTCAAGGCCGCGCTGGCGAGGGGTAGAGATAGGTTTCTTGTGGTTGGCCGGTGTGCGTTGTGCATGAATCCTCCAGACTAAATTCGAGTGCTGGTGGTCAGCAACTCGCTCATCAGTCATTCAGATACGCAACAGCGGCGAATATGGATGCACGCGCGACGAATTTATTTTTACCCGCCCTGCGCGCGCTCGGAGCGGGGGTGTTTGGCCGGCCAGTCAGGCGGTTATTGCGTGGCGCTCGGGTCGCAGCCCGGTTGCAATTGCAATTGGTTGTCGGTGCGTAGCGTGGGGGGGATTTTCGGGTCGTCACTGAGGTTGAAATTGCGCTGCAACCACAGGGCGGATTCGGCCAGCGTGGCGTTGACCGGCGGCACTGTGAACTCCCAATGACTGTCGCGGGTGCGCATGCAGCGGCTATTGATGCTCAGCGTCGGTGCGTCGGCAAATTTTTGCTTGGAGTTGCTCAGCGGAGTGGCGATCAGGTGCAAATTGCCCTGCTGGTCATCGACGTACAGCCGATAAAACCAGTCATGGCGAATATCCAGCAACTGATTGCCCACCGAAATGGCGCTAAAGGGTTGCTGGCGAAACAGTAAGCCGTAGCTGCGCAGATACACCCAGCCCGACAGGCTCGGGTCAAACGGGCTGGCCGGGTAAGGCTCGCTCTCGAGTAGATTTTCAAACTGCAATTGGCCGCTGGCATCGCTGTGCAAGCGCCACAGGTCGTAAGGGCCGTCGCCACGGGTTTTGACTAATACATCGTTGTGCCCGAGCACGCTCACTTCACGGATGGCGCGTTCTTCACTACCGCCCGAAGCGTCCTTGAAGTAGCGGTAGTTGTGGCCATTTTTACTCAGTTGGTAGAGCAGTTGTGCCTGCACTTGGGGCTTGGCATCTGCGCCGCTGGGGCGGTAGTCGTAGCGCAGTTCCTGCAATTCCCAGTTGCTGCCCTTGGCTAGGCTGCGTTGCTGTACGGGCAGCAGGCAACGCTTGGCCCGCTCACTGGCGGCCACTTCGGGGTGCTGGTCGCCGAGACAGAGATCGTCGGCGAGCATGCTTTCGCGCGCTTAGGGTTTGGCATTGGGATGTTGGTAGGGATTAGGGTTAATCGCACTGCAGTCCCTGGCGGTGATGTCGATGCTGTCGTCGAAGCTCTCCACACTCGGGCCGCTGGCCCAGCCGAGGCTCTCGAAGCTGCGCGGTTGGCGGCCGTGATCGATCTGCCGCAAGGTAATGCCCCAGAGCTTGGGATCGGGTCTGGGCAGCTGTTGCTCGGCGCGCAGTTTGAGTTCGCCGCCGGGCAGTAGTTGCAGGTTGGTTGCGAACCACGCCGGGCCATCGACAAACTCCAAGCGCTCGTTCGTTGAGCTGCCGAGTATGCCGTACAGGCGCGGATGGCTAAATTCAAAGTCGGGCAGCACAAAGCAGCCCGCGTCTAAGCGCAGTTCGCTCAGTTGCTTGCCGCTGTTGAGGTCAACGGCGCGCACCCGTGGGGCTGGATTCTGCTCTGCATCGGTGCCCCAGGGCGTGTCGGCGAGTAACGCGGTGTCGCCTTGGATATCGAGCAGTGCGCCGATGCCAATGTCGACCACCCGCAACGGCTGGCGCTGGATCATATACAGGTTGCGCTCACCTGCTAGGGCAATCCAGCCGGGCCGCCGGGCATCGGTGAACCAGCTGTTGGGTAGGTCTTTGAGCAGCACCTTGGCTTGCAACTGGTTGCCCTGCATCGACAGATGGGCCAGCTCATAATCCTTGCCGCTGCCGCGATTAAATAGGGTCAGGGCATTTTGTTGGTCGAGGGTGGTTGCGTCGAACAATTGCATACCGAGGCGCTCGTCGGTATCGGGCTCGATCAATTCGGCCAAGTCGCCGGCGTCGATGGTGCTGCCGGCATATTGCAGGCGGGTTTCGTGGGTGGTTGAGGGGCCGGCGTTCCAGCCCATATGCTCGACGGTGTAGTGGCTTACGCTAAATTCTTTTTCGGCGCAGCCGCTGATGCTCAGCAGTACGGCGACCAGCAGTAAATAAGTACGCACATCCCTGTCCTTGGGCTTGGCCCGGTGTGGCATTGAGTTAAGTTTTGTAGGGTGGGCTTCAGCCCACCACCCCTGAACGCCGCAATCTTGGTGGGCTGAAGCCCACCCTACGTTTTGCACCAACAGCTAACAGGTACAGCGCCTTGCAATGGCGTGGCAGCCAGCTAAATGCGGATTACACAGCCTCTAGCTTGGCAAACCCGAGCATCAGCCATTTAGTCCCCTCGTTGGCAAAGTTTACCTGCACCCGCGCCTGCGCGCCTGCGCCTTCGAAGTTGAGGATGACCCCATCGCCGAACAGCGAGTGGCGTACCGACTGGCCGAGGCGGAAGTCGGTTTCTGGCACCTGACTGCCGGCAAATAGATGGCTGTCGTTCATGCTCTGGTTGCGTGGGGCGGCGAACGGGCGGCTGACGCTGTTGTTCAGGCGCACTTCCTGAATCAGCCCCTCGGGAATCTCACGCACGAAGCGCGAGACCTTGTTGCGGGTCTCGGTGCCATACAGCCGGCGGGTTTCCGCGTAGCTGATGACCAGCCGGCGCATGGCCCGGGTGATGCCGACATAGGCCAGACGGCGCTCTTCTTCGAGGCGACCGGGCTCTTCCAAACTCATCTTGTGCGGGAACAGGCCTTCTTCCATGCCGACCAAGAACACCAGCGGAAACTCCAGACCCTTGGCGCTGTGCAGAGTCATCAACTGCACGCTGTCCTCATGCTCGGCGGCTTGGGTGTCGCCGGCCTCCAAGGAAGCGTGGTCGAGGAAGGCTGCCAGCAGGGTGGTTTCTTCCTGAATTTCGGCGTTCTCGAAGTTGCGCGCGGCGCTGACCAACTCTTCCAAGTTTTCCACTCGGGCCTGGGCTTTCTCGCCTTTTTCTTCCCGGTGATAGGCCAGCAGCCCCGATTGCTCGATCACCGTTTGGGTCATCAGCCCCAGCGGCATTTCCAGCGCCTTGGCGGTCAGCAGCGCGACGGTTTCGAGAAAGCCCGCCACAGCGGCAGTCGCCCTTGGCGGCAGGCCTTTGTTGGCCACCAGCAATTGGCAGGCGGCCCACATCGACAAGTCGGCGGCGCGCGCCTGTTGGCGAATGGTTTCGACGGTTTTCTCGCCGATGCCGCGGGCCGGCACGTTAATCACCCGTTCCAACGCGGCATCGTTACCCGGCTGCGAGAGCAGGCGCAGGTAGGCCATGGCGTTTTTGATTTCGGCGCGCTCGAAGAACCGCTGACCGCCGTAGATGCGGTAGGGAATTACCTCGCGCAGCAAGGCTTCTTCGAGAATCCGCGACTGGGCGTTGGAGCGGTACAAAATGGCGATGTCGGCGCGGGCCAAACCGTCTTTGTGGGCGCTCTGGATGCATTCGACTACATAGCGGGCTTCGTCGTATTCGTTGAAGGCCGAATACAGGCTGATCGGCTCGCCGTCGCCGGCGTCGGTGCGCAGCTCTTTGCCCAAACGCCCTTGGTTGTGGGCGATCAAGGCGTTAGCGGCCTTGAGGATGCCGGCCGTGGAGCGGTAGTTTTGCTCCAGGCGAATGGTCACGGCATCGGCAAAGTCGCGGCTGTACTGGTGCATGTTCTCGATTTTGGCGCCGCGCCAGCCGTAGATCGACTGGTCATCGTCACCGACCACCATCAGGCTGTCGCCGCCTTGGGCGAGCATCCGCAGCCAGGCATATTGCACCGCGTTGGTGTCCTGGAACTCGTCGACTAACACATGCCGGAAGCGCCGCTGGTAATGGTTGAGCAAGCCGGGATTGTCGCGCCACAGGTCGAGGGCGCGCAGCAACAACTCGGCAAAATCGATCAAGCCGGCGCGGGCACAGGCTGCCTCGTATGCCGTGTAGATGCTCAGCTGGGTGGCCAAAAACAAGTCACCGGCCGGCTGGATATGCTTGGGCCGCAAGCCTTCGTCTTTCTGCCCGTTGATAAACCACTGCGACTGCTTGGCCGGCCACTGGTTGTCGTCTAAGCCCAGCTCGCGGATCACCCGCTTAACCAAGCGCAGCTGGTCGTCGCTGTCGAGAATCTGAAAGTTCTCCGTCAGCCCGGCTTCTTGCCAGTGCGCGCGCAGCAGTCGGTGTGCCAGCCCGTGAAAGGTGCCGACCCACATGCCCTGCGGGCTGACGTGCATCAGCTGCTCGATGCGCTGGCGCATCTCGGCGGCGGCCTTGTTGGTGAAGGTCACCGACAACACCGAGTGCAGCGAGGCGTGTTCCACCGCCACCAACCAGGCGATGCGGTGCACCAGAACGCGGGTTTTACCCGAACCAGCACCGGCGAGAACCAACTGACGGCCAAGCGGGGCTGCGACAGCCTGGCGTTGTGCGTCGTTGAGCGAATTTAACAGGGGGGAGAGGTCATCATGCATGGCGAGCATTCTAAGGAGTGCGGCCGGCTGCGGCAAACCGGGCTGACGGGGCGGCGCGTTAGGCGCCGTGAGCGGTCCGTGGGCGAGGGACTTAATAGGCGCGGCCCCGATCTAAAGGTCGGGGCTGAATACTCGGTCACAGTTAGAAAAATCTTTAGTCGAGGCGCGGCCTCGGGATATGCTCGGTCAATGACAGACAATTAATGACTAGAAAGCGCCGATGAGTTCGTCCAAACCCTCCGCACCGGTTACCCCGCTCAGCCCCGCCGAACCTGAATTACGCTTGTCGGCGGCGGCCGAACTGGCGGTCGAGCGCACACGCTTGCTGTATCAGGGCTCGCAAGTGCCAACCTTGTTTATGTTACTCAGCGGTTTGGCCTGCGCGTATTTGCTCTGGAGCCCGGAAAACGCCGTGCGTCTGTCGGGTTGGTTGGTGTGGCTGGTGCTGCTGGCGGTGCTGCGGTTGATTCAGGTCAGCGCTTTTAATGCCGCCTTGCCGTCTAAGCAGGCCAACCCGCATTGGCGGCGGATGTTTTTGTTTGGCGCGGCGCTGTCGGGGCTGACCTTGGCGTTTGCCGAGGTGGCGCTGGTGCCGCCCGGCGCCATGCAGCAGCAAGCCTTGGTGTACGGGCTGATCGCCGCCGCCATTCTCTCCGCCAGCGTTGCCTATGCAGTTAGTTGGCCGGCGTTTTTAACCTTTACCCTGCCGTGCGTATTGCCGTTTTTGGCCATCATGTTGTTCAGTCACGACCCGCGTCAGCAAAGTTGGGGCGTGCTCGGGCTGATTCTATCGGTGACCCTGCTGGTGGTTACCGGCCAAGTTAATCGGCTGATCCGCCGCAGTCAGCAGCAACGCGCGGCCAATCAAACGCTGATCGGCAACCTTGAATACGCCAAGCAACAGGCCGACAGCCTGAACCAACAGTTGGCCCGCGAAGTTGAGCAGCGCCGCCGTGCCGAGCGCGACCTGCGTGGCGCCCATGGTGATTTAGAAATGCGCGTGGCCCAGCGCACCCTAGAGCTGGACGACACCACCTTTGCCTTGGGCAAGAGCGAGGCGCGTTTGGCGCTGGCGCTGGAGGCCAGTGAGCTGGGGCTATGGGACTGGAACGTGAGCAGCGATGCCCTACACCATTCGCAATTGTTTGAGCTGTTTGGCCTGCAGCCGGAGGCCGTGACCAGCATGCTCGGCGACCTTAAACCGCGCGTGCATCCCGATGATCTGCCGCTGCTGCGTGCCGAAATGATCGAACACCTAAAAGGCCGCACCGAAGGTTATGCGGTGGAGTACCGGGTGCAGCATGTGGATGGCCGCTGGGTCTGGGTTGAAGACCGTGGCCGGGCGGTGGAGCGTGATGCGCAGGGGCGGGTGGTGCGCATGCTCGGCACCCGACGCGACATTACCGAGCGCAAAGGCCGCGAAGAAGAACAACGCTTGGCCGCCACTGTGTTCGAGGCCGCCAGCCAAGGAATTGTCATTCTCGACCCGGACAACCGGGTAGTGGCGGTTAATCAAGCGCTGACTGCGGTGACCGGCTATGCCCGCGAGGAGTTGCTCGGCCACCACATCGGCAGTTTTATCCACGGCAGCGATGCTCGCCGGCAATACGGCTTGATCGCGCTGGAGTTGGAGCGCGAGGGCCACTGGCAGGGCGAGTTGCTGGAAAGCCGCAAAAATGGCGAGCTGTACCCGCAATGGCTGCAACTGAGCATGATCCGCGACGCGCAAGGCCGGGTCAGCCATACCGTGGGTTTTTTCGTCGACTTAACCGCCCGCCGCGACGCCGAAGAGCGTCTGCGCTACCTGTCTAACTATGACGAACTGACCGGGCTGGCCAACCGCACCTTATTCAAGGAGCGCCTGCACGAGGCCGGCCAGCGTTCCCGGCAAACCGGCAAAAGCCTAGCTTTGCTGCACATCGACTTGGATCGCTTCAAGCTGCTGAATGACAGTCTCGGGCATGAGCTGGCCGATCAACTGTTGCGGCAAATGAGCAAGCGCATCAACCAGAGCGTGCCCGAGGCGCATACCTTGGCGCGTTTGTCCGGCGATGAGTTCGCCGTGCTGCTCGACGGCTTCGGCAGTTTGTCGAGTTTGGCGCGCATGGCCAGCCGGCTGCTGAGCAAGTTGCGCCAGCCGATTACCGTTGGCGGCCAGGAACTGGTGGTCAGCGCCTCTATCGGTATCAGCTTGCTGCCCGACAACGCGCGGGAGATCTCCACCCTGCTCAGCCAGGCGAATATGGCCGTGCAGCACGCCAAACATCTGGGTGGCAACACCTTCCAGTTTTTCACCGACAACCTGCAAGCCTGCACCCTCGAACGCTTGCAGCTGGAAACTCAGCTGCGCAAGGCGATTACCGAGGGCCAGCTGGAGGTGTTCTACCAGCCCAAGCTGTGTCTGGCTGATGACAGCCTAAGTTCCGCCGAGGCGCTGGTGCGTTGGCGGCATCCGGAGATGGGTTTGGTGCCGCCCGGCGACTTTATCGGCCTGGCCGAAGAGACTGGCTTGATCGGTGCGATTGGCGAATTTGTGCTGCGCGAGGCTTGTCGGCAAGCGCGCGCGTGGCAGGTGAGTGGGGTGGCCGAGGTGCGGGTATCGGTCAACTTGTCCGCGCAGCAACTGCGCCAAGGCAACCTCACCAGCTTGGTGCGTCAAGTGCTGGAAGAAACCGAGCTGCCGCCGCGCCTGTTGGAGCTGGAACTGACCGAGAGCCTGCTGCTGGACAACGTCGAGAGCGTGATCGCCACCTGTCAGCAACTGCGTAGCTTGGGGGTCAAGCTGGCGATTGATGACTTTGGCACTGGCTACTCCTCGCTGAGTTACCTCAAGCGCTTCCCCGTGCACTACGTGAAGATCGACCAGAGTTTTATCCGCGATTTAGGCACCAACCCGGAAGACGCCGCTATCACCCGCGCCATCATTGCCATGGCCCACGGGCTGGGGCTGCAAGTGGTGGCCGAAGGGGTCGAGAGCCAAGTGCAATTGGACTTTCTCAAAAGCCAGCACTGCGACGAAATTCAGGGCTACCTGATCAGCCCGGCACTGCCAGCCGCCGCCTTCGCGCAGTTGCTGGCTGAGCAGGCCGCTTTGCTGGCTTAACGCCTTAGCCCATCACTTCTCCGGCATACCGGAGGAGTGATGGCTGCTGATCAGCCATTGCTGGCCATCCCACACATAGGTGTAGGTATAACGGGCATGCACCACAGCGCCGGTTTTCGCGAAGGTGAAGGTGTACAGGCCAATATCCACCGCACTGTTGCAGCCCAGTTGGATGGTCCGTGAGTCGATCTTGCCGGACGGCCGGTTATGCAAAAAGTGCTCGAAGTAATCCTCTTTGGCCGCCGGGGTCAGGCGCGGCACGTTGGATAGGGTGGGCAGCAACACCGAGTCTGTGGCGTAATTGCTCAGCACTTGCTGCGGGTCGGCGCTGATCAGCGACTTATTCCAACGCTCGAACAGCCCGGCAATTTCCGCTTGGCTGCTGACCTTGCAACTGGCCATGGGCGCGTTACTCAGCGGCGCATTAGCGGGTGAGCTGGGGCTGGTGCTGCAGCCGGCCAGCAGCAGGGCGGCACTGGCCAGTGATAGAGCGAAATATCTGTGCATGGCGACTCCTCGGTTAAACATCTGCTTGCAGGCATGGGCCTGCGCGGCTAATTAGCGCCATCTCAGAGGCGCACACCGTACAGCCTAGCTGAGGTGGATCAATCTGGTCGCGGCCGTCAAGGAACTGCCCGCTCGCAGCCGGTCACCATCAATACGGCAATACGGGATTGGCATAGAAACGTAGGGTTGGTGCAACCCGCGTAATTCAGCACGCCGCACATCAGACTTCGAGCGGGTATATCGCTGCGAATGGTTAGCCTCAAGGCATGTGCTCAAACGTCGCTTTGGTAT
Source organism: Pseudomonas sp. (assembly GCA_044354115.1). Taxonomy (GTDB): domain Bacteria; phylum Pseudomonadota; class Gammaproteobacteria; order Pseudomonadales; family Pseudomonadaceae; genus Aquipseudomonas. The sequence continues at coordinate 141 of JBILAR010000073.1, read as the reverse complement.
TGGCTGTTGGTTATGGTTTCGCCCCTCGGCGAGTTACTTGTGCGCCCAGCATGGGCGTCATCCTAGAGGTGAAAGTCCTCTCTTAAGCTGGCCACAGCGAATGAAGCAAAGCGCAACGGCATGAGGGCGACCGAGTGTGGG